>PVWD01000031.1 GCA_003003615.1 filamentous cyanobacterium CCP2 | reverse complement strand
GTGGGAGGGGAGACAGGGTTGGAATTGGGGGATTTTCAGGAGGTTGAGATTGGGTTTGAGGTTGGGTTTGAAAGAGGTGGGTGAAAATGCCTCTCGCATTGGTTTTGTTGATTTTGCGCCCAAGGCTTATACTGAGCAACTTCCAGAATTTAGGGCCAATATCGCGCTGAAGATAGTTCAATGAATAGCCCGATCGCGTCGCAATTTCATCGTAGGTCAGGTTATCCCAAGCTCCCCTTAATAATTCAATTTCTAAATCACTGAGCGGGCGATCGAACTCCGCTTGCAGCATGTTATTTGCAATTTGAATAATTTGGTCAAACTCAACTTCGATCGACGAAACAGGATGCATAGGAGGATATAAGAGGAAATATAGAATTGCCAAAAGTTTACACCCCATAACGGGGGGATTTAGGGGGATTTAGCCGAATTTCACACTTTTTCTAAAGCACTACAAAACAAAAAGGCGGATTCCTAATGTACTGGCTTTTTTGATCGAGTTCCATACTTTAAGGTCGATCGCACCATACTTTCCTGAAAATGCACTGCATACTGGCACTCCATACTTTCCTGTAAAGACAACCTGAGGCGACTTCTGTATCGTATGAAGTGTGGAGGTTAACCAGCCACCCAAAACCGCCAGAAACCAGTCAGCTTCTTGCTTTTACGGTTGATGGTTTGGCGATCGGCAAGTTCCTCTACTAAAACTGAAGCGGCTGAAATACCCCTTCAACACTTCAAACCACAAGTTTCATTATTCTCAACATCGTTTAGGAGTCTTTTATGTAGCTCAAATCTCTTGGGCTGTGAGGTAGCCCAGCTTTGCCTTGCGCTCAAGCATACGATAACAGTTCACACAGAACGCTTTAAGAACGCTTTGGGAACGAGGCGATCGCTAACGTAAGGTTCGGAAACAAAGGAAACCCCTTTGCTGATACAAAATTCGCCCTCAGCCAAAGACACGAAATGAACTGAGGGAATCGTTCCACAAACCAAACAGACTGCACACAACTCAAACAATAAATTCAAGGAGAAACTCCAATGGTTACAAGAAGAACTGGCGGCTCTGGCAACGACACGATCACAGCAGAACAATCAGGAATTTGGCCCATCAAATGGTGGGATAGCTGGCACATTGATGGCGGTGCTGGACATGACAGCCTAACGGGGGGAGGAAAAAACGACACTTTGCTCGGCGGCTCTGGCAATGACACATTGGCAGGTCTAGATGGAGATGATTCCCTGGATGGGGGAACTGGTGACGATCGCATGATTGGCGGCAAAGGAAATGATACTTATGTTGTCGATAGCGAACGAGATCAAATCATTGAGCGAGACGGTGAGGGGTACGATCGGGTAAACTCCTATGCACAGCGATACGTTTTACCTGATTTTGTTGAAGAATTGACCCTGATGGATGATGCAAAGGGAATTGGTCGTAATGGGACTGGGAACAATCAAAACAACATGATCTGGGGAAACAAATGGGATAATGAACTCCGTGGCGAAGGTGGAAACGACACAATCGTTGGAATGGGTGGTAAAGATACCATTCATGGCGGTAGTGGTAATGATTGGCTGACTAGTTCCGGAGGTGGCTCTGAACTTTACGGTGGCATCGGCAATGACACCCTAATTGGTGGTGTCGGAGATACGTTGTACGGTGGTACAGGAAATGACACGTATCACATCTATAGCAACAACACACCAGTAATCGTTGAATACGCCAATGAAGGAACCGATACGATCGTTGCTAATATCTACGACAGTAATCATCCTACGGCAAAACAAGTCTACCGAATGTCTGACGATCTACAATTTGTTGAAAGAGTAGAACTTGCTGGTTGGTACACCACCCAGGCTGTAGGCAACCGCTTCGGTAATACGCTTGTGGCAAATATGCAGGTATACGAAGGCAGCCACCTGGATGGAGGGGCTGGTAATGACACCTTGCTGGGCAGCAGATTCAACGACACACTGATTGGCGGAGCCGGGTCAGACCAGATGGTGGGTGGTGATGGTAATGATCATCTCATCGGTTTGGGTGGTGGAGTCGATACGATGTTTGGCGGAGCAGGGGCAGATTTCTTCTACCTCAAGGATTTCTACCGGACTAGTGGCTATGCCATCATTGCAGACTTTAACCGCGCTCAAGGAGACAAGATTTCCGTTCAGGGTCAGGCGAGTGATTATGTATTGAGGTTAGATGATCTGGCAGGAGTGAGAGGCTCGTATAATGATATGGCTATATACTACAAGCCAACCAATCAACTGGTTGGAGTCGTAGCGGACAATATCAATGTCAGCCTCGCGCAAGACTTCCAATATGTTCCTGGGGCATGACCCAACTGCAATTAGAGTGATGTAACCCGGTTTAAACAGGTTCTATAAACAGGTCGATCGCTTCAATTCACCAATCAAACAATGAAGCGATCCCTGTTCATTCCGCAAGTAGATTTCTTCAAAAGAAGAACCCCAAGTTAAGAAACGATCGCCATTTATCCCTGGAACCAGAACATCTCAAGAACGCTTTGAGAATATTCCTAGAAGGTTCTAGGATTTTTTTTGGAATGAGGCGATCGATCTCAAAAGTACAAGATCAGGAAAATTTTGCTGATTCTATTACCTATAGCAACGGATGGAAAGGTTAGGACAATCTCAGGTAACGGAACCCTAAAATAGGTTTGGCATTACGGAACTGTCTTAACGTGCTTGCGTAGGGCTATATTCTGATGTTAGTAAGCACCAATCAACTTATCACCCATCACCCATTACCCATTACCCATTACCCTCTTGCAAACGCGATCGAAGTGCTTCTAACTCTCGTTGAAGTTCCTCTACCCTTTGGCGTTCTTGCTCTGCCCTTTGGTGCTCTTGTTCTGCCCTTTGGCGTTCCTGCTCTGCTCTTTGGTGTTCTTGTTCAGCTCGCTCTTCTGGGGAAGGAAGCAGGTTTCCAGAGGCATCGAAGAACCGCAGTTGGCGATCGTGGATTCCCAGGAATAGTTCTAACTGTTGGCTCCAGCGATGGCCGATGGCGTTGGGCTTAATGGGGCGATATTGGCCAGCCATGAGCCGGAATCCTTCAAATTCTAGGGTCTCAGGGTGAAACCAGAAGTACTCTGGCGTGCGAAAGGTATTCTGGTAAAGCTGCTTTTTCTCATTGCGATCGACCCTTGCCGTGCTGTTGGACAAAAGCTCAACAATCACATTTGGGTAATTTCCCCCTTCTGCCCACACCATCCAACTCCGACGAGGACGATTTTCCGTCCCTAAAACAACAAAGAAATCGGGGCCACGAAAGTCGCGGGTCGTAATGTTATCTTCACTGTAGTAAATGGTGAGGTTGCCAGTGGCGTAAAAATCGTTTCGATCGCGCCACCATGTTCTCAAACAGGCTAACAGCAGGTCGATCTGATCGCGATGTAAATCACTTTCCAACGGCGGTTCGTCGCTCCATAGGTCACAGGGCGGCAACCGAATCTCTTCGAGGGGAAAATCTGCAAAGGTCATGGCCATTCCCAGGATGCTGTTCATAGTGTAGCGAACTGGGGATGTCTGAGATTCTAAAGATTTTTTTAGGATGGAAGATTGATCAATAAGCGATAGGTATTAGAATCTTGCACATACTTGCGTCCCGGAATTTCATCGGACACTTGATTGCGTAATACTTGCCGCAGGTCGATCGCCACTCGTTCCACGTTGAGATGATAACTATGGGATGTCGGATCGCTCAACCGGGAGACAACATCGGTACAGTCGATCGGATAAACATGACGCGGTAGTTGGAGCGGCTGAAGCGGCCCATCTGTACCCAAGCGAGCCGGGTTGCCTTTAAGCCGATCGCTGGCCCACAATGCTAAATCATTTCGGTTAAAGTAAACGCTGGTATGGCGAGTGATGCGGGGAAGTAATCGCAGTTTATGATCATGCTCGAAGGCATCATCATCTTCATCGGCCGCAATCAGTAAAGTTTGATCAAAAATGCGCGGCAGTCGCTCCGGCACAAATTTACGAACTTCCTGCAAGGCATGGCGCAGCACATATGCCCCCATACTGTGGGTGATTAAATGCAAGCGTTGGCGACACCGTTCTTCTACATTGCTATTAATAAAATCTGCTACCTTCAAAAACCCTCTGGCAAAGGCGGCCCCAGAAGCAGCTGCATCCAGACGATCGTTTCGGTAAGCAACCACATCCTGCGATCGGGGGTTTGTTAGGAGCAAGGAAGCATCGGATGGCCAGGAAAAGACGCACATATTCAGCCGCAACGGATCATTTGGGTTGAGGGCATCCGGGCGGGTCAAAATTTGATGGAGTTCAGCGGCTTGGCGCAGGGCATTGTGAAAGGAAGTATTGAAGCCGTGAATGAAAATGAGCGTATCTTCGGCCTGTTCGCACATTTCCTGGCGGACTTCTTCAAAGATCATTTGGCTTCCTAGCAGCGGGGGATCGCTGAATAAATCCTCAGGGGCAACAGTAATTTGTGGGGGAATGTTTCGATCTGGAGACACTTCCGCTTTGCCAAAACGGAGATTCGCGAGTCCATCAGTGCTGAAGGTACTGCCAAAATCGGTTGGCGCGTTGGGGGGTAAGGGGTTGCGGTTGGTGGCAAAGTAAATTTTTGTCATGGCGATCGGGGTTTAAGGCGATAGGGCGATGAATGGGTTAGGACAATCTTAGGTTGCTGAAACTTAACAACGGACGGATTGAGAACTTAAAACTGTCCAACTCATTTTTCGGACTGCCCTAGGGGGTTAGAGCAGAATTTTTCATCAGATTTACTAACAGCCACAGTCATTTTCCCGCTTGCCCCGGAAATTAGGGCTGCATCTTAACACTCCGCAAGACGCACATGCTGCTGGAATGGGCCTAGCCTTCTCCATTTTGGTTAAACATAAGCTGTAAGGTAGGAGCAAGTTCTTCGTTTAGCCGCCCAACTCTAACAAACTCGGCATAGGTATCTGCTTCAATTGCCATTAATTCCGATCGCAATTGTTCCGTTGTAAATTCGCGCAAATTAGGATTTTCATTCATTAATTTGTCAATTTCATTTTCTAGTTTTTGTAATTCTCCTTTAACAAGAGCCTTCTGCAAGTTGTAAAAATCGGCTTCCACTTCAGGTCGTTCTTTCATCTGCGTTAAATGTTGCATTACCCGTTCCAGGGCTGCTCGTCGGGCTACCAGTTCTGAATACTCTTGGCGTACCGGCTGATCCCCCAAAAGATTGAGAGCTTTTAACAACGGCTGGATGGTCAACCCCTGTACGAGCAGCGTAAACAAAACAACGCCAAAAACCGTGGCAATGACCTCATCTCTCCCTGCCAGCGTTGCCGGTACGCTTAAAGCCAGAGCAATCGACACTGAACCGCGCAAGCCGCCCCACCACAGCACTGTTTGATTGGCGATCGGAATTTCAGAGTTTACCACGCGATTGGAGAAAAACGTTAAGCCATAAATTGCAATGGCCCGTGTGAGGATCATTAGCCCAACGGTGACGGCGATCGTGGGTAAATTTTCTCGCAGCGATCGAAACAAAATTTGATCGCCAATCAGCAAAAACATAATGGAGTTCACAAAAAAGGCAATAAACTCCCAAAACTCCGTAACGATGATTCGGGTGCGCGGGTTCATTCCAATCCGGGAGCCAAAATTGCCTAAAATCAATCCCGTTGTCACCACGCCAATCACCCCAGAACCGCCCAGTTGTTCTGTCACAATGTAACAACCGTATGCAGAAACCAGCGTGAGGGATTGCTCAACCAGTGGTAAGTCAAACCGTTGGGTGAGGTAGGAGATCCCAAATCCAATCAACATGCCAATGCCTAAACCCAACCCCACGACCACAAAAAACTCAACGAGAATTGGCCGCACAGCTAGCTCGGCATCTCCCAAGGACAGAGCGACCAAAAAGCTAAACGCCACAACCGCCATGCCATCGTTGAACAAGCTTTCCCCCTCCATTAGGACAGAAAGCCGTTTGGCAACGCCCAACTCTCGAAATAATGCTGTAACCGAAACCGGGTCAGTGGCGGCTAAACTGGCTCCAATCAGCGAGGCGATCGCAATGGGCACTCCAGAAATTTGGCTTAACCCCAGGCTAATTCCGGCAGTCGAAATCACAACGCCCAAAACCGCAAACAGCGTAATCGGGATCAAATTTTGTTTTAACTCTGACCACTTTAAGTTCCAGGCTGCTTCAAATAGCAGGGGAGGCAGAAAAATAAATAGGATCAAGTTGGGGGATAGGTTAATTAGCCGAACATCTGCTACGGCCAGCCCTAAACCCACGATCACCAGCAGCAAGGTGTAGGGAATTCGTCGAAACCAGCTTACAATCTGCGGCAGCGTTGCAACGCTCAGAGAAACGGATAGGACTAGAAGGAACCGCTCCAGGTTTTGCTCGATCGCAGCCTCAGCCATTGATGCTTCAATTGCCATCCAAAAGCCTCAAATTACTTCTCTATCGCCAGAGATCATAATCCAAATTCAGCCTTTCGTTTGGTGCGCTTCACATCTGTTGGTTTAACCTTAACCGTTGCTCACCAGGATTGAGCATATTAACGTTGGTCTGAATCAGATCCTTTGCTTTTGAGGTTGAAGAATCGCGAGAAGATGTCTTGACTAGCTTTCTGCTGAATCCGGATCAAGTTCATATCGTCGATCGTCTCGCCGTTGTAACTTATCTTTTACAGCAACATATTCTCGATCGCGCAGTTCCACTCCGATCGCATCTGCCATGTCATCTACCGTATTATCTGACGGTGTTGTGCTGCCTTCGACTTCTTCTCCGATTGGTTCATAACCGGAAGGAATCGCCTGACCTGTGGGGGACACATCCTCCTGGGATAAGCTGGTTTCCACGATCGGATCTTGACTCAGTGCTGCATCAGGGCTTTGGTCAAAATTATTTGCCCCAGCATTATTTGGCTCAGCAGAATTACTTGCCATATCGCTTACTCCTAATTTTTATTCCGTTGAAATCGTTTCCAATTCAAAATTGTTTTTACAAACAAAAACTGGAATTATAAACGTTAATCACTCTGGTTTCCTACAGCAGAATGGGACGTAACAATAACATATTCACGCTGGAGAAATTTACTTGAGTGGTTGATGGATCAAATGAAGCATTTGATAAGGCACTGGCTGAATCTGCCACGGGAGCATCTTGATTCGTAGAGGATGCGGTTTTTGTAGCTTTTGCATCTTCTTGGCTAGGCTGATCCAAATCAAAAAGAAATGCCATCGTTAAAATAAATTCCGTTTGATCAGCCCGGTTCAATTCCGTCTGATTGGATGAAGATTTGGGTTGTGCAACTTGCATATTCATCTGTCATCTCCCTGTTAGCGGCTTTCGTCCTTATTTCGTCTTTATTATGTCAACCGTCAGAGAAATATGAATCGATCCAAAGGGATAAACTCTGGACGATCGGTTAAATGAGTGCTTCTGAGATAGGTTTATTCTCCATGTCGTTCCAAATCCAGACGTTATAGAATCCATCTTATGGGGGAACCTTTTCGCTACTGCTAGAGACTATGTTGAACGGGGTTTTGCCCAAACGCAGGAATAGGAGTCTAAACGAATAGGAGTCTGAACGTCAGAATGGTTAAACCGCGACATCCCAGACAAACTCACACCAGACAAACCCATAAACAAAGCCCCAAGCCCACGCTCCACCCGTTTGGGGATTGGCAAAAACGATCGCGTCGGGGTCAACGACTTCTGCGAAGCGTTTCAGCATTTTTGGGAACGATCGTTTTCTGTATAGGGATATTTTGGGCTGCAACACCCGCTTGGAGCCAGGACTCTGAAATTCTTCCCGATATCCCTTCCTTAGAATCTCCCGCCCTTCCCACTTCCCCCACAACGCCAGAACGGTTTGAATTTCCAGTTGTTGACGGGCTGCTAACTCCTGTGGAGCGGTATATCAACTCGGCTCCTGTCCGCCTGGATGGACGAACACTGTTTCGAGTCGCACCAACCGATACGATTTCAGCTCAGCTTAGGGCAGCGGAAATTCAGCAGCGGTTGAACACCGTTGCACAGGAAGTTTCCAATCCGGCAACGCTCCAGGTTTACTGGGAACCCGATCGCCAAAATAATTTGCCCGTTATTTACATTGAAAATGGAACAGGCGATCCGCTATTTTTGCTGACAGTAACAGCGTTGGATGCCCGCTTAGCAGGTTCCTCTGATCCGACGGTCGGAGCCAATGAACTGAGGCGAACTATTCGTAGCGGCTTTTTGAACTACCGAGCAGAACGTCAACCTGAATTTTTGTGGCAGCAAGCCCAAATTGCTGGGATCATTTTGTTGAGCGTTGTGCTTTTGAGTTGGGCCCTGGCCAGAATTCAATCCTGGCTGGCTCACCGCAAATCTCGCATTGCTGAGCAAATTGCGGCCCTTCCACCCAATGATCCGTCTGATCCGCCATCGTCTCAGGTGGTTAGTGCATTACGGCAAAAAGTTTCTAAGCAGCAAAAGGTCAGCGTCATTGAGTTTCAACGCTGGCTTTGCCGCATTGGGCAGTGGCTACTTTGGGCAGGTGGCATTTTTGCAATTTTGGGCTTGTTTCCCTATACTCGCGGCTTTCGGCCCCTCATCCTCAGTGCCTTAGAGATTCCCTTCCGAGTGGCGGTGGTTATCTTAACCATCTATGGGCTGATTCGGTTAAGCAATGTGTTGATCGATCGCGTGGCACTGGTACTTCAAGAACGGACAGCCCTCGTCTCGGTACAGTCTCAACGTTTGGCGTTGCGCTTTTCCACTTTCTCTCAGGTAATTAAAAGCATCGTTGCCACCGTCATTATTGCGATCGGGATTCTGACCATTCTGGCGGTTTTAGGCTTAGATTTAGGCCCATTGCTCGCCGGTGCCGGAATCATTGGTATCGCTGTTTCCTTAGCATCACAAAACCTGCTGCGAGATATTATCAACGGGTTTTTGATTTTGATGGAAGACCAGTATGGCGTGGGCGATGTGATTGTCGTGGGAGAGGTGGCAGGTTTTGTAGAAACGATGAACCTCCGCATTACCCAACTACGCAATGAAGAAGGACGGTTAATCACCATTCCAAATAGCCAAATCGCGATCGTGCAAAACTTGTCTAAAGAGTGGTCGCGAGTCGATATTATGATTCCCGTTTCCCACACATCCGACATCAACCAAGCACTGGAATTAGTTGAACGAATTGCCGACGATATGCGAGATGATCCAATTTGGAAAAACCTAATTTTAGAACCGCCTTTACTATTAGGGGTTGACAATTTAGACCATGTAGGTGCGACGGTGCGAATCTGGATTAAAACCTTACCGTTGAAACAGTGGGACGTTGCCCGTGAATATCGTAGACGCTTAAAAATTGCCTTCGACCAAACTGGAATTAACATCGGCGTTCCACAACAGTCGCTCCAGGTTCAATCTGCTCTACCTATCATCAACATGTCTAGAGATGGCAGATCTAGAAAATCTCGTGATGATGATTCACAATGAAGAAATAAGCTCCTTTCTCTCCTGTTTTCTCTACCTATGCCCTACCAACCGATCGAAAACTACGGAATTATTGGGAATATGTACACGACTGCGTTGGTGGGTCTGGATGGCTCGATCGACTGGTTTTGTTTTCCCAAGCATGACTCGCCCAGTGTGTTTGGAGCGATTCTAGATGAGCAAAAAGGGGGCCGCTTCAAAATTAGCCCTGTGGTTAACGGTGCAGACCGCGATCTTCTATCCTGCAAGCAGTTGTATTGGCCAGGTACGAATGTTTTAATTACTCGCTTTCTCATGCCCGATGGCATTGGCGAAATTATTGACTTTATGCCCGTTGGCATTTCAACAGAGCATCCAACCTATCACGGGCTGATTCGCCAGGTAAAGGTGGAACGCGGTAGTATGACCTTCAGCATTGAATGTCAGCCTGCATTCAACTACGCCAGAGATGAGCATGACATCAGCGTCATGGAAACTGGAGCCTGCTTCCATTCACCAACGCTGAGTTTAGGTCTGGTGACAAATATCCCGCTCCACCAGCAGGGCAACGGCATTGTTGGCAAGGTGACACTGGAAGAAGGACAAACTGCCACCTTTGTCTTGCGAGAACTGGAGTCTGGAACCTGCGGATTGCCCTTGAGCCATCTGGAAACAACGGGCTTATTTCGCCACACGATCGAATATTGGCATCGTTGGCTGTCCCAATGCACCTACAAAGGCCGTTGGCGCGAAATGGTCGAACGATCGGCTCTGCTGCTCAAGCTTTTAACCTACGAACCCACCGGGGCGATCGTGGCGGCTCCCACCTGTGCCCTTCCTGAAGATTTGGGCGGAGAGCGCAACTGGGACTATCGCTATACCTGGGTTCGAGATGCTGCCTTCACGCTGTATGCACTGTTGCGAATTGGGTTTACCAGCGAAGCGGCCCGGTTCATGCACTGGATTGAATCTCGCTGCCGGGAATGCGATACCGGAGATTGTTCCGTTAGCGGCCCCTTGCAAATTGCCTACGGTATTGATGGTCGAGATTTGCTCACCGAAACAACGCTGGAACATCTGGAAGGCTATAAACAATCTGCTCCCGTGCGGATTGGCAATGCGGCTTACAATCAGCTTCAGCTTGATATCTATGGCGAGTTGATGGATTCGGTCTATCTGTACAACAAGTACGGCGTTGCCATTTCCTACGACTTTTGGATTCATTTGCGGCAAATTCTCAACTGGCTGTGTGATAACTGGCAGCGAGCCGATCAAAGCATTTGGGAAGTACGAAGCCAAGCTCAGCAATATGTCTATTCCAAGCTCATGTGCTGGGTAGCGTTCGATCGCGGAATTCGCCTCGCAGACAAGCGATCGTTCCCTGCCGATCGAGAACGCTGGCTGAAAGCAAGGGATCAAATTTACGAAGAAATCATGGAAAAGGGCTGGAATTCCCAAAAGAAAGCCTTTGTGCAATCCTACAAGAGCGATGCCCTGGATGCTGGCAGTCTGCTGATGCCGCTCGTCTTCTTCGTTTCCCCCAACGACCCCCGGATGCTAAAAACCCTGGATGCCATGTATCGATCGCCCAAGGATGGCGGGCTGGTTTCAGGAGGAATGGTCTACCGCTACAACGTTGAAGAAGCCGCTGATGGCTTACAGGGCGATGAAGGCACGTTTAACATGTGTACTTTTTGGCTGGTAGAAGCCATGACCCGCGCCGGATATGATGACCCTGCCCGCCTGGAGGAAGCCCGCCTCCTCTTTGAAAAAATGCTGGGCTATGCGAACCACGTCGGTTTATATGCTGAAGAAACCGGGCTAAGCGGTGAAGCATTGGGCAACTTCCCCCAAGCCTTTACCCACATCGCGCTCATCAGTGCCGCCTGGAATTTGGACAAAGCTTTGAACATGAAACGAAAGGTTTAAGCTGTACAAAATGCGCCATGAGCATTTATACTTAATAGTACGTAAATCTTAATAGGTTCAACGATAGAAAAATATCGATGAAAGATTGCTCTAATCCCAGTAACAGTATGAAGATCGGCTCTGCCTGGTGTTTTCAGTGCTGTGGAATAGAGCGTTTCTGGGCGTTGAATGAACGAAATCGAAAGATACAATTCACCGCAGAGGGAAAAGTATCTTAAGATTGTCCTAAGGTTTTTGTTGTCATAACGCCGAAGTTAGCTGATCACACCAATTAGGAGGAATCCCTATGGCACTTGTGCCGATGCGACTGCTGCTGGATCACGCAGCCGAAAATGGTTACGGCATCCCTGCTTTTAACGTCAACAACATGGAGCAGATTCAGGCAATCATGCAGGCTGCTCATGAAACTGACAGCCCCGTGATTTTGCAAGCGTCTCGTGGTGCCCGTAAGTACGCTGGTGAAAACTTCCTCCGCCACCTGATTCTGGCTGCGGTGGAAACCTATCCTCACATTCCCATCGTCATGCACCAAGACCACGGGAACGAGCCTGCAACCTGCTACTCTGCCATCAAGAACGGCTTCACCAGCGTCATGATGGATGGTTCTCTGGAAGCAGATGCCAAGTCTCCTGCCAGCTATGAATATAACGTGGCAGTGACCAGCGAAGTGGTAAAAGTTGCTCACTCCTTGGGCGTGAGTGTGGAAGGCGAATTGGGCTGCTTGGGTTCGTTGGAAACGGGAATGGGTGAAGCAGAGGATGGACACGGCTTTGAAGGAAAGCTGGATCATTCCCAACTGCTGACTGATCCTGATCAGGCGGTAGACTTCGTAGAGCAAACCCAGGTAGATGCACTGGCAGTGGCGATCGGAACCAGCCATGGTGCATACAAGTTTACCCGCAAGCCCACTGGCGAAATCCTGGCTATCAGCCGCATTGAAGAAATTCACCGTCGTTTGCCCAATACTCACCTAGTAATGCACGGTTCTTCCTCCGTCCCTGAAGATTTGATCGCGCTGATCAACCAGTACGGTGGTGCGATTCCTGAAACCTACGGTGTACCCGTTGAGGAAATTCAGAAGGGCATCAAGAGCGGTGTTCGCAAAGTGAACATTGACACCGACAACCGCTTGGCGATTACGGCTGCTGTCCGGGAAGCATTGGCGGCAGTTCCGAAGGAGTTTGACCCTCGCCACTTCCTCAAGCCTTCCATCAAGTACATGCAGAAGGTTTGCGCCGATCGCTACCAGCAGTTTGGCACCGCAGGCAACGCCAGCAAGATCAAGCAGGTTCCGCTCGAAGTCTTTGCTGCGAAGTATGCCAAGGGTGAACTAGCGGCTGTCACCAAAGCAACGACAACTGTTTAATTCGCCTGAGTTGTGAGCAACTGCTCAACTGTAGCTCCAATCCATTCTTTCTAGACGCGCTGGGTAAACTTCAGGTTTGCCCAGTTTTTCTTTGTGGAAGTTAAAATTAAATGCGGTCATTGCGATCGGGCATCGTCCTATAGCCCTACGCAAGCACGTTAAGACAGTTCCGTAATGCCCCTATTTTGGGTTTCAGTCACCTAAGATTGTCCTAACCTTTCTATCCGTTGCCATACTGGCAGGCAAGATGCCTGCGCTACAAATGACCCAATCAAATTCTTACCTTCCATTCAGGTAAAGGCATCGTCCTACCTGGCAGGCAAGATGCCTGCGCTACAAACTTCCCAATCATTTTTTGCTCTGCTATACAATAAGGTCGGTAGACCCAGCCCAACCGTGTAGAGTGTCCAATGGCGAAGTTGTTTGATTCCATCACAGACGAATTGCAGGAATTCATTGCAGAGCAGCACATTTTCTTTGTTGCAACGGCTCCACTCCAGCCTGATGGCCGTGTGAATGTTTCTCCCAAAGGGCTGGACTGCTTCAAAGTCATTTCTCCTCATCGGGTTGCCTACCTTGACCTCACCGGGAGCGGCAATGAAACCTCCGCCCACCTCCAGGAAAATGGACGAATCACGCTAATGTTTTGCGCCTTTGAGAGCAACCCCCTGATTCTGCGACTGTATGGACGCGGTGTTACCCTTCTGCCCAGTTCACCCGATTGGGATACTCTGGCAGCCCAATTTCCGCCCTTCCCCGGCACCCGACAAATTATTGTGGCAGATATCGATCGCGTCCAAACGTCCTGTGGCTTCGGAGTTCCGCTCTATGAATATCAGGAGCAGCGAGATACTTTGACCCAGTGGGCGGCCAAAAAAGGCAAACAGGGCATCCAGGACTATCAGATACAGAAAAATCAAGTCAGCATTGACGGGCTGCCCACGCCGTTGAGCAAAGGGTAGGAAAAATCAGTCTGGCTTTTGCCTTCTATCCTTCTTCATCCTTCGGCGCGATTTTCAGAACGGGGAGCCGATCGCCCCGAAACAGTTCTTCGGTAGTTTGACCGATTTCTTGCATCAAGGTTGCCAGGACTTTGCTACCCACAAGGGCAACCAAAAGAGGAGCCGTCCCCAGGCTCAGGAGAAGTTTGGCGGGTGTGTTAGAGTGCTTCATGAGTTTGAAATGGGCTGAATCAACCCAGCGAGATGAACGAATTGACACATTTACCTGTCCCCATTTCTTGTACTCTAACGTAGAAGACTCAGCAATACGGCGTGGTTGTGTGTTCCTGTTCAAATAGCCGAACTTGCACAAAACTTGCACAAACTTGCACAAAACCGATCGCCCCAATGAAAGCCACCCTCCAATTGTCTGACATAAATTAGCTACACATCGTTACAATGGCACAGAGCCATTTTGGTGGAGTGCGAGTATGCTATGTGCCTAGAATCCGGAGTGCCTGAAGTTGTAGCAAATGTCAAATCTTGTGGAAAAACAGCCTACCTCTCGCCCAGAAGCAAGTTTAAACCAATGGATTTATCATGCCGTTGGGGCAGATGCGTCGCAGATTAAATTTCACAGGCGGGGCAACAATTTACACATTCTCTACGAAGGGGAGAACTACCCCGATCGCCTGACCCTTTTGCATCGGTTCATTCCAGCACTTCAGAAAACCGACATCAACACATTCATCACCGCCAGCAGCCCCCAAATTTATCAGATTCAGCTTTACATCTGCCAAACAGGACTGCCCCAGCCCATCTGGACTGCCACAATTTACCTGAATCAACTTGACTCTCATCTGGCTCAACTTGAAGCAGAAGCCGATTCAAAATCGGTAGCCATTGATAAGAGGAATGCTTCAGCCTCAAAAAATACCCTACCGCCCTTCCCCTCATCGGGTGGTTCGGCCCTTGCCCTATCCAACCGCAGTTTGGCCCGCCAGGGAAATGAAACGGCGATCGCTTCTTACCTGAGTGAAACCTTGAGCCGCCTGGGAATTGCGGTCTGTGTCAGCGTCAAAACGATTCCCTTTATTGCCAACTCAGCCGTTTACTCCACTGACATTGCTGCATCCCTAACGGCCAAGCGGCTGTGGATTGCTTGTGACGCGATCTACAGTCCAGAAGCTTCCCTGGTGGGTGAATCGATTACTCAGCAACTCCGGGAGCTAGAGATTGAGGGGTATCGCGATGCCATTATCGTGTTTCAGGTGGCAGGGGAAGCGCAGCCAGACTGGTTACTGCGGGTAGATTTAACGCCGCCAGAGGAAATGCTGCGGGAATGGGGTCGGTGGGGTGACGTTGAGGCAATTCAACGGTTGCTCAATCAGGCGATTGCCCACTTGGGCTGTCAGTTTTCGGGTGCGTCACTCAAGGAACAAACCCTGCATCTGATCTGCACCAAAATGCCAGGATTAGAGACAGGACAATCAATTGCAAAAGATTTACCTGAAACGGCTGAATTTCCAGAAAAACCCGCTATTTTAACAGAAATTACGCCGATTTTAGAGAAAATTGCCCCACAGGGTGTCCACGCTGCCGCTATCTACGGGCAAATTACCGATCGCGATCGGCCAGAATGGCTGGAATGGCTGAACCTGCCTGCGGGAATGCATCCTGCCTTAAGTGAATCTGCCCTAAATTTGGCCCAGCAAGGAGACTGGGAGGCGATCGCATTTTTGCTGCACCGTTTGCTAAACCCGAATCTAGAACAATATCTCAACACGGGGGGAATTCGGTTAAAGCTATTGCCCAAGCGGGATTTGCTCCACATTATGAGTGAAGCAGCCGTCTGCCCTGATCAACGTCAGCTTAGCCAGACGATCGCCCGTTTCCTGGAGCCGCTAAAGTTGCCCAATCTGTCGGGGGTGCGGATTTATGGACGACGGGCAGGACAAAAACAGCCCATGTGGAGTTATGGGGTTGACTTTGTGCCGCGCAATCGAATTGTGCCAGAAGCCACTCCCGAATTTGCTGCCAGCGATGCCTATGTGAATGAGCTAATTGCCCGTCCTGGCGACCCAACCCTTCGCCACGATCCCGCCCCCACCGACCTCCACACCCTCTGGTCAAACTTCACCCAACGATGCCTGCACGGGCTACAAAAAACGCTGTTGCGCTCTCGCCTCTTTGTTGGCAATGATTTGAATGAAACCAGCCTTGCCCTGCCCGACCAGAACCACCAGGGAATGCCCGTTGTCATGGTATGGGGAGCCGTTGGGGTGCTGCTGGTACTGCAAGTGAACTGGCTATTGGAAGGGGCCCTGCGGGTTCAGCCAGAACCATCCACAACAGCAGCCCCTCAAACCGATCCAATCGCAGAGTCTCCTGCCCCATCTCCCAGCCCACCAGCCTCAGTGGTGTCTTCCACCAGCCCGATCGCCGAAGAAGAACCCACAGACTTTCAAATTCCTGAGCTACGGTTGAACCAGTCTGCCAATGAAGATGCCGATGCCTTCAACACGGGCGGCTTCACCGAACCCACCCCCAACACGCCGTCACCTGCTGCATCTCCATCACCAGCACCCTCTCCCCTGGCTTCCCCTACTCCTTCCGCCCCTGCTGCTCGTTCTGCCCCTACGTCCCTGCCCTACACGCCCCATAGTCCTGCCGTTAACCTAGCTCTGGCAGAAAGCCTTGCCGCCGAAACCGATGCCCCCAACTTCAACAGCCGCCAGTTTAACGACAAGCTGAGCCTGTACTATCGAGTGCTGGAGGAGTCAGGAACGCCAGATATTTTGGTGGTGGGAAGCTCTAGGGCATTGCGTGGGGTTGACCCGATCGCCCTGGAAGCGGCCTTAGCCGAGTTGGGCTATGAAGACGTGAGCGTTTTCAACTTTGGGGTAAATGGGGCAACGGCTCAGGTGATTGAATTATTACTGCGGCAGGTCTTAACGCCAGAACAACTGCCTCGATTAATTCTGTGGGCAGACGGGGCCAGAGCCTTTAACAGTAACGGTGAAGATGTTACCTATAACGGCATTGCGGCATCCCCAGCCTATCAGGAGCTTGTGCAAGGGACATTGGTCTTACCAACGGTGAGTCAGCCCGGACAGCCAGCCGAAAGCCCGATCGCCTCCGCAGATCAGGGAATTAATGTCACCTTAACCGACAGCTACCAGTCCCTCGATCGATCGATGAGCCAGCAACTTGCCAGAGCCTCTGGACTGTATGAATCCCGCGATCGGCTGAAACAACAGCTTCAAGAGGGGTTAACCCTTCTCTTCCCGGTGTCTCCTCCGGAAACGACTCCAGCCAGTGCCGTGCAGCCTACCCAAGCCAACCTCCCGTCTGACTATGAATTGGTGGATGCAAAGGGTTTTCTGTCTTTGGGGCTTCAGTTTAACCCTGCCACCTACTACCAGCAGTATGCCAGGGTGACAGGAGACTACGATCGCGACTACAGCAACTTCCGCATTCCCGGTGCCCAGCAGGAGGCTTTGCTGTCTGTGCTGCGATATACTCAGGCGCAACAAATCCCGATCGTTTTCGTCAATCTACCCTTAACAGATGAGTATCTTGATCCGGTGCGCCGAGAATATGAGCAGGACTTCCGGGAATATATGGTGCGCTTGGGTTTAGAGCAACCGGGCTTCACCTTCCGAGATTTAGGTAGACTCTGGATGACCGACTATGCGTATTTCTCTGATCCCAGCCACCTAAACCGCTACGGAGCTTATGCCGTTTCTCGTCATTTGGCGCAAGATCCGCTCATTCCCTGGAATCCGTCCCGCTAGAGAAACGAGGTGTCATGAGAATCGTGAGTCGCAAAATCGGTTTGTTGCTTTGCTTTGCCTGTGCCCTGCTGTTGGGGTTAGCCATTCATCAAAAATTATTCTCTCTGCCTTCCCGATCGCTGGCTTCCATCCATTCGGCTGCAATGGCTCAGGATACAGCAGAGCCAGTTTTAACAGCGCAGGGTTTAACAGCGCAAACCTCACCAAACCCGATTGAGGTGAACCAGACTCAGCAAACCCAACTTGCAGCAGATTCGCCCTATCCAGCGATCGATGAGTTTTACAATAACCAATTTAGTGTGCAGAGCGATCGGGTGTTTCAGGCGGGAACCCTGCCCGGAACGAGCCTGCGGTTCAATGAAACCGATATGCTGACGGTGCTGCAAAACACGCAAGCCTATTTCCAAACCTATGCCAGCGAAAACCCCGATGTGCAGCGAGCAGGCATTTTAGGGGCGCAAGGCGTGACAGTTGCCGATGTATTGAACACCCTGGAATTTATGATTGCAACCCTCCAGGAAGACATTGCCAACCAGCAGCCCATCCGCCTCAAAGATCCAATCTTCATCAACACCCACTTTCGGGTTATGGAATGGACGGCTTATAACCCTGCTGATCCTGGGCAACGGCTCCTCCGCCTTACTAAATATGCCGTTTTCACCCATCCAGGTTCTCGTACTCGCACAGAAACCTTTAACGTTCCGCTCTACCGCCTCCGGGAAGATGCCGAAACCGATCGGTTTTACCTGAACTACACCAAGCAAGAAGTTTTGGCAGGAATTTACGAAGCAGGCGGACGAGAACAGGGCAGAGTTGAGCCGCTGGCCTACCTGACGCGAGATAGCTTTGAAGATGCCTTGATGCAGGGGACAATTTTGATTAACTTCACGGATGGCTCCTCTGGTTACTTCAACGTCGATCGCAACAATGGCATTGCCTACGATCGCAACTTGTCCCCCTACCAGCAAGGGCGATATTGGTACTTCAGACCCGTAACCGACATCAAGGGCTACGGGCATGAATCGGATGCCAAAATTTCAATCAAGCCAGGAGTCACCTTTGCTGGAGATGTGCTGAATATTGGGCTAGGGCGGATTGTGGTGTTGGAATATGGGCAAACCTTACAACTGGGAATGATTGCCGACACGGGCGGAGCCTTCTTACCCAACCTTCACCAACTGGACTTCTTAGCGGGCGTATTCCGCGATCGAAATGAGTTTTATGCTCAAACCAGCAGCTTGCCAGAATATGCCAAGGCCTACATTCTGGTTAAAAAATAGGGTAATTCCCCAGTGTGCAGCCTGCAAGCGAATCTTTGAGCAGTTACCAGCTAACTGCTCATAAAGCATTACATTCTAAAAAATGGAGCTGACGGGAGTCGAACCCGTGTCCGCCCTGGTTATTAGTACTCCGCTCATTCACAGGCTTAGCTTCTCTAATCCTCGAAGCGGGAACTGTCCCTTATCCCGGACAGTGGGATGCTCTGGTGAAGTCTTAACTAGTTACCGACCAGAGGCAGTAGACTAGTGCATCCGTTGGGGTTTGGTCTGCAATCCTTAACGGAGTCAAATCACAGACGCTCGAACCAATTAGAGGTTGTTAGGCAACTGCTACAGCAGACTGCTTACGAGCAAAAGGAACGATGTTGTTCGCATTTACATTTTGTTTGAGCCATTGATTTTCGAGAGTTAGCCCGCTCTCGGCCTGAATCACGAAATAGCGTTCACCAAAACGTCGAAACCGTTACAGCCCCGTGTTTAATCTGAACCTTGGCCCATTATAGCGACTCCAATCTAGTGTTGGGTAGCTATTAAAGCTGCAAATTGGGTATTTACCGAACAATCAGGATTAGGTAAGGTGACATGGCCCATTCGTCTTGTGGGCATCTTGCCCGCCCTGTCAGAGGATGGGTAACTTACTGGATTCAATCCTTGACTTCCATACTAAGAAATCCTGCTGTTTTGGTTTGACGATTTTTTGCTATTCAACAACTGCCGAATTTGAGAAAGCAGCTTACCCGTTTCAGTTTGCTTGCTCAAGATTGCATCGGCTTCTGGGCAAATGTTTGTGGCATGGTTTATTACGTCTTCGGTGAAGAAGCTGGAAATCAGCACAAGGATAGGGGCGTTGTCTAGATGGTACTTGAGTTCGCAGATCAGTTCGGGGCCATCCATTTTGGGTTGATAAAGGGGAGCCGGAATGGAGAAGTCAATTAGCGCGAGGTCAAATTGCTCAGCTTCCCGCAGAAAGGCTTGTGCGTTGTTAAAGGCAGTCACAGCGTATCCTTCCTGCTGTAGCCGCAGTTTCAGGACAAAGCACCATGACTGATTATCATCAACGATCGCAAGACGATACATAAAGCAGAAATTTTAAACCAATATGTTTCCCTCCGCTTGTTCTACTCAATTCGCAGATGAAATGTGAACTGTCTAAAGGCAGAATCCAACGTTGAGTCATTTTGGCTTTGGCAATTAAGGCTTGCTTGGGCAATTAAGGCTTGGGCAATTAAGGCTTGGGCACGAACACCGTTAGGCTAGAGGGCAAACATTCCACTTCCACAGGAGTTTCACCAATTAACTCACCATCGACCACCACCTTTTGGGGCGGTTCAGCAATAATTCTAAGTTTCCTGGCGCGGCTATGGACAACGTTTTGTTGTTCAATGGTGTTGCGGGTAATGGCGGCTCCCAGCATTCGCATTAGGGTTGTGATGCCTTCGAGCTTGTTTTGAGCAGAGGCGATCGTCACATCCAGCAAACCATCATCAAAGACAACTTCTCCCGCCCCTTGCGCCAAGACAGAGGTGGAAGGAGCTGCATTAGCAACTGTAATCGCCTGAGCCTGGAACTGGTAAACTTCGTCTTCTGCCTCAATGGTTGTATCAAACAGCTGTTGCCCTTCAAGAGCTTGCCAGCCTGCCATCAGGTATGCCAACACACCCCACTGATCTTTAAAATTCCGATCGGCCATCTCGACTGCCATTGCTTCAAAGCCGATACCCGCCAGCAGAATCATGGGGTAGCCATTGCAGCGAGCCGCATCCACCGTGCGAGTATAGCCCCCCAAAATCACCTGGCAAGCATTACGAATGGGCATCAACCGAGGAATTCCCAACGAGACTGCAAAGGCGTTTGCTGTTCCTCTGGGGATCACCCCTAACGGAATCCCCGTATCAATTACGGCTCCTGCGACTGCTGATACGGTTCCATCTCCACCAGAGGCAATGATCAGATTTGCTTTAGCATCGATCGCCTCTTTGGCTAACTGCTGCGGGCTAACCTCCGGTTCTGTAAAAGCAATATGCAAGTGAAAATGAGGTTCCAACAATTGGCGAATCAGCACCAGTTCTTCATCGGCGTTCCCCTGCCCAGAGACGGGGTTGAAAATCAAGTGTGCAATCTGGGCCCTGGCAAAGCCATTCATAATAGACTCTGCCGTTGCCACGTTGGTTGCTAGGGGCACGTTATGGACATTACAAATTCTTAAAAGTGCTTGAATGTCGGGTTCGTGGGGTTGGGCATAGAGCGGGTCAACCAAAAAAATGACCGCCAAAACGTTCCCCGTTGCCACTTCTGCCGCAATTTGGGCATCTCCCCCCATTGGGCCAGACAACACTGTTTGCACGGGCAGATCGGTTGCAGATTGAATGCGCTGCCCTGTGGTTCCGGTGGCAATTAGCCGATATCGTCCTAATACAGGGGTGTACTGCCTGGCAAAGTCAACGATATTATCTTTCTTTGTGTCGTGGGCAATAAGGGCGATCGTTGCGGGAATTGCAGTAGACATGGCAATTTATGAATCTTTTGGGGAATGGGATATAGTGTCTCCCAATTCAGCTTGAGGAGGGATGTTTGTCAGTGTAGCGGGTAATTGAGGAGATTGGGTATCAGTTGGGTTAGATGATTCGTTGGCGGGTAAGGCGGTTACGTCTAGCCCCACGGTTCCCGTACTCAACTGCCACTGGTCTAAGACATCTCTGACAAGAATTTCGCGCACCAAGACCCGCACAATGATGACAAGGGGAATTGCCAGGAACAACCCCAAAAACCCAAAGAAAGAAGCGAATACAATTTGTGCAAGGAGTGTGACTGCGGGTAAAAGCGACACCTGCTGCCCCATCACCACTGGAACTAAAAGAAACTGCTCTAATTGCTGAATCAGAAAATACGCCACCATTACCGCGATCGCCTTCCAGGGAGAATCAAGCAGAGCAATGGCCGTAGGGGCGATCGTACTGAGGAACGGCCCCACGTTAGGAATGGCTTCCATTAACCCAGCCAGCAATGCATTAGCAAGAACCAAACGAACTCCCAAAATCCATAGAACCGTTCCACTAACAATGCCGATCACCACCATATTGAACAACGTGCCGATAATCCAGTTCACCAGATCCGTCTCACACAGCGTTAAAATTTGGTCAGTTCGTCGTCGATAGAAAGACGGAATAAGCTGGATAAAACCATGCCGGTATGGCTGCGGATTGATTAGCAGCATAATGGTGAAGATGACCACAAACAGCGTGCCCCCCGTCAGGTTGATGAACCCGGAAAATAGGCGGAATACGTTGTTAGCAAGGCCGCTGGCAAGGGGTTGAACCTGGTTGAACAAATCGCCAAAGCTGGGAATGAATTCGGAAAAATCTCCTGGAAATTGCAGCAGCAGTTGATCAATCCATTGTTCTAGCTGCCTTAAGCCCAAGGGAACGAGCAACGTCAATTGTTGAAACTGTTCCAGAAAAGGGGGCACAATCAACGCCATAAACAGCGTCAAAATCGCCAGCACACCAATCACCGAAATCCCTGCTGCCACATTTCGATTTACGCCCACTCGCTGCCACTGCCGCACAAGGCGATTTAAGGCTGTAGCAAAAATAATTGCCACAAAGAGCAACAGCAGGAGCTGTCGGATTTCCCAGAGGATGTAAAACGAAAGGACTAAGGCAACCAGTCCAAGCCAATGCCCAAACTTCATGGTGTTATCCTGGAGTGCTCTGATCAAAGCTTCTCTAGGATAGAACTTTTAAGTGGACAAGAACAGTCGTTCCTTTGATTAGCTTGGGCTACTTAACTCATCTGGTAAAACAGATAGAACAAAATTCAAAAATGCTTTTGCCATCTCAATTGCCTGTTCTGCTTCTTGCCGTTCCGGTTCAATTGCACTACCTGGATATCGAAACGCAACCACATAAGGTGTGAGTGTCTCCGCCATTTCCCAAAGTTCTTGAAAACGCGGCTCAAAGGGTAAACAAAACTCCAGTAATCGATTCAAGTTATGAGTTTTCTGAAAAACAACATCACGGTAGGCGAGGTAAGCCTTGAGCGATTTTTCGGCTGCTTGCTGACAATGGTAAACGACCACATCCAGAAAAGAGCCTTCGCTGTCAAACAGTAAACACGCTGCTCCCAAATCGCGTTGACTTTTGATCAGCCACTGCCGAATTTCGTCTAACTTCTCACTGTGCATATATGACCTTACCGTGATGCACAGCTTGACTTGCTAACGAACTCAGAACATCCGCCTTTCGCTGGACTTCTTCTCGTGTCATCACAATCAGATCAGTAGAGACGCCAATTCCTCGTAAAGCAGCATAAGCTTTTCGAGAACGGCGGTACGAAGGTTCATCAGATTCTGAAACAACAATTAAGAGATCAATATCGCTATCGTCGTTTGGCTCCCCATATGCATATGAACCAAACAGAATAATCTGCTCTGGATGCAGGCTTTCCACCAAACGATGCACGATTCTTTCCAGTAGTTCAGGGGGCAGTTGTTTCATAAGAACAGACAACTTTTATCCCCAATATACCTTGTAGCATGGTGATATCGGGTATAACCGAATCGCTTTGGCTGAAGCTACAACGTTGCACTTTCAACCTTTTCATCTAAAAGCACTGCTCCGAACGATCCTGTTAACCCGTCAATAGGCTCCTGCTTTTCGCAGAATCACTTGCGCTGTTTTAAGGACAATTTTTAAATCCATCCACAGTGACCAGTTTTCGATGTAGCGAATATCCAGCCGCAAAACATCTTCAAAGTTGTCAATGTCCGATCGTCCAGACACCTGCCATAACCCTGTAATACCCGGAAGCACCTCATGGCGAATGAAGTGGTGGGTAGAAAATTTCTCCACATCTCGGCTGGGCAATGGCCGCGGCCCTACAAAGCTCATTTCTCCGACTAACACATTGAAAACCTGAGGCAGTTCGTCCAGGCTATATTGCCGCAAAAACCGGCCCACGCGAGTGATACGGGGATCGTCTTTGATTTTGAACAGAATGCCATCTTTGGTTTGGTTCTGCGCTTCTAGCTGTTTTTGCAACTCTGCTGCATTTTGCACCATCGTGCGAAACTTCCACACTTTAAATGGTTTGTTATGTAAGCCGATGCGCGTTTGCCGGTAGAAAATCGGGCCTGGGGAGTCAAGCTTAATCAACAGGGCGATCGTTAAATAAATTGGGGAAGCGAGCAGAATCAGAAACACTGCAAACCAGAAATCAACCATTCGCTTCACTTTAAAGTCGATGCCAGACACAGCAGGTGGAGCAAACCGAATGCAAGGTACTCCACCCACCGTCGAAAATTCTGATTCCCGGAAAAGCGGCTCTAACCCGATCGACAGAAAATACAGGGTAATTCCAGCATTCCGCAGTACCCAGTATAAATACATTGGATTGCGGACAGCCGTTCGTGAACAGACATAGACCTCGGAAATTCCCATCTGGGTGAGTTGCCCAAGAATGATATTAAGATCCTCAGCTTCTAAAAGTTCAATGTCTGTCCATCCAGCAAACCGATAATAATCCTCCTGCTCTAAAAGTGCTGCAACCTGTTCAGCATCATCCAAATGGCAAAAGGCAAACACGGGATGCCGAATCGCTCCGCGATGCCGAATTGTTTTTGTAGCCGCATCAGCAACAGCACGCCCTAAGCATATGAAGCCAATGCTTAATATCCATGACAAAAGAAAAGTTGATCGAGAGAATAAGCCTTTTGGTAAGTATAAGAATGCGATCAGTAAAATTAAAATATTTGCTAAAGATAAGGATTTAATAATACCAAGATAATCTCGTCGGCGTTTGCCCGATTTATATAATCCTCTAGATGCAAGAAAACCTGTTTCGATTGCAACCGTCAGAATCAATAATGATTCATTATCCTGAACGTTCCAAAACGGACTCCAGGGTGTTCCATAGATTTCTGCAATCCACCGAGCCGCAACCAGAAGTAAAACATCTAGAAGAAATAAGGAAATAACTCTGAGATAGCGGATGGAGCTACCTCGGCTGAGCCGTGTCGTCAGAGGCGATCGAAGATCCTGCTTACGGGGGTTGAGTGTGGAATAGCTATCAAAAACTGCTAACTGCCGAGCCTTCATATTATTCTCCGGTGGTTTTTACCTAAGTTGTGCAGAGAACAAATTCAAAGCGTAAATATACGTCCATGCCAAGGAATTGGGAAATGAGCTTAGTCTTAGATGCAATATCAATAAAACGTCTCATGTTTTTTGCGGAAACCTGCACGACATAAAGCACTTCAACCTATGAATGGAAGGAAGTGAAAGAATTCTATTAGGTTAAAAGTTACTGTCAGTGTATCAGTATAAACTGAGTGAATCGATGCATTTGCAGAACGCTATACATAATCTTCATTACAGCAATCCTTTTTAATTCTTGAACCGAGTGCAGGAGTGAACCTTCTGGATGGGAAAATTCGCACCCTCATTCATAACCTAGGTGTGAAAACTGTATTATCGCCTCTGCTTCCCGTTAAACAAGTAAGCCAACTTAAACTGCACAGATTGCCGAAATTGGCGAAATCTGCCAGCAAAGTTTTGGACTAGCAAAAAAATAGGAAGCAAAAGCACCATTTCCCAGAGCACAGTGAGCGTATTGTTGAAGCTAAAGATAGTCTGGATTGTTCCTATTGCTGAAGCAGAGTACTTAAAGCTCCTGAAAATGGTAATAGGTAAGATGAAATAGTCATCTGAAAATGGCCAAAAGAATTGAACCCCTCGCGATGATTCCACTAACATATCCAAAAGAATATGGCTGAGATAAAGCGTGAAAGCCCACACCCCCCACGGCAAACTTGACCACTTCCAACGTTTCACCCAAAGCCCTACAAACAGACCGATCGCCAAACTCGCCACTAAGCTGTGCGTTCCCTGACGGTGAAACCTTCCCAAATCTCCTGCGAAGATCCCAGGAAGAATATCGATATCGGGTAAATTCGCAATTGCAACGGATGCTAATAGGAGAGCTTTTCGGTAGCGAGGAGCAACATCCCGTGCGACTAAGGTATATCCACATAACCCGGCGATGGCATGGCCTACTGGTGATGGCATATTTTAAGAAATATAAACGGCACTGTAGAACAGGTTAGCCCGGCTAGATGGTCTGAATCAACTCACTGTCTTACCGCTATCAGAGCCAAGCAACTCTCGCACACGATAAATAGGTCTGCCTTGCGCTTCATGATAGGTTCGCATCAACATCTCAGCTAGCAGTCCAAAGCAAAATAGCTGAACCCCGGCCAAGATGAGAACAACAGCAAAAATTAATAAAGGACGATCGCGGATTCCCTCTTGTAGACCGTACTTGAGAAATGTAAGATAGGCACCGATCGCAATTCCAGCTAAGGTTGAGAAAAGCCCAAAAAAGCCAAAAACGTGCATTGGACGGGTCAGAAACGTCTTAATGAAGGCGATCGTGATCAGATCCATCAATACGCGAAAGGTGCGATCGAGACCATATTTACTGCGTCCATAGCGACGTGGATAATGGCTTACAGGAATTTCGGTAATTCTTGCTCCTTCAATAAAGGCAAGGGCAGGTAAAAAGCGATGTAACTCACCGTATAAGTTTAAGTCAGCGACCAATTCACTTCGGTATGCCTTCAGAGAGCAACCATAATCGTGAAGCTTGACTCCTGTCACTTTACCAATTAGCCAATTTGCAATTCTAGATGGAAGTAGGCGAGTGACTTTAGCATCTTGTCGTTCTTTGCGCCAACCACTTACCAAATCGTATCCATCATCCAGTTTGCTCAGCAGTAAAGGAATATCTTTGGGGTCGTTTTGAAGATCGCCATCTAATGTGACGATTACTTTCCCGCGAGCATGATGAAACCCAGCTGACATGGCGGCAGTTTGTCCATAGTTCCGCCTTAAAATAACGGCGCGCAGATCAGAGCGTTCCCTTGCAAGCTGTTTTAGCAGTTCTGCGGAACCATCACTAGAGCCATCATCAACACAGACGATTTCATAACTGTCAATTTGATTGTCTTGAAGTGACAGAGCAATGGCATGAATCAGATGAGGCAGATTCTCTACTTCGTTGTAAATCGGAATCACAACTGATAAACCGGGTTGGGAAGAGAGCAACCATTCTTCACCATCTGTTTTAACAATAGGTAATCCTTTTCGGACTGAGGTTGATAAACTCATTTCTGCTTACCTTGTCTGAGATTCAGAGTTAGAAAAAATATTGAGCATGACAAGATGCCAACGCTCCAACATCAAGCTCGAACGGGTAATCGATACGCTTCCGAAGCTAATTTAAGTAGGAAATATAGTCCTGCAAATTTAGGATAAGTTTTTAGACAAAAGCAACGCTTTCCACTGTCTTGGACTTTCACCATCAATCGCTTACCAGAAATTTTACAGGATAGGCTCAAAACACAATAACTACAGCGTGCGTCTTCATCAACTTTTTATCCAAGGACTCCGGGATGATACTGGGTCGCTCTGCAAAAGTATACGGAGAAACAGTTTAGCAGAGGTCAAGATCACCCTCGACATCCCCATCACCAATGTTGCTTACTGCACAATACGCCGATCGAATATCACATATCGCATCGAACTCAAACAACATTAATGCCCCGACCAGCGATCAGCATAACAGCAAACCATCTTGAACGAGTCCGACAAGGGGGTGGATATCGACTGGAATCACTCATTAATAAGTGATTGGAGATCAGGTTGGAAATTGGCACATTGTAACTGAAGTGCCTGATGGTCAAGTACAGCATATCGGTAACAGTATCCCAATTTCGTATCTGAGTAAACGCTTTTAAGACTCACAGCCTCAAAAGCTTGCTTGTTCAACCTTGATGAAGCGATAGCAAGCATCAAAATTTCATAAAGACACTTCCAAGTCTTACTAAGATTGCAACGATCGCAGATAGAATTTAAGCAACATCTACGTTCAGTAGTTTCACTTAATTGATTGTAGGCATTCGTTTGGCTTACTTACCTCAACTCGCATCTGCCCAAACTTAGTATACATTTCGCTATAAGCTCCTCTATTTCAGGATCTAAGCTCTTACTACAATGGTAGTAATGGGCAAAATTTCCTTGATTTTCTACATGCAAGGCTTTCCTGAAAGCTGTTTCTTGTAATCATCCACTGAAGTAGATAGTTACAAGTTACACACACATATGGGCAAAATCAATGCCGTGGATCAGGGGCATTTTTTCTGTCTGAATCCAGTTCAGTCATTTTCAGACTGAGCAAGCTTGTCACGGCCATCCTACCGGGCATTGGAGTGCCCAGCACTTTTGAAACAGCTTAGGAAAATGCCAGTAGACATCGACGGAGAAATGCTCCCAGTTAGGTGCCAAGCCAGTTTTAAGTTCTAAGTCTTTTGAACAAACACTAGGAGAATGACCACATATGTCTTCTATTCGGATTGAAGCAGAGAGCATGACGCTCGCGGGTTACGTGGTGGAAGGGAACAAATACTTTGCTTCTGGAAACGCGATCGTTGGCATTTCCAGCACTGATACCGCAGGCAGTATCTCTACCCTCTTTGCGGGTGCATCAGGGGTTTATGACCTGGTTGTTGGCTACTACGATGAATCGGACGGTGAAAGCCAACTCACCCTGCTCATTGATGGGGTCGCTGTCGAAAGCTGGATTCTTGACCAGAAGTTAGGCTCATCCAATGCTGCGGCCAGCACCTTTGTCACTCGTCAAATCTCTGGAGTTACCCTCAACGCCAATTCGGTCATCGAAATTCGCGGCACCGTCCAAAAGGGAGAACGAGCCAGACTCGACTTCATCGACATCATCCCCGCAGGAGCAGTTGAACCAGACACGACTGCCCCCACTGCCACCATTACAGCCAACAACACAACCCTTGCTGCCAACAGCACTCAGCCTTACACTTTCACCGTCACCTACAGCGACAACGTTGCTATCAACATTGACTCGATCGACAACTTTGATGTTCGGGTAACAGGGCCCAACGGCTTCAGTCAACTGGCTACCCTTGTCAGTGTTAGCAACAGCGGCAATGGTTCTCCTCGTACTGCGACTTACCAGATTTTGCCTCCAGGCGGCAGTTGGGATGCAGTTGAAGCAGGTACCTATACCGCAACGATCGAACCCAACCAGGTCAGCGATACCAGTGGCAATCTGGTGCCTCCGGGCGGAGCAGTCAACTTTTCTGTCATCGTACAAGATTTGCCTCCTGCCAGCGAGGGTGCAATTCGTGTTGAAGCAGAAAGCATGACGCTTATCGGCTACGAAATTTTATCAGGCAAGTCTTTTGCTTCTGACGGAAGTTGGATTCGACTGACAAACTCAATTGGTACTGCAACCACAACGTTTACGGGGGGAGCTGGTGTTTACGATATCTTCGTGGCGTATTTTGACCAAAACAAGGGCGAGTCTCAGTTAGCTGTCTCTCAAAATGGTTCTCAAATAGACAGTTGGCTGTTGAATCAAGATCTTGGCATTGTTGCGGCTGGTGAAAAAAGCTTTACAATCCGTACCATTCGCGGGGTCACTCTGAATCCACAAGACCTAATTCAAATTCAGGGAACCCAAAATCGGAGAGAGGAGGCTCAAGTTGATTACATCGAATTTAGAATTGATCGCACTGCCCCAACCGCATCTCTCATCGCCGAAAGTAGTGTTAAAGGAGTCGGCAGTAACGAGGTTCATACCTTCAATGTGCGGTATGTTGATGAATTTAGCATTGATGTTTCCTCATTGGGAAGTGGCAACATTCGTGTGATCGGCCCCAACGGATTTAACCAACTTGCAACACTGGTTAGCGGCAATCAAAATGTTGATGTGTTTGACTGGTCGATTCCTTACAAGTCTGTTACGTATTCGATCACTCCCCCTCCCGGAGGCTGGAACCTATCCAACAGCGGAACCTATAGCGTTGTCGTTGAAAACAATCAAGTTACTGACCAAAGCGGAAATTTTGTTGCCGGACAGACGATCGGCAGTTTCCAGGTGAATGTACTCCCCACCACCTTCAGTGGCACAAATGCAGATGAAGTGATAGAGGGAAATACCCTCAACAACACCCTTAACGGTGGGAGCGGCAACGACACTCTACAAGGACGGGGCGGCAACAATCTGCTTAACGGAGGAGATGGCATTGATACAGCTAATTATAGCCAGTCAACGAGAGGGGTCATTGCGAATTTGGCAACCGGCCAAACCACATCCGCCATTTTTGGGACATTAGCCCAACCCAAAATCATGCCCTTAGGAGACTCCATCACGGCAGGAGAACACAAAACTGAGCCGGTTCCAGGCTCTTACCGAATTCGTTTGTGGGAAAGATTTCAAACCGAAGGGCTGAATATTGATTTTGTGGGTAGTCAGTCAAACGGGCCTGCTGCACTGGGCGACAAAGATCACGAAGGGTATCCGGGAAGAACGATTGAAGCCATTAGAGGAATTATTACCAGAAATAATACCCTTGAAACCTATCAACCAGATGTCATCACGCTCATGATTGGGGCAAATGATACCGATTCCATACGGCTTGAGAGGCTAGACGAAATGCTCGCTGATCTGGGCAACTTAATTGATACGATCGCCGTACGCGCTCCCCAAACTCAGTTAGTTGTGGGTTCGATTACTCCGGTTACGCCAGCACTGAGAGGAACTTACAGAAATCAATTAACCCAGGATTATAATTACCGCCTATCCAGCTTTGTTGAGGGCAAAGCGGCTCAGGGTAAGAAAGTTTCGTTTGCAGATATCGGACGGAAGATTTCCATCAGCGATATGAACTCCGATGGGCTGCATCCTACGGCCGCTGGCTATGACAAGCTAGGGGATGCCTGGTTTGATGCCTTGGTTCAAAAAGATACGTTGGTCAGCATTGAAAACCTTACGGGTTCTGCTTATGATGACTCTCTTATCGGCAATGCAGGTGTTAACGTTCTCAATGGTGGTGCAGGGAATGATACGCTGCGCGGTGGTGCAGGGAATGACACACTCATCGGGGGGACGGGCAATGATGTCTTCGTTCTGGCTTCCGGTGAAGGTAATAATTTCATTACCGACTTTCAATCTGGCTCCGATCGCCTGGGTTTGGCAAATAATTTAGCATTTAGCCAACTCACGATTACAGATGGAGCGGGTGCTGATGCAGGCAATACGCTCATTCAACTAACGAGTACCAGTGAGTTGTTGGCAACGCTGCAAGGGGTTTCAGCAAACACGGTAGGGAGTTCTGCGTTTATTACTGTGTAGTGGGTGATGGGGAGTCAGGAGTGGGTAATGGGTGATTATTCAATATGCTATCCATTTTCTATTCCCCACTCCCCAGCTTGTGTTCTAGTAGAAAAACCCAATCCTGGCGATCGGGTGGTTGTAACATAACTACAGTGCTATCTTCATGGTCTGCAAGTGTGGTGTAAGTGCCTGTGCGGGGATCAAACTGTTTGACAGTGTAAGATTGGTTCGCATTTTCCAGATTTAGCGCAATGCTTGCATCCGCCCCGCGAGTGTAAATCACGTATTGTCTGCCAACGTCTGCGAGGGCGTAATGTGTGCCAGCACCGGATAAAAGCTGGCTGTTGGGTTCAAGCGTCCACCAGTCCAAGGCAGTAAAAAAATCGCGGATGTGCTGAGCGTTTTCTTCCCAGCCCACATTGCGCGGATCGTCAGGGGCAAAGGGTCCTGGATTGCGACCACCGCCAAAATAGGTGGAACCCCAACCGGTAATAAAATATCCCCCTGCCATCACAATATCCCAGGAGGCGTACCGAATTTCTTCCAGGGTGCTGCTGTTGGGTTTGTCTACTTCTCCATCTTCGTTTTGATCACGCAGATAGTAAGCATATTCTGAATTGATGACGGGTTTCTCATGCACTCTAGCTTCCAGAATGCGATCGTGAAGCCGATTGTAAGCCTGTTGATAATCTCCAAAAGTCATCCAAGGTTCATTCGCAAACTCAGTCACAGAAGCGACTGCTCCTGGGTGAATTGTTATCGGTCGATCGTGAGGATCAGCTTCCTGAAGCGCAAGGGCAATTTCTTCATGCATCACCCGATCGCCAAATTCATCCCACTCACCTGCTACGCTAAACCCAACATTATAAGCACTGTAGCGAGCCGCTAGGTATCGGGCATAGCGCAGCCTTGCTGGCTGGTTAGGAAAATTCCGCCAATCAAGCTGAGGGGTTCGCCAGGGAAGTTGCCTTCTCCATCCAGTTTCTAGATCCGCCCAGGCTAAAAATAACATTACCGTCATATTCCGCTGGTTCATATACTCAATGCGAGCATCAACTTCCTGCCAATAGCCAGGATCAAGCTGTTCATTCCTGAGGTTGCGGAATGCTGTTCCTCCTTCATTTTCCCCCGGTAATAGAACATTTGTGTGAATGAAATTAAATCCTTGGCTGGCACGGCGATCGACATATTCCTCGAAGCTATCGCGATCGAGTTCTTCACTGGGATCAGAACCTAGAATTCGCCAACTCGTCTCGCCAAACAGCCAGAAGGGAGTCCCATCCTGGTGCTGTAGATGATAGGGAAAATCTTGCCATGTCTGAATTCCCCCCTTAGCTGTAGAGGCGATCGTGGGAAAAGAACCCGTTTGACCATCCAATCCAGCATCATTTGAGCGAACCGTCCAACTCCAGTTTCCCTCTAAGTCTGGAGAAAAGCGCACTTTCCATTGCCGATCGCCATCCCAAAATAGAGGGATGGAAGCGGTATTGCCCTGAGGGTTAGTGAACGTTGCGATCGCATTAACCTGCTGATAGGGGTTGGAATAATTACCAGAATGTTCAAAAGTTTGTTCAAAAACGGCAAAGCGCGGCACGCTAGTTATGTCTGCATCCACTTTAGAGGGAAGTTTCAAACCTGGTAAAGTTTCATCTTGTAAAGGTGTAGCTTGTGTTCCATCCAGTGTAGAAGGTGACGGCAGGGAACTTTCAGCATCACGATTGCAGCCTAAAACAGTGACACACAGAACCAGCTTAACCATGCTGCACAGAACAGATTTAAGAACTTTATTGTGTTGTAAATGGCTCATAAACCTTTATTGGATTGACCATCGACATCACCGGTTTTGGATGCGATCGTTTGTCCTGGTTAACCGTCACAGCTTGGGTACATATGTATTTGTTTTAATCACTGCAAAGACCCGATCAAACAAACCATCCGCAAACTTAGTTTGGTCAAATTTCATTAAAACTAACGTCGCGATGACCGAAAAAACAGCAGCCAACCCCAAACACAAACCATACACTAGCGCATCTGTGAATGAGAGAATCCCTCCCTCATTCAAGATCATTTCAACGCCTCGCAATCCACGAGCGAAGGGTTGATGAGTCAGATAAATGTAATAGGAACATCCGCCCACGTAAGTCATGGCTCGGAAAACTTGAGGAATGCCCTGCTGAAGCCAATAAGCCAGGTTAAGTGTCCACAAAATTAATCCTGTTGCGATCACAAAGTCTGAAAAAATCCATCCCCATAAACCCACATAGAGCAAGGCTTGACCCAACAGCCAAATTCCTACGCCAACGATGCCAGCCAGGGGATTGAGCAGTAAACGGTTAACCCGATGGCGATTTTGCATGAGCGCAAAGGCTGCAACCATACCTAGCGTAAACTCAGCAATGCGGGAAGGAATGAAGCCAAAAGGAGCCCGTCTTTGAAAAAAGCCAAAAAACCAGTCGGGCAGACGGTCTAATGGTTCGACAGAGCTTGGGAAAATATCGAGAAATCTTTGGTCGTCGTAGCTAATGGGCAGTCCATCCAGCCAGTATAGGGCAATCGCTCGATAAAGAAATTCGATCGCCATTGTGATTAGCAAAAGCGAGAGAACGCCTTTCCAGTGGGAAAATTTTTTAAGCCACCCATACAGCAAAGGAAAGATTAAATACGCCCCAATAATAAACGGAACATACCAAAAGGCTCCCGTTGCCCCGCCCCGAAAGGCTTCAAACACGTTCGTCAGCAACAAGAGATCCAGAATCGATCGCACAGGTGCAATCCACAACGGTTCTCCCAGCACCATTTGAAACGCCACCAGCAGCGGCAGGGACAAAATAATGGCGATCCAATACGCAGGCAAAATTCGCCTAAACCGTTTGAGAAACCAGGTTTTCCACTGGATCGATCGTTGTCCAGGCTGGGCTTTTGTCAAGCAGGAATAGGTTAAGCCCAAACCGCTCAGCACGATAAAAATGTGTACGCCTTGCCAGCCAAACCATCCTCCCTGGAAATGAACCAAAAAAATCCACAGAATGGCTAAACCTTTACAAAAATCGGTGAGATCAAGCACATTCGCGACCGAACGATTTCTAGTCCTTGGTATGGCTGCCATGATAGGGAAACTCCTCAGGAAATTTGCTTGGACACATTCTTTTTCAGTTCATGGGTTTGCTGTAGCCATTGGCTCACCCGTCGAACAAACATTTGCACGGTGGATTGGTTGTAGCAGGGCAAGCCTAGCAGGAAACCCGTTCCGAGGTAGTGATCGGTTTGGGGAACTGTCCAATACTCGAACGGTGGCACTGTGCCCTGGTAAAAGTTTCTTAAAAACAGCAGATCGGCTTCAGGCTCTTGTTCCGCGTCAATCAAAAAAACGGGAAGATGCCCAGGAGTCGCAAAATATTGAGCATAATTTTCAATGTTGAGCGGTTGCAAGACTTGATGCCATACCTCAAAAGATAAGGGTTCGTTTAACTGCATATCCGCCTGCCAGCGCACCAGTAGCTTTTGCTTCTCTCTTGCCTCTGGGTCAAGGAATCGTTCAGACAAACGGCGAGGTGGTCCAAACGAGATAATTTTTTCAACTCGCGAATCGGCCGCTTGGGCTGCAAAAGCAACCGCACCGCCAAAGGAATGTCCTAAAACATAAATCTGCTTTGAGTGTTCGGGTTCATGCCGAGACAGCCAATCGATCGCCGATCGCACATCTTGAGCAAAGTTAAAGGCTTCCGGTGTATTGGGCTGGGGATCGTCCGATTCGCCATATCCTCTGAGGTCAAAGGTAAGCACAGCATAGCCCTGCCGCTGAAACTCGCCTGCCAAAGCCTGAATTAAAGATAGTTTGCGCCCAAAAATGGAAGAACCATGCAGCAGCAAAATCGTTTCTGCCTTACTTTTTCCCTTGGGGCTGTAAAAGTCGCCAACCAGCTTCAGATGATCGGAATTAAACGCGATCGTCTTGCTGGGTGGAAAAGTGGCAAGTCTCAGATCTTTCAGTTGATTCCACTGGAAAGCCGTAAACCGATGGTAAAAATGGCTAACAATTTGATATAGCCATTTGAAATAGCTGTGTTGATGACTAAAAAGTTCGTATAACCCTGCCTTGTTAAACGTCATTACCATAATTACAGCTTTCAACAGGTTCTAAACATCTTGTTTGACTTCACTATTCGACTGTTTGAGGTTGCTATTCTTGAGATCGTGATTCACAGGTAAATCCCGCCGCAGGGCATAAACCAGCCCACCCAGCAGTCCTTGCACAATTAAAATTCCATACAACAACCAGGAATAGGCAAGGGCTTCCGTTCTGGGCACACCAAAGAGCGAAAAGAAGAAGATAAATAGATTTTCTCGGACACCGATCCCATTAATGGAAATGGGTAAGGTTGTGATTAGCGTATAAAGCGGGATCGTAATAAAGTAGCTGTAAAACGGAACCGATAAATCTAGCGATTGGGCCACGATGTAGTGATAAAGCACCACATTCACCTGTAAGGCGATCGACAGCAACATACTGTTGAGCAATGCCCTCCGCTTCTGCTGAAAAATCTCAAAGGCATCAGCAATTTTGCTAAGCGTAGCGTTGATTTTTCCCAGAAAGGGCAGGTTCAGTTTAGCGATGAATTTCGACAGCGTTCGAGGTGCAACAAAAATGAACCAACAAAGGGCAATCATACCAACGGTTACGGTAAAAATGCCGATGCGAGAGACGGGCAGTTCAGCCGGGAGTTGAATGGGGATCAGCAGCGTTGCAAGGATGAAAAATAGCAAGGCGATCGAACCCAGAAAGCGATCGACAAAGACCACTGTCACAGCGGTTGGGCGGTTTGTTCCGGCTCGCCAAGAGTCATAAATTCGGACAACATCTCCGCCAATGCTGGAAGGAAGAATATTATTCAAAAAGAACCCCACAAAATAGGAGCTAACCAGGAATGGAATGGTTGCATCGGCTCCTTGGGCCCGCAGCAAAATGCGCCACCGGATCGCACTGATGTAATAGCCAATCAGCTTAAATACGAAGGCGAACAGGAGAATGAACAAATTGGCAGAACCAATGATGGCAAAAATCTCTGATAGCTCAACGCCCTGGATAATCCAGAAAATGAGAGCAGCAGAGATAACTACCTTAATGCTTGTTTGAATGAGTTTCTTTTTATTCACTGTCGTTATTTACTGCCATCGCATTAAGAGTTGAATGCATGAGATGAGTTGAAAGCGTGGATTCGTCATTCCGCATCTTGATGATTTTTGCCGGAACCC
>PVWD01000209.1 GCA_003003615.1 filamentous cyanobacterium CCP2 | reverse complement strand
GAATGGTGATGGTTAATCTAATTTCAGTTCTAAAAATAGCTCGTGTGTTCGGTGTGGCGATCGAGGATTTGATGGAAGTGGTGGAAGAGTAGTCCAATGAATTCTAGCTTCGTTGTCCGATCGCCCGCGAATGAATTGCGGATTATTTGCAAAAGTCTGATCAATCAGGCTGCAAAGGGGTTGAGTCCATTTCAATGGACTTGATTTAGTAGCCCGCAATTCATTCGCGGGTGGTTTGTCGAATTAGCAAATATCCTGGAATTTACAGTTTCAAAACAGATGGAAGAATGAATCGTCACTACAGCATGATTATTCAATGGTCTGAAGAAGATAACTGCTATGTTGTCTTCCTTCCTGATTTTGTTGGTATGGTCAATCAGCCTTGCACCGATGGGCAAACCTATGCAGAAGCCGCAACGCATGGGCAAGAAGTTCTTGAACTTTTGATTGAATATTTTGAAGGGAAAGGCATTGCTTTACCAAAACCCAAACTTTATCCTGAAAACCCATTGCAAGCAGCATAGATTTCGTTGCTCTTCCCTTTGCTTTCCCACCCTAGCTCCAAGTTATTAATTAGACTGAGCAATAACTACTCGATCGCCTCAAACTGATCCTTCGTCGCTCCGCACACCGGACAGACCCAATCCTCCGGGATATCCTCAAACGGCGTACCGGGTGCAATGCCAGAGTCAGGATCGCCCTCCTCCGGATCGTAAACATAGCCGCAGACCGTGCATTCATACTTTTGCATCCGTCCACCTCACAAAAAGCCTGTTTTGTGTAGATTTTAGGTCATTATTGGAGTGTTTCAACCGATCGCTTGGTGGTTTGACTTCTGCGGATTCGGATGAATTGAAAAAGTCAGCACCGTTTCATCCACGCCCTTCAGTTGCAACGGGCTGCACTTGGTAATTGCATCTTCCTCTAATTCCAAATAATCTGCCACCGCCGCCGAAACCAAAATCGTCCCTGCCGTTGCCGCCTCCTGAATCCGCGCCGCAATATTTACACTGGGCCCGATCGCCGTATAATCTGCCCGTTCCTCGCCGCCAAACATCCCCACCACCGCTGTTCCCTGATGAATACCGCAGCGAAACTGAACTTGTTGTTCAATCCCCTGCGCCTGCCAGCGATCGTTTAGCTTCTCTAATGTGCGATACATTTGCCGTGCCGCCGCGATCGCCCGCCTGACTTGCTCATTGGGGCTAATCTCCTCTGGTGCCCCAAAAATCGCCAGAATCGCATCTCCCATAAACTTATCCACCGTGCCGCCATGCTCAAAAATGGCGTGGGTCATATCGGTGAGATATTCATTCAGCAGTTCCGCCACCTTACGCGATCGCAGCGTATTGGAGAGTTGCGTAAAGCCAATAATGTCGCTAAACAAAATTGTGATCATCCGGGGTTCTGGGCGCAAATCCAGAGTAAGTTCCCCCTGAGCCGCTTTTTCCACCAGAGGAGGAGGTAAGAAACGACGTAAAACCGATTTTGTCAGGTAAGTATTGAGTTCTGCAACCTTTCGTTCATTCTCCTTCAGGGCAAGCAAATTCCGCACTTCCGCCAGCAGTTCGCGATCGTTAAACGGCTTAGACAGGTAAGCATCTGCCCCCTTTTCCGCCCCTTCAATTCGGGTATCCTCATCTGCCTTTGCCGTTAATAAAATAATCGGCGTTCCCCGCAGAGCAGCATCCTGCCGAATCTGTTGGATCATTTCCAGCCCAGACACCGAGGGCATCATCAAATCCGTCACAATTAAATGCGGCTGTAGGGTTTGGGCAATTTGAAATCCCTCGCCTCCGTGCCGTGCTGTATGAACTTCGTGCCCTGCCCGTTGCAACACGCCACTGACATAGCTCCGCATATCAGCATTGTCTTCCACCACCAGCACCTTAGCGGCAGGCAGGGAATCACTAGTCGTAGAGGATAGGGGCAACCGATCGTCCACTCCGTTCGCCGAAACCATATTGGGCATAGCATGATTCGTTAAAGCATGGCTTTGCCGACGGTCTGCTGCATCGTGCAATTCTGTTTCAATATCCGCCAGTTCAACAGTGGCGCGGCTTTGCTCTAATTCTGCCGGAATTTCAATCACTTGATGGGTAGGAAGGTGAGCCATTCCCGCTTGCAGCCAAATGGTAAAGGTTGTGCCCTTTCCATAAACCGAGTCCACCGTAACCCGACCGCCATGCAGTTCCACCAATTCCTTCACTAACGCCAACCCCAAACCACTCCCTTCATGGCTGCGGTTCGCCGAACCATCTGCCTGCCGAAATCGCTCAAATAGATTAGGAAGCTGATCTTTGCGGATGCCGATTCCGGTGTCTCTGACCTGAATCTGACAGTGCTGCCCCTCAGGACGCAATACCACCTCAATGCTGCCGCCTGCCTCAGTGAATTTAATTGCATTGGAAAGCAGGTTATACAATACCTTGTCGAATTTTTCTAAATCCAAGTAGACAGGTGGGCAGTCCTGCAAGACCGTCAGCAAGCTAATTTGCTTTTTCTCACAGTAAGGGCGGAAAGAATCGACAACCTGCGAAACCAACTCCAGTAAACCACAGGGGCGAAACTGAGGCTGCATTCGTCCTGCATCCAGCCGTTGTAAATCCAACAGTTGATTGACCAATCGCAGCAGCCGTCGAGAATTTCTAAGGGCAATTACCGACTGTTCAGCAGAGAGTCCTTGCCCCTGTGTCACTGCCGATTCTAGTGGGCCGATCGTCAGCGTGAGGGGAGTCCGAAACTCATGGGAGACATTTTGAAAAAATTCGGTTTTTTGGCGATCGAGTTCCAGTAATTGTTCTGCCTGTTGGCGCGTAGTTTGGTAAAGGCGAGACTGCTGTACTGCAATTGCTGCTTGGGCTGCAACGGCTTGAGCCAGTTCAATTTCAGCAGACTGCCATTGCCGAGGATGTCGCACCTGCCGTAGCGAAATACTGCCAATAATCTTACCGTTGTAGAGTAAAGGAACCACCAGCAGAGCGCGGGCGGGCGAGCGCAAAGGCAAGTCCAGAATATTCATTTCTGAATGCTGGTTTAAGTCATCAATGACCACCGGAGCTTGGGTACTTAACACTTGCTGAAGGACTGGATTTCCGGCGATCGGCACCAGGGATTGAGGCAAATGGGCAGAGGGGTTCACCTCTCCTGGCGTTGGGAATGATGTCCCACTTAACCAGTGAATGTCTTGTGACACGGACGAAGACGCAGCAGCGAATAAAGAATGATCAGACTCAGAGCGATCGGCTGTTCTTAAACTTTGTTGAATTGTCGATTGAGTTGCATCATGTAAACCAACACACTGGACATACTGATCTTCTTCTGTCCACAAAGACAAGGCGCATCCATCTACATGAAGAGCTTGCCCCAGTTGCAGCGTAATGGCGGCAAAAATTTCCTGGGGATCAAGGCTCGATCGAATCGCGGCAGTAATGGTATTAACCAAGGACTCCCGCTTTGCTAATGCTCTCACCTGTTCATAAGCTCGTGCCTGCGACAACGCCAACGCTGCCTGATCTGCTACCATAACGACAAGCTGCACCTCGTCATCCTGCCATGTCCGAGGTCGATCGCACTGGTGCAGGGCAATGACTGCCATCAAGTCTTGCTGTAGAATCAGCGGTACGACTAAGCTAGACGCAATTTGGGTGGCTTGGAATGCCTGGTGGCGTTGTAAATTTGCTGTATGGCTTACCCGTTCATCAGTGCTGACATTATTAATGACCAGGACTTCTTCGGTTTCCCAAACGGTTTGCGCTAACTGGCTATAGTTCCAGGATGGGGCGGGAATCGGCTGATCTGAAGGAGCATCGGAGAACTGCTGCGATCGGCTTGTATAAACAAACCATTCATCCTCCAAGCGGCCCTCCTGAAATGGACGGAGGATGCAACAGTCTACCTCAAACATATGCCCAACCGTTTCCACGATCGTTTGTAAAATTTGGCGATAGCTAAGGGCACTGCGAATGGTGTTCGTAACCGCATTTAGCAAAGACTCTTGCCGTAACGTTCGGCGCAGTTCTTGGGTGCGAGTCTTAAGGACATTGTGCGTATCCACGGCTTGCCGCACCACCGCCTTCAATTCATCATCATTCCAGGGCTTGGTAACGTACTTAAACACTTTGCCAGAGTTAATGGCATTGACCAAATCTCCTACATCGGTATAACCCGTGAGGATAATGCGGATGGTGTCGGGATACTGAGTTGCCGTCAGGCTGAGAAACTCCGTCCCGCTCATGTAGGGCATCCGCTGGTCAGAAATAACCACCGCAACCTCACCCTGCTCTGCCAAAATTTCCAATGCCGCAGGGCCACTTTCTGCCCTCAACACCTTAAATTCACGATGAAAGGTGCGATAGAGCAAATCTAAATTGTCTGGTTCATCATCAACAACCAGAATTCTAGGTTTATTAGGGTCTGGAGACTTCATGTACCGCTCTCCTCCCATGAGGGCAGTCATATAGAAATACAATCCTTTCCAGCCCAAACGCCCCTCATAGGGATTGTCAGGCGATTGAGTAGAGAAAACAAAGACTGGTTGTAGATTGTGTCCATTACTTTGTTGAGCAGGTTAGCTTTGTCCAAACGGTAAGGGTTTGGCGGTTAGGATGTCTGGCTATTTGGATGTCTGACGATGTTGTGATGCACCCAACTTAGTTTATCGCCTGGGTTCAGGGTAATTTGTCTAGGATATGGCAATCTGTTGCATAAGTTTGCCAATCGGCAGAGTGCGATTTGCCTCTAGCTTGTGATTATGATTGCCCATTGCAAATTCCTTTCATGACCAAACGGTTTCTAACCCTAAAATGCCCACTTCCGATAAACGGCTAACTTGCACAGAACAGAAGGCTGGTAATAGTTCAATGAGAACGTTTGAAGTTGCTGAGTCCAATGGTAGGGTTGGAAGGGCGGAAAGTATCCTACCCTTTATCGCTACGGCTATACTTCTGGCCTTTAGAAAATGTGCTTTTTTATACATACATCCCTCAGTTCGAGTTCTCAGGACTAAAATAGGGTCATGCAGCGACCCGACCCGACCCCCCTCCCTCCTGCTCATGCATCCTTGCCAGCCCAGTCACAACCCTCTGGCTGGGATTCGATCGTTTCTAATTCGGTTACATCTGATTCAGTTATATTTGTCCGAACGGTACGCCATCAAGATTTACAAACGGTTGCCGATGTTTTGGCAAGCAGCTTTCATTCTCCAGAGGGGGCTTTAGGTTGGCTTTACCCGCTTCTGCGAATTGGCATTTATGAAGATTTACGCAGCCGCCTCTACAGCCGTACCCATCACTATGCTTGTTTAGTTGCCGTTTTGCGCGAGACAGATGAATCGCTAGCACTGGAAAAGCCCGATCGCCCCGTTGGAACGGTTGAAATTTCAATTCGTAGTCGATCGCTCAACCCCTTTTTACAGTCCCGCTATCCCTATCTTTCTAATTTGGCGGTGCTGGCAGAGTCTCGGCGGCGGGGAGTTGCTCTCCAACTGTTGCATACCTGCGAGCGAGTTGCGCTCGATTGGGGGTTTCAAGAAATTTATCTGCACGTTTTAGAGAATAATCATCAAGCAAGACGGCTGTACTGGAAGGCAGGATATCGGTTGAAGGCAATCAATATCAACCCAATTGGGTTTGTGTTTGGGCGACCACGACAACTACTGTTGTATAAGCGTTTGACGAAATAAAACTTGGGCGAAGTAAAACTATGTTTTTAGTCACTGGAGCAACCGGAGGATTAGGTCGTCGCGTTGTACGACTTTTGCGGGAACGAGAGATGCCAGTGCGGGCGTTTGTCCAACTGACTTCTCGTTATGGCGAATTAGAGCAGCGGGGTGCCGAGCTTTTTATCGGCGATTTGCGGGAGGAGCGGGATATTCAAAAAGCCTGCCAGGGTGTGGAATATGTGATTAGTGCTCATGGGACAAATGCCTCCACTGAAGGGGGAGCGCAGGCGATCGACTATCGTGCCAATATTGATCTAATTGATGCAGCAAAAGCGGCAGGGGTGAAGCATTTTGTTTTTATTTCGGTGCTGGGGGTCGATCGGGGATACGAAGATGCACCTGTATTTAAGGCAAAGCGAGCTGTTGAACGGTATCTTCAGGCAAGCGGCTTAAACTACACCATTTTGCGTCCGTCTGGGTTTGCATCGAATTTGCTTCCCCTCGCAGAAAGATTCCAGCAAACGGGAATTTATTTGCTGATTGGAGATGCTAAAACCCGGACTTCGATCGTCAGTACCGATGATTTAGCTCGGATTGCCGTTGAGTCAGCAACAAATTCAGAAGCCCAAAATCAAATTTTTGCGGTTGGTGGGCCAGACATCCTGGAGCGGGTGGATATTGCCCGCATCTTTGGACGAATCTTTAACCGAGAGCCAGTTATCGTTAATCCACCCCTTTTCCTGCTAGATGGGGTGCGATCGGCCTTAGGGTTCGTTAACCCTGATGCTCAGCGATCTTTAGGAACCTTGCGAACGCTGCTGGCAAATGAATTCTTTATTACTCAGGCAGAAGTCGATCGGTTAGAAACAACGTTTGGCTTTAAGTTGGAGCCTCTGGAAAGTTTCCTGCGGCGTTATTTAAGTGCGTAAAGGCAGAACAACACTACTCAACGCGCTAGAAAAACCGGCACAAAAAATAGAGGTACCCCACTGGAGTACCTCTTTTCCCTACGAGTTAGCCTGAAAGAATTTAGAAAGTCATTTCAGCAGCTTGTACCCGCTCGACTTGCTTCTTCTTCAAAACCAGCATGATCTGCGATAACGTAACCGCCGCCAGGAAAGCCAACAATCCCTTCACGCGGTTGGGGCTTTGCAGCACAATTTCAGCATCTCTCTGACCAAACCCACCCACATTGGGGTTATTGGTCAATGCTGCACCTGCGGCAACCTCATCACCTTCCGACACAATCAGCTCAGGGCCAGGCGGAATCGCATCCACAACATCCCCATTCTCCGACTGAATCGTCACCGCATAGCCACCATCATCTGCCTTGGCGATTTGGCTCACTACACCCGCAGCCGAAGCGGTATATACGGCATTGTTGCTCTTTTCACCAGTGGGGTAGACCTGGCCGCGTCCCCGGTTGCCGCCCAAGTGGACAGAATATTTACCAAAGTAAACCGACTTATTGGTGCTGGGGTCTGGTGAAAGTACCGGAAAAACGATTTCCTGATACTGATCGCCCGGTAGTGGCCCTACCAAAACAATATTTTCCTTACCTTCCGCATAGGGCTGGAACAGATAGCTTGGCCCCACCTCTTCCTTCATTTCTTCAGGGATGCGGTCTTCTGGGGCGATCGTGAAGCCCTCTGGCAGCATCAGGACGGCTCCAACGTTGAGCGGGCCCTTCTCACCTGTACTCTGTACCTGTTGGATACTAGTGTCGTAGGGGATTTTCACCACTGCCTTAAACACAGAGTCTGGCAGAACGGCTTGCGGCACTTCAATTTCAACGGGTTTTTGGGCTAGGTGACAGTTTGCACAAACAATGCGTCCTGTTGCCTCACGTGGACTTTCGTAGTTTTGCTGCGCCCAGAACGGATAAGCATGAGCAGCTTGGGGATGCACAAAATCGCTCCCCAATAGCAGAGTGATAGCAGCCAGGACAACCAGGGCACTGTTTCGCAGAACCCTCACTCCCTGAGACTGTAGCGTTGACCAAAACGTTGACTTCATGGGTACGTCGTGTTCAATTACAAAGGATGCGATCGGGAAATGGATGATGAAAAACGGCTTCTTATGCCCACCAAGGATCTTCGCCTGTGCGGAAATCGGTTTCCGTCCATTCGGTGAATGAAATCTTGCCGTTTTCTGTGACATTGGCATGAACCAGAGCCAGGGAAAGGGGAGCCGGCCCGCGTACAACCTTTCCTTCGCTGTTGTACTGAGATCCATGACACGGACAAACAAACTTATTCTCGCTGGCATTCCAGGGCACAACGCAACCCAAATGCGTACAAACGGCATTGATACCGTAATCTGCGATCGCATCGCTGCCTTCGACCACGATGTAGGTTGGATCACCCTTTAGCCCTTGGGCCAGAGTGCGTTCACCGGGCTTGTGTTCAGCCAGAAAATCCGCCAGGGCAATGTCATTACCCAAAGCATCTTTGGCGATCGTTCCACCACCAGCTCCACCGCTAGAAGGAGGAATGAAGTATTTTACGATAGGATATAACGCTCCAAGAGCAGTCCCAGTCACCGCTCCGAAGGTTAACAGGTTCATAAATTGGCGACGACCCAGATCGGGTACATCGGGGGTTCCAGAAATTTGAGCCATGAGTTGAGCAGAAGTGTATTGACAAAACAGTTAAACAACGTGGCTTTTAACTAAAGTAGCCTGTGATTCAGACACTTTAATGTAGAGTCCTATAGTTTTTTCCAGTCTGCTGTTCATTGAAGCCTGGCAGACGGAAACAGTTCGAGACTGCAAACCGTGAAGCCACCGTCCAACACAGCCACCGTTGCCGGAAATCAGCAAGTTTACAGTTATTCATTATCGCACGGATGGATCGCAGGGGCGAAGGGATGTGGAGAGGAACTGGAAAGAGACCCAAAATTTTGTGCTTGTCCAGAAGTGGCCAGAGGGGGTAGGCACTTGTTAACGCAATTGTGGGAGAATAACCCCAGATTTGATGACCCGTGATGTTCATGCCATGCTGGTAAAGGTCAATCAGTCTGTTGCACTCATGCTCTGCATTCAATCCTGTTAGGGTTACTTGACATGCGAAATTCTGATTTTCGATCGCGTTTATGGCGCGTTTCTGCGGTTCAGTTCATCGTTGCGGGCGTTGTGGCAACGGTGCTGCCCCTTCCTGCTTCGGCAACCACCTTTAGTTCCACGTATCGAGCCAGTGAAAGGGATTATAGTTCCTGCTTGTCAGGTTTAACGGGGGCAGGTATTCCCACCAACGATGCAGCCGATGCCTGTGCTGGGGCACTTTATCCAGCAGATCTATCCACTTGTGTCACCCGCATTGAAGGCAATACCGCAATCCTGGCAACCGATGCCCTCAATAGCTGTCGGCAAACTCGTCGTCCAGTTGATTTGGCCTCCTGCGTTGTAAATATCTCCGATCGCGCCTCTGAAGATCCGATCGCCCTCAATGTGGCTGATTTTTGCCGACGCAGCCTGCTTCCCTTACGCTTTTCAAACTGCGTTGTTGGTTTACAGGGTGACACACTCACGATCACCGAAGCCATGCAAGACTGCATTACTGCCGGCCGTCGTCCCCGCGAAGTATTACCCAGCTTTGTGCCGATCGATCAGGGCATTCCTTCCACCCCAACCCGGATTATCATTCCTGAAGATGAAACGCTGCCAGCGCAGTGAGGAGTGAGGAGGGAGTGGGGAGTGGGGAGTAGGGAGTAGGAAAAACTGCTCTTGGGAAATGAAAATTAGATAACCTGAAATTCTTGTGGGGTGGGCATCTTGCCCGCCCAGTCAACGAAGCAGAATGATGACAGGCTATTTAATCCAGGCTCCCAAGCAGTTCTGCTGATCTTTGTGGCGTAGGCATCTTGTTTGTAAACAAAACCCCGCTCCCTACTCCCTATTCCCCATTTCCCTCATTCCTCAACTTCCCGAAACCTGCTGTTCTCGCTGCCAGTTGATGGCCCGATCGCCACAGGCTCCTGGATCTCGATCGCGGAGATATTGGAAGGTGCGGCAAGCTTCTCGATCGATTTGTTCAACCGTGCTTTCAGGAAGCTGGGTGCGCTGGGCCCAGGCTTGCCGGAAGAAAACCAGGCTTTGTCGCTGGAGTTGTTTTTGCTCATCGCCCTCAACATCGTCACTTAATCGACGGAGGATTTGGGCTTTGAGATAAAACAGTTCAGGGTTGTTAGGAGCTTCAGCCAATGCCCGATCGACTGCTTCCAAGGCTTGCTGTTGTTGGTCTAGGTCGCGGTAGCCCAGCGCGATTCCCCGTTGTGCTAGGTAGGTTGGGCGGGCGTGATCATTCAAACGCTGGATTGCCTGCTCTGGGTTGGCAAAGGGCAAGTTAACCGCCAGGATTAGATCCATGTAGCCCTTCAACAGGTTTAGTTCTGGATCATTGGCATCAATTCGCTCGGCTTCCCGCAAATTGCTAAAGACTTGCTGGAGCTTGGCAAGAACGGCAGGAGTCGAGCGTACTGCTCCTTCAGATAAGAAAGTGTGCGCTCCTTCCAGGAACAGCCCTGCCGCAATGTAAAGGTGTCCCCGTAGTGGATCGGTTTCCTTAAGCCGTTCCGCCGATTCACGAGTCAATTGGGCGTTTTCTCCCAAAGCTCCTAAATCTTCATTGACATAGGCGATCGAAGCTTTCAGTGCGTAGGCAAGCGGTTCATCTGATTCGGCTCCTTGCAGCAACTCTGCCGCCTCCACATAGTTTCCCTGCTCAAACATACTTTTGAACGCTGCTTCCGTTTGGTCGCCAATGGTGCGCGGATTGTCTACCCGAAACGGATCGCCCGCAAAAGCTGGATTAGCCAACACACCAAGGGCGATCGTCAACGTGCCTGTTAGAGCGGCTGTAATGCGCTTTAGTCCTTTGAGAGATTGAGGATACATCGATTTTGAAGGTACTAATGCCATAGCAATTGTCTAATGCTGAGGTTGAACACAGTGGAAAAATTTAGATTCGTTTCATTAAGCACCCAGTCCAGTCACCTAAAGTTTGGAGATGAGCGTTAAGACGCACTCTTCCGTCCTCAAGGTTCCTGATTAGATTCCTGATGAGGCTCCTAATTTTAGCTCCGCAGTCTTGCCCAACCCTCTAGCGGGCAAGTCCATTACTATAGTATTGAACTTGTCTGGGATCACCACCGATCGATTTGAATGCTCTATCTCAAAGATTTGGTTTACCACCCTGCCGCTACGCCCACAGCCATTTTGAAGTCTGTGAATTTAGAACTGGCTCCTCAGCAAATGGGCCTCATCATTGGCCCAAGCGGTTCTGGCAAATCCACGTTATTAGAAATTTTGGCAGGGTTAGCCCGTAAGTCGTCGGGTAAAATTTTGTGGCGAGAGCAAGAGCTGACCCCGGATCAGTTGCAGCAGTTGGCTGGGCTGGTGTTTCAGTTTCCAGAGCGGCACTTTTGTGGGAATACCATTTTAGATGAACTGCGCTTAGGGCACCCAGAGTTAAGTAGAGAGCGGATGGATCAGGCATTGGAAGCGGTGGGACTGTCTCACCTGCCGATGAATACCTCGCCCCGATCGCTGAGTGGTGGTCAACAACGACGGCTTGCCTTGGCCGTTCAACTGATTCGCCAACCTTACCTATTGCTGCTAGACGAACCAACGGCCGGGCTAGACTGGTCAATGCGTCGCCAGTTAATCAGCGTGTTGGCAAAGCTGAAAACCGAGTGGAGTCTGCTGGTGGTTTCCCATGAACCTGGAGAGATGGTGACGATCGCCGATCGCTGTTGGACGATGGCTCAGGGAAAACTAGTGCCTGTTGATCCGGCGACCTTAGTTGAGCGGCAAGCGGTCATCAAAAGATGAAAAGCCGCCAAATTTTGTGTTTGCAAAAACAGGGATGCACAGAATGAACGACGATGGGCAAGTTCTGCCGGAAATGCGGGAGGAGTGGCAAGAAACCCTGAGTTGGCAACCAACACCTGAACAGCAACAGCAGTTTCAGCAACTGTATGAACTGATCCTGAACGGCAATCGCCAGCTCAATTTAACCCGCATTACTGACCCGATAGAATTTTGGGAGAAGCACCTGTGGGATTCGTTGAGCGGGGTGCGTGAGGGGATGGGGAG
>PVWD01000208.1 GCA_003003615.1 filamentous cyanobacterium CCP2 | reverse complement strand
GTTTCAGGGTTGCTGATGAGCCAAGTGGGTTGGTTTCGGGTCATTGGCGGATTATTTCTTTGCTATTTGGGCATTAAAACGATCCTGGCAAAACCGTCTGAACAGGCAGCTTCCGTCACAGGAAGAGGATGGCTAGGAGCTTACTTTTCTACACTATTTTTGACGCTGACTAATCCAGCAACGATTTTGTCTTTTTTAGCGGTGTTTGCTGGCTTGGGGTTGGCAACCGCAGGCGCAAATTATGGGGCATCGGCTTTGCTAGTGAGCGGTGTATTTGTGGGGTCTGCTTTGTGGTGGCTGCTTCTGAGCAGTGGCGTGGGGCTGTTTCGATCGCGCTTTAACCCCAACCGTTTGAAATGGCTCAACAGAATTTCCGGTTCAATCTTGCTGGGATTTGGCATAATTGCCCTCAGTCCAGTTGGATAGCCAGATGGATCAGTCGAATCGAAAAGTGTGCTTGTGGTGGTGAGGATAGTACTGGTTTTTTGCTGTGTGGTGTTGGGGCTTGGATTGGCAATGGTCAGTCCTGCTTTGCCATTCTCCAATTATCTTTTGGCCCAAAATCCTGCTTCCCTGGAAGAACTTCAGCAGCAACAGCAACAACTCGATCGCCAGCGCAGTGAGATTCAGCAGGAGCGCGATCGAGTACAAAATTTAGAACAATCGGCTCAGGAACGGCTCGGTGGGCTGCAAACCAACATCCAGGCAACTTCCGAGCAGATCGCAGAGAATGAAAAGAAGCTCCAAGCTGCCAATGAGCAACTTAAAGCATTTCAACAGGAACTCACCAAAGCCGAGGCAGTTTATCGAGACAAGCAGTTTGCCACCGTCGCCCGATTGCGCTATTTGCAGCGACAAAAAACGAGTCGGGGCTGGGCGTTGTTATTGCAAAGTGCAAATTTAAATGAATTTCTCGATCGCCGTTATCAGTTGCGGTTAGTTTATCAAGCCGATCGCGCCATATTAGCCGAATTGCGTCAAGATGCCGAAGCCTTGGAGCAACAACGCCGTGAGGTAGAGTCTCAAAAAAATCGGGTCGCCCTAATCACTCAGCAACTCCAAGCACAGCAAGCCAGCTACCAAGCCCAGGCTGACACCCAGCAAGATTTAATTAAACGGCTCCAAAATGATAACCGTGCCCTTCAAGCCGCCGAAGAACAGCTAGCCAAAGACTCTCAGGATATTACCGCCCTAATTCAATCGCGCTTAGCAGAACAAGCCAAACTGGGGCGATCGGCTCCTCTGGGAACCGGACTGATGGGTATTCCGAGTGATGGTGTTTTAACCAGTGTTTTCGGTAACCGAGTTCATCCGATTTTGGGCTACACCCGCTTCCATTCCGGCATCGATTTTGGAGCAGACTACGGCAGACCCATTTGGGCAGCCCATATTGGTGTTGTGATTTTTGCTGGGTGGTATGGCGGATACGGTCAAGCTGTGATTGTCGATCATGGCGGCGGAGTTACCACCCTCTATGCCCACGCCAGTGAGCTATACGTTGATGAAGGCCAAACCGTTCAAAAGGGACAGCCCATTGCGGCGATCGGCTCCACAGGTCTTTCAACCGGCCCCCATCTCCATTTTGAAGTTCGCGTGAATGGTGAGCCGACTGATCCAATGAATTATTTGTAGGGAGTGAGGAGTGAGGAGTGAGGAGTGAGGAGCCGAGAGAATGCTGTTGTGAAGAGTAGGGCATACATCTACACATCTTTACATTCCCTGTTGTCATTGATAAGCGTCACATTCGAGGTGTGTTCATTATCATTGACCCATTGCACTTTTGGCAGCGAGTTATGATGAAAGAAGCAGTTCGCGCCGTCAGGGACTTCTTACTGTTTATTTCCCGTTTTAAGTTAAAGCCAAATTTACAATTCGCCATTCAGTCTTCTTTCGTTTTGATTGTCTGTGACACTCGTTGGTCTTGCACACGGTTATTCTCTTAGCCGTTCAAAATCTAAGTAAAAAAATCCCCTTTATTCAAAGCTTTTTCGTCTCCGCGTTCCGCCTCCGCACTCTCCGCAAACCGTGGGACAGTTTTACAGCTTGTACATACTGCCCGGAATAGCCTGTTATGGGTGCGTAGGCAATTAATAGCTTCCGCTAGGCATTACATGGGAAGCCCATCAGGGAAACAGTTGACCGTTTTTTAAACCAGTTTGAGTTATGGCATGTGCAGAAGGCTCACCCCCTGAGCCTCACTTTGCAATCGAGATAAACGGCAATTCCTGCATCAATGCAACTACCCTTTATATGTAATTTCTGCCCCCATGAATACAGTTCAAAGCATTCTAAACCCTGTTTCCAGTGCAAATCTTTTTTCCGTTTCTGGAACATCTTCTTTTAGTGAATCATTTACGCGATCGGATGTAGCAAATCCATCCTGGTTGTTTGGCATTATTGGTGAGTCCGATCGTCCATTTCTGACCGCTAGATCTATTGAAACGGCTTCACCTGGCGGGCTTCCTGGTGCTCCTAACCTGAAGTTAGATGCAGATGGCGAAGGTGTATTACGTCTAACTAATCCTAAAAATAATCAATCCAGTTTTGTTTTATTAGATCGAGCTATTTCCACTGGGCAAGCCTTGTCTGTTTCCTTTGATTTCTTTGCCTATGGCGGTACAGGTGCAGACGGAATTAGCTTGCTGCTTCTAGATGGTTCTAAACCTGCCCCCACTGTTTCTGGGGCTTTTGGAGGCGCGTTAGGCTATACCCCCAGAGAAAGAGACGACCTGCCTTCACCGATCGCCGGAATTGCTGGAGCCTATGCCGGTGTTGGGTTTGATGGCTTCGGCAACTTCTCCAACCCCAATGAAGGACGCACGGGCGGAATCGGCTTTATTCCCGATGCTGTTGTCGTTCGTGGTAATGAAGCCAATGAATATCAATATTTAACTGGCAAAACAGTTCCGTTCAGCATTGACAATCCTGGGGAAGGGACTACTCGTGATGAATCACTGCGACGAGCAACGATCGATTTGACGGCTGATGGCTTACTTTCAGTCATGCTGCAAGCTGATCTCAACCAAGACGGTGATTTTGATGATCCAAACGAAACCGTAAAGCCCATTGATGCCTTTGATCTGGCAGCAGCCAATGGAATTTTGCCATCAACTCTCAAAATTGGATTTGCCGGTTCAACGGGCGATCAAACGAACTTCCATGAAATTCGGAATGTTCAAATTTCCGGCTCGTTTATTGATGAACCAACACCCCCAGGGCCAACACCCCCAGGGCCAACACCCCCAGGGCCGATCGATCCCGAACCAACACCCCCAGGGCCAACCGATCCTGAACCTCCCATCCCCCAGCCTCCCAGTGTCATTGGAGATCCTTCAACAGATTGCCCTGACTGCGGCTGCCAACCCGGAGAAACGATCGAAGGAAATCGCCGTGACAATACCCTCCGAGGTGGAGATGGCAACGATCGCATTCTTGGGAGAGGAGGAGACGACCAGCTATTTGGCGAAAACTGTGATGATACGCTGGTTGGCGGCTTAGGGCATGACACCCTCCGGGGCGGCCGTGGCAACGATCATTTGCGGGGCGATCGAGGCAATGACGTGCTGCTGGGTGGACATGGTAATGACACTTTAATTGGCGGTCGCGGCAACGATACGCTTAAGGGTGGAACAAATCATGACCTGATGCGCGGCAACCGAGGAGATGACAGGCTCTTCGGGCAAAAGGGCGATGACACCCTAAACGGTGGTTTGGGACACGACACGCTGCGAGGCGGCACAGGCAACGATTTGCTCATGGGTAAGCGTGGCAACGATGTCCTCTTTGGCGGCGGCGGTAATGATACCCTGCTCGGTGGTAGAGGGAATGATGTGTTGGTTGGCGGCAAAGGCAACGATTTAATGACGGGTGGGCTAGGACGCGATCGGTTTGTGTTTCGCACAGCCGAGGACGGTCGTAACCGCATTACTGACTTTGATCCATCGGAAGACCTGCTCGACCTGCAACAGATTTTCACGAATCCCCGCTATACCAATCCTGATCCGTTTAGTCGCTATATTCGGTTCATTCAACGAGGTGCAAATACGGTTCTCCGTGTTGATGCCAATGGTGAAGCACCCAGAGGTTTCACAGCCCTGGCAATTTTAGAGAACTTGCAAGCTTCTACATTGAATCCAACCAATGTTCTGGTTTAGATTGGCTGAGTTTTAGATGTGCTAACGCGCAATTTGTGTGAGGAGTGAATTGTGAAGAGCTAGTATTTCTGACGGCTCAACACATTCACTCCATCTTCTGCTTTTCCAAAAAAGTTGCATGGGACAATTAAAATAAGCAAAACTTTCCTACAGAATGTAACGATCGCTCAACACTCCCAGGTTTAATCTGAATTTTTATGAAGGTTTCGTAGGGCGGTGGGAAGGGGGTGGGATCGCTGAGTGATAAGCTACAAATTGCGCTTAAGAAATCGTGTATTAATGGCGGAGTTCAGATGATCGGATCAAATCAGATTCCTTACCTACTGCGGGCTGCACGAGGAGAAAAGTTAGACCGTCCTCCCGTTTGGATGATGCGACAGGCAGGACGATATATGAAAGCCTATCGGGATCTGCGTGAGAAATATCCGTCATTCCGGGAGCGATCGGAGATTCCAGAAGTCGCCGTTGAGGTTTCGCTTCAGCCTTGGCGAGCCTTCCAGCCAGACGGGGTAATCTTGTTTTCCGACATTGTGACTCCACTACCCGGAATGGGCATTGACATGGACATTGCGGAAGGAAAGGGGCCCATTATTCATGACCCGATCCGCACCTGGGAACACCTCAAGAATTTGCGCCCTCTGCAACCGGAAGAGTCCTTACCGTTTATTCGCACGATTCTGCAAGCTCTCCGGCAGGAAGTGGGCAATCAGTCTACAGTGTTGGGCTTTGTGGGGGCACCCTGGACGCTGGCTGCCTACGCGGTGGAGGGCAAAGGGTCTAAGACTTACTCGGTAATTAAGAATATGGCGTTCTCGGAGCCAGCCCTACTGCACCAATTCCTGGAATTCCTGGCAGATTCGATCGCCACCTATGTGCGTTACCAAATTGACTGCGGAGCGCAGGTGGTGCAAATGTTTGACTCTTGGGCAGGGCAATTGTGTCCTCAAGATTATGAAACCTTTGCGCTTCCCTATCAGCAGCGGGTCTTCCGTCAGGTGAAGGAGACTCATCCCGATACACCTCTCATTCTGTTGGTCAGCGGCAGTGCGGGCTTGCTGGAGCGCATGGGACACTCTGGGGCAGACATTATTAGCCTGGATTGGACGGTGGACATGGCGGAGGCCCGTCAACGGCTGGGATGGGATGTGAAGGTGCAGGGCAACCTTGATCCGGGTGTGCTGTATGGTTCAAAGGCGTTTATCCGCGATCGAATTCTAGATACGATTCGTAAGTCTGGTGGGCAGGGACATATCCTCAACTTGGGGCATGGAATTCTGCCGGATACACCTGAAGAGAATGCTGCTTTCTTCTTTGAAACAGCAAAGCAGGTGGATCAGCTATTGGCGGTTCATGCTTAGAAGGAATTGAAAATTTGAACGCTTGTGGGGTGGGTATCTTGCCTGCCCCTTTTTGCTTTTGGGGCAATTTTGAAGCTGGCACGGAAACTATGAGGTTTTAGTTGTGGCGTAAAGAAATCTATCAAGATATAGTACGATCGCCTTTCCATGACTGCTGCTGTGCAGATGAGTTGGATTCAGGATGAGGGGATCTGCTTCAAAGCGCGTTTGAAACTTAGTAGGCGATCGGTTTAGGTAAGCTAGTGTTGATTAGAGGCTCTACGATATAGCCCGATCGTCAGCACCCACTGCAAGCAACGGAGTCAACCCAATGCAATCTGCTTTACACATTAACGCCAAAGTGCTTCCCGGTAATCGAATTGAAATTCAGCTTCCATCGCTGGCAGAAGGCGAAGAGGTGGATGTCTTTATTGTTTTGCCTGGAGCTATATCTTCACCCGATTCACCGAACTCATCCGATCGTCTGGCTCAACTTGCTGAAATGGCAGAAGATCCTGAAATTCAAGCTGAGCTAGCGACAATTGATGTTTAACTCAACGCAAAATTTTGTGAATGATAGGTTTCGCTTGTTTACCCAGCCTACGCTTGTTTTAATTTTCAATTTTTATTCAGATAGCCCGCAATTTATTCGGGGCTGAAAGAAACAATCAAGCCGATCGCATTATCCACACAAAAAGAGGAGGCGATCGCCTCAGAAACAATTTGGTTCAAAATCACAAGTTCAATAACCTATTCGATTACCCTACTTTGTTGACTGGGCGGGCAAGATGCCCACCCCACAAGAATTACGGAATGTCATCATAAACGTTCGTTGCTAATCCTCTACGCTCCAAGCCCTCAAGGATATTGTGTGATTCCACAAGCTCTCGATTCTCTGGCTTTTGCAACCACTCCATTAACGCTTCCACAACAATATCGCTGAGTGTCCAATCCTTCCCTGCATTCTTGAACGGTGCGATCGCCCGAATCAGGAAATCAATATCTTGGGGAACCTGTGCCCTAAATTGAACAGTTTTAGCTTTAGCCATTGCGGAGCCAGAAGAGCAACGGTGCAATTTTGCCATAGAGCAAATAGCACTTTAATAAAATTGCTATTCTGCTATTCTGCTATTTTGCTATTTTGCTATTTTGCAATAATAAATTCATCTAAAAAACGCCCAGAAGCTTTGCACTTCCTGGGTTACATATTAATGGAGACTCAACATGATCACCCTCACTGATGATGAAGTCGCCCAAATCCGATCGCTCTTCACCGCATTGAGAGCCATCAAAGTTCGAGACATCGACAAAGCCCTCGTGATTTTGTCCAAAACCGATCGAGGAGTCCGCCCATGATTGTCCTTACTGATGAACAGGCGATCGTCCTTCACCAACTCCTCACCCGTATCCTGCTCAACGAAGCCTACCGAATTTCAGACATAGAAGATGCCCTTGCCTGGACTTCTCCCGAAAACCGCCAAATTCTTTGTCCCTTTGATTCCCTCTGGTCAAGAAACCTGGCGCAGGAAATTGTCCGAGAACTGAGAAACCAGCCTTCGTGAGGGGCGATCGTTTGCTGGTGAACAGCACCTACCCCTGGAACTCTTGTGGGGTGGGCATCTTGCTCGCCCTTTTTGGTAAGTAAACAATTCCCATGATGGAGCCACTTCACAGTCCGTTACGCAATCCCTACACCCTAGCCCCCATCTGCGTATATAATCCGTTGCCATAGTTCCTTCTCACTCCCATGCCAAAACGGATCTTCATTACCGGAGCCAGTGGTTGCATTGGTCAATACATTACGGATGTGTTGATTCACCAAACGTCCCATGACCTGTTTCTCATGGTTAGAGATCCAGCCAAGTTGAAAGTTGATTACAATGCTCGTCCGGGGATTACTGTGATTCCCGGCGATATGCGCGACATTGAGCAGTTTGGGCGGTTGTTGAAAACGATCGACTGTGCAGTGCTAACAGCAACGGCTTGGGGCGGCGAAGATGTGTTTGATGTCAACGTGTTCAAGACTATCCGGTTGATCAATCTGCTTGATCCGATGGTTTGTGAACAGGTGATTTACTTCTCCACATCCAGCATTCTCGATCGCCACAATCTCCCCCTCCCAGAAGCCGGAGAAATTGGCACAGACTACATCAAGTCCAAGTACACCTGCCATTTACATTTGTCCAAGTTGGCGATCGCCCCCAAAATCACCACTTTATTTCCCACCCTCGTTTTTGGTGGAGACGGTAAAAAGCCCTATTCTCACCTCACCTCTGGGATTCGCGAAGTGCTGAAGTGGGCAGACCTGATCCGGTTTCTCAAAGCCGATGCCAGCTTCCATTTTCTCCATGCCCAGGATATTGCCCAAGTTGTCGCCTATTTCGTTGACAACCCTCCCCAAGCCGATGACCCACGCGAATTTGTTTTAGGAAATGAAGCTCTCACCGTTAACCGTGCCGTTGAAGAAATTTGTGATTATTTAAATAAAAAGATTTACTTTCGGATTCCCCTCACGCCGCAGTTAGCAAACGTTTTCATCAACCTGTTTCGCATCCAAATGGCCCCTTGGGATCGGTTTTGCATGAACTATCGCCACTTCACCTATCTCAATCCCATTAGCCCTGCCAGTTTTGGGTTAACCACGTACTGCCCCACACTGCGCGATCTGCTAAAAATTAGCGGCATCCCTCCTCGCCAATAAACTAAACAGCATGAAAATTCGCCCGTTCCATCTCGCCTTCCCGGTTCAAGACCTATCCACTACGCGCCAATTCTACGAAACGGTATTGGGCTGCACGCTCGGTCGAACAGCCGATCGCTGGATTGATTTCAATTTCTTCGGGCATCAAATCACCGCACATCTCTGTCCAGATGAAGTTCACGCTGTTCCGTCCAATCCAGTAGATGGCAAGAGGGTTCCGGTGCAGCATTGGGGCGTGATTTTGGAAATGGAACAGTGGCAGCAACTCGCCGATCGCCTCAAACAGCATCAGGTTGAGTTTGTAATTGAGCCGTATCTTCGCTTCAAGGGAGAAGTGGGAGAACAAGCAACGATGTTTTTGCTTGATCCTAGCGGCAATGCACTGGAGTTCAAAGCTTTTCAAAATGATGATGTCATTTTCGCTTCCACCCCTTAGCCTAAATCTCTATCTTCATCAGCAAACTTCATCAGCAAAAAAGGCGAGACTTCTGCATATTTACCTGTGTCTTTTGATACAAAGCATTTGCTGAATTTGTATCACTAAACTGAGATTTTATAAGTTTTTTTTCGTTCTTTTTTAACTTCGATAAATCCACCCACAGATTCGGGGATTCTTGGAAGTAATGGAAATAGTGATGATCTAAGATCATCTGTATTCATGTTGATTACGGCAGTGCGGAAAATGATTAGGACAGGTTTTTGTTGCCAAGCTCATCTTTGAGTTTCGATTCCCCGGAATTGTCCTAACCTTTCCATCCGTTGCCATACTTTCCCCAAATGATGGACATCTCCTCTGTATGGATGTTGATGAATTGGTAAAAAAATATGCTTCCGGCGAAAGGAATTTCCCTGGAATTAACCTGGCTGGAGCAGACTTACGCGGGGTGAATTTGAGTGGGGCCAACTTAGCCGGAGCATTTCTGCCCTACGCCGTCCTCAATCGCAGCGTTTTGACCGGCGTGTGCTTGAGGGGAGCTTTTCTCTATGGCACAAAAATTAAATACGCCAAACTGGGCGGGGTGGCACTCAATCAATGCGATCTCACCAAAACCAACTTAATGGGTTCCTACTTGGTCAGGGCTGATCTGACCGACAGCAAATTTAGCGGTGCGATTCTCAGGGGCGTAAACCTCAGGCAGGCAAATCTGCGGGGGGCAAACCTCTGCGGGGCAAACTTGGCAGGTGTAAATTTGCATTTAGCAAACCTGGAAAGTGCTGATCTAAGCTGGGCAAATTTAACTGAAGCCAAGCTCAGTGGAGCGCATTTCACTGGAGCCTGTTTGTTGCACGTCAAGCTTTGTCATGCTTTTGTAAACGGTGTGGATTTGAGCGGAGCCGATTTAGATGGGGTGGACTTGTGCCGTGCCAAGCTGAATGGCGTGAACTTTAACCAGGCAAATTTGGCAGCAGCAAACCTGACCCATGCTCAACTGAAAATGGCTTCCCTCATTCAAACCAACCTGCGAGCGGCAAATCTCACGGGGGCTTCATTTGTGAAAGCCGATTTAAGTGAAGCTCACTTGAGCCGCAGTGAACTGGTTCATGCCGACTTGACTGGGGCAAACCTGGCAGGAGCAAACCTGAATGGGGCAAATCTCACTGCTGCAAACCTCAGCCATGCCAATCTGCGAAATGCCTATTTATGGATGGCTCGGATGGATGATGTCATTGTCGATCGCACGAACTTAAAAGGAGCGCAAATGCAGGGAGCCAGCCTGGACAGTTCCAGCTTGCCCAAAACCCTTCACGACCACACCACCCGCCTTCCCCTGGAAGTGACTCATTCATCGTTTCAAATGCATGGTTAGGAAAGGTAGGCAGGACGCATCCCACTTTTGCATTTCCATGACAAATCTCTCCCTGGCAGGCAAGATGCCTGCGCTACGGAAATCGATCCATTTGCATCAATGGGATGCTTCCAGCAGGCAGGTTGAGTAAGAGGGATTTTTCTTTTGTCTTTAGCTCCCTTCCTTTCCCTGCCACACTTTTCCTTGCCACACTTTCAAAACCCTCGCCTGGGAAAATTTGTCCACATTTCTCGACGGGCCTCTACGAGTTCTGCTTCGATCGTGTCTAAACCTCGCCAAATGCCCATTAAGGACTTGCGCGGAGTCATTGTGGGGCTGGTCGTGTTGAGTTCTTTGGTGATTTGGGGTGCAACTTGTTCTAATAAACGCACCTTGTCTGGGAGTGAGAGGGTTTCAGTAAGATTCAGGATTTCCTCTAACGTCATCGCTCTGTCCATAAATGCCAATCATTTCCTTGGGCGTTGATGAATGATGCCATAGTTTAGGCCAGTTCGTGAAAAGTGAACCACAGAAATTCGTTTCATCTCAAAGACCTGTGTAATGTTGTATTACATTGGCTCTGATCCGCCAAATTCATCTAGTATTTATCAGAATGTGAATTAGCATGAGTTGACAAAACCTTTGGTGGCTATGGCAGGATTAAATGCCGATCAGCGTAATTACTACTATCTCAATGAGGCAGCCCGCACAGGAATTCATAAACCCATCCTGGCAGCCCTCTATGATGCCCACGGCCGTCCGACTCTCCGCGATGGCGAAACTGGCTTAGGCATTGCCCCTGCCAACCGAATTTCTTTGGAAGAAGTGAGTACCTTTCCTGGACAGGTGCAGTTTGCGGCAAACACCATCCGCAGCATTACTGACGCACTCACCGCCCAGGGCTGGAAGGGGGCCGATTTCTGGTTTGCTGAAGAAGGACGATATACCGATCGCTTTGTGCAGGCCATTGCCAGTGGCTATAATCCTCCTGCCAGCGACCTAGCAGCCGCGCGTTTAGAAGCAACCGACAGCCAAACCTTGCTGCAAGCCTACCTGGAAGATCTGACCCGCGAATATCGGGCTGATGGGATTCCTCAAAATTTGTCTTATCTCGATCGGGCTTTGCTGTTGTTTGTAGAACGCTTACCCCGTTACTACATTGGGTTGTCTTATCAACGGGATGCCCTCCTGGAAGCTGTCCGAATTTGGCGTAAGCTGAATACTCGTCAAGCGGCGATCGCTTCCCTCCTGCGGTTAAACGAGTCTGACCCCAGCCTGGCCACCCTGGATGAAAGCACGATCGATCAGCCCCTCGTCCAATTTATTCAGCAGCTTTCGCCCTTTTATGCAGGCTATCCTCACCAGCGAGAAGCCCTGCTCCGCCTCACGCAACTTTGGCGACAATTGGATTCCCGCAGCCAGACGATCGCCTCGCTCCAGGAAAATACCTCTGCCGAAACCAATATTCGGATTATTGATCCAGTATTGATTGCCTTTATTCAGAGAATCCCTCAGTTTTATCAGGGACGCGGGGAACAACGCCAAGCCCTAACGGAAGCCTACCGCCTCTGGAATGGGCTAGATTCTCGCACCACAACGCTGAAAGAACTGGGAGTTGACCCGCAAGTACTCACTTCCAGTAACCCGAACAACACAGCTTTAGTCAACGCAGCAACCCAACTCGATCGGGCGTTGTTAGAATTTGTGCGGCGGATTCCTATTGACTATAGAGAGAATGAACAGCAACGGGAAGCCCTGATTCGGTTGGTACAGCTTTGGCGCAGGCTGGAAGGTCGCAATGCAGCAGTGCAGTCCCTTTTGGAAGATTTGCGGCGCATGGAACACACCCGATGGGATTCTCCAGATG
>PVWD01000207.1 GCA_003003615.1 filamentous cyanobacterium CCP2 | reverse complement strand
TCTCTAAGCCGAGATTTCATGCAAATCCCCCTGTCATTTCAATTATTTAATTAATAGGTCGTTTAATCGGTCATTGGGTTTATGGCGCACTTCAACGAGAATATCTAAGCCGGTAAGAATCACTATTGAACCAAATTAAGAAACCGATTTGCAAATTTTAGGACATCTCCCAGGTCTGTATCTTGTTTGCGATCGCTATTGAGAAAAGCATTTAAGACAGAATTGGAGCCAGGTACACCAGGTTTGCTTGCCCCCATGCTCAAAAGTGCCATTGCAGATGAAACTAGCCCTGGTAGTAACGTTTGCAATGTGTCGGCTGGTAGTCCTGTTTTTTGGGCAATCCCCTGAAGCAACTGCTGTTGGAGTTGAGGAGTCAGTAGCCCTTGCAAAGCACCCGTATTCATACTTGCTCCAGCAAACTGATTCACCCAATGGTTCAGTTCCTGGAAGCCGATCGTTTGGCTTTGCTGTTGTAATGCCGGACGAATGAAGCTGCTCAAGGCAGACATTGCCGTTTGCATCGTTGAAAGATTGACACCCTGACTTGCACCGAGTTGCTGCACTGTATTCATAACGACACGAAGTTGATCAACACTACCCCGTTGGCTTGGGTTGTTAATGGCACTCAACATTTCAAAAAACACGCTCACCTTCTTGCACCTCATCCTAGGAAATGCGACTCTTGTCCTGCAAAATGCTACAGCGTTAAGCCCATTCAACAAGCAGTTTTAACTTGTGAAAGCAGCATCAGAGGATTCATGAGTCCCTTAGAAAGTGATTGAACAAGCACCAGGTAGATTACTTCGCCATCAACATGAGCTAATTAAAACATCACTTGGTCTGCATCGCTCCTGTCAAAAACGAACGACTCTGGTGTGGATAAATCACTTCAGCATCCATAGATATAGAACAAGAAGATAAGAAACTGATAAGAGGCAAGTTTGCGATGCAGTAAGGCGAAGCGGTACAGGAAATACTTTATCTATTGGTGAGAATACAATGCCTTCAAGAAAAAATCGGTAGGAAATGTGGGGAAATCTGACTAGAAAAGTGGGTAAATGATGTTTTTTAAATGCTTCTTCTTAGATTAATGTTAGAAAGCATTCGCCGTTTTAATCCTCTATTTCTGAAGATTCCGCACCTAAAAGGTCGCCGCCTGCTGATGTTTCGGCGGATGGTTCGAGGGATGGTTCGCGTTCAGGAAGGCTTACATCTCCTATGGTTAGCGCAGTATCATCTTCACGGGAACCTTGTAAAAAAGATGTCGCATCCTTTCCGTTTTGCTGTGCCAACTCATCCCAGGTTGACCATGTAAGGGGAATTCCACCGTAGGCAGACTGCTCTCGCGGCTGGGCTGCACTTTGCTGTGCCAACTCATCCCAGGTTAGCCATGAGGAATTTGCCCTGAATTGCGTCACGGGTTGCGTGGTGGAATCGGAATGAGATTGACGATTGTGGGGTTGTTCATGATGAGAGCGATCGGCAGGGAAGCGATCGTTTTGGGGTTGGTCTTTGAAAGGTTGTTCTTCTACAAACGGTTCATCTACAAACGGTTCATTGAAAGGCTGTTCACTTGTAAGTTGTTCACCTGTAAATTGCTCACTTATGAATTGTTCACCTGTAAATTGCTCATTTGTAAATTGTTCATCTGAGAGCTGTAACTTATGGGACTGTTGATAGGACGGTGATCCAGGAGTTTTCCAAAGCAGCACCAAAACAACCAGCACCAGCACAAATAGAAATATCCAACTGACAACATCGTTGACCGAAAGCTGCGCCAACTGAAAATAAGTTGATAATGCAGTTATTGGGTGCAAAGTAGACAGATCTGGCATGAGAACATTCCTCTGATTGTGATACCTAACGTTCTGCCAAACAAATTCATAGACATTTTGAAATGGTTTAAATACATTAAACCCTGCTAGGGAATAGCAGGGTAGTTAACTTATCGAAACAACAAGCTTAAAATACTCAAACTTGAGTAACTTGGAGTACAGGAACGAGAATACTGTGTCTAAATCCCAGAAGGCCCATTGACAATCTAGGACTCAGCTTTTTACGCGCTAGTTTATATGCACTAGGACTGCTGAGAAACAGGGCAAGCCGGACCTGCATCAATATCTTCAATTTTGCGGACACGTCGAACGAGCAGCACTTCTTCTTCCCGACGGATGATTGTGCGAACGGGAGCCACACAAACAATGTCGCGGGAAGGATCGCGATCGAAGCTGTCAAAGCTGAGTTCATTGACGTTACGAGGAATGATTTGACCGTTGGTTTGGTTGTACATGATCGTTTTGTCCGTTGAATTCATCATTAGGGTTTGTTTTCCCTTTGAGTCAAACAATAGGTGAAAAAAATAAGAAATTGATAAGGGTGTAAAATCTTTTCAAAGGATTTGCGTTTCCATCGATCTTTTCCATCTCAAGCAAGTGAAACATTTATGTTCAAAACAGATGAAGCTTTTACTACATAGGCTCTTAAGGCAGAATTCGATCGCCGGTATTAAACGATCGTGCCGCCTATTTTAGTATTCTTCCTAACACCCATAAAAGAATTGTTGCCACTTTAAAATAGAATGATCGGGGCATTGTCCACCATTAGCGAATGCCCCAAAACAAATAAAAGTAATTGCCATTTTACTCAAAAAAATCTAAGAAAATAAGAAACTGATAAGGGCAAGCCAAATTTATTTTGTGCAGTGACAAAGCAAAAAGTTGCCTTATGATAAATAAAAAAACGAACAAAGTAACGATCGCCCCATCCATTCGCTGTGAAAATTTTATTAGTAGAAGACGATAACCCCACAGCCCTCGTGCTTTCAGAAGTGTTGTCTGCTCAGTATTACACCGTAGATGTGGCAACGGATGGTGAGATTGGGCTAGACCTGGCAACCACCTGGGAGTATGAGCTAATTCTTTTGGATTTGTTGATCCCCAAGGTGGATGGGATCAGCTTGTGTCGTCAACTTCGGGCAAAAGGATTTCAAAAGCCAATTTTGCTGCTGACGGTCAAAGACGCTAGGGCAGATGTGGTGAAAGGGCTAGATGCTGGAGCAGATGATTATGTGACAAAGCCCTATGATTTATCTGAACTGTTGGCGCGGATTCGGGCCTTGCTGCGACGCGGTGAAACAAACCTATCCCCCAATTTGCTGACTTGGGGAAGGTTGGCGGTGAATCCGGTTTCAGCAGAAGTGAGGTATGGCGAAAAAACGCTATCTTTATCACCCAAAGAATATGGACTTTTAGGATTATTTCTGAGAAATCCCCAGCGGGTGTTTAGTCGAAGCGACATTATCGATCGCCTCTGGTCAATTGATGCATCCCCCAGTGAGGGAGCCGTCACCAACCTGATCAAAGATCTGCGGCAAAAGCTAAAAGCGGCAGGCATGACAGCCGATTTATTGGAAACGGTTTATGGGTTAGGATATCGCCTCAAAGCGGCTCCCAGTGGTGAACCTGATGCAACCTCTACAGGGGGACACACTTGGGATGAGTTGGAAAAAAGACAGTCTACGGGGCAATTGAAAAAAACGACAACTGGGAAGAAGGATAAGAATTTTGCTTCCATTAACAAAGTGTTGGAGCGATATCGAAACACGTTTGCTGCAAGGCTTGTGGTGCTAGAGCAGGTGGGGGAAGCCTTGCAAATGGACAAATTGACTGAAGAACTGCAACAGGCGGCTAGCCACGAAGCTCATAAGCTGGCAGGCACTTTGGGATCATTTGGCTATGAAACGGGTTCACGGTTGGCGCAGACGATCGAACAATTACTCACCCGTGAGGCCCCCTTGGGGAAGACAGCTTTACCGCAATTGCAAACGCTGATTGCAAATTTAAAGCACGAACTGACAAAGCCAGCAAAACCCTTAACGGCGCAACCCCTTGAACCGATTAAAATTCCTCGGATTTTGGTCATTGATCAAGATGAAGCGTTTACCCAGCAGTTAAAGTCTGATGCCTTTGCCTGGGGCTTGCAGGTTGAAACGGCTGCCAGCTTGAGGGATGCTGTTCAGCGCATTCAGCAGATCACACCGGGTGCAGTTTTACTGAGCCTTCAGGCTGCTAATAAAGACGAAATCGCGATGCTGTTGGACTTTAAGCAGCAGTTTCCTGATTTGGCAATTTTGGTCATATCGGAGGAAGATAGCTTGACCGATCGCGTTACGGTATCTCGATTGGGGGTACGGCGATTTCTTTACAAGCCGATCACATCGGCTCAGGTGTTTGAGTCGATCGCTCAGGTTTTGCCCAAACCACCGGCCGCAGATGCCAAGGTAATGATTTTAGACGATGATCCGATCGTGTTGGATGCGTTGAGTTTACTGCTACAACCCTGGGGGCTTCAGGTGAAAATCCTCCAAGATCCCAGACAGTTTTGGAACGTCCTCACGGCAACAACACCTGACCTGCTGGTGATGGATTTGGAAATGCCTACATTTAACGGCATTGATCTGTGTCGGGTTGTGCGTCAAGATCCGAAGTGGGGAAATTTACCAATTTTAGTGGTGACAGCACACACAGATATGGAGTCGATTCAGCAAGTTTTTGCCGCCGGGGCCGATGATTTTATTAGTAAACCCGTGGTGGGGCCAGAACTGGTGACGCGGGTAATTAGCCGGATCGATCGATCGCGCTTACAGCAAGAGTTGGAAACCATGAAGCGGAGAATTGGCGCATGAGCAACCCTTTTCAGCCAACGGCGGTTCTTCCCTCGGCGCGGACTTCTCAGGTTCCAAAAATTCCGTTACGGTATGCCCTCATTGTTCCGTTTGTTCTGCTAATTGTGGGAGCAACAGGGCTGGTTGGCTACCTTTCCTGGCGCAATGGGCAGCGGGCGGTGAATCAAATCGTGAATCAGTTGAATCATGAAATTAGCGATCGGATTCGTCAAAAACTGAGCAGTTACCTCTCCTCTCCCGTTTTGATCAATCAAACCAACGCGGATCTGATTGGTTCAGGCATTCTAAATGGGCAAGACACCACTACGCTGAGCCAACACTTTTGGCGACAAATTAACCTGAGTGATGCAGCCCTTTATCTCTACTTTGGGGACACTCAAGGACAATATACTGGCTCAGAACGCTTTTCAGATGGGTCGATCGGCGTTGCATTCACAGGCGGAGCAGCGCAAAGTGATGTGCTAACTTACCAAACCGATGTTCAGGGCAACCCAACAGAACTCATACGAACTGATGAAAATTATGATCCGCGAACACGCACCTGGTATCTTAAAGCGGTGGAAACAGGACAGCCAGTGTGGAGCGAAATTTATCCTGATTTTGCTAACCCTAATCGGCTGGGGATGACCTTTGCTCAACCAGTTTATAATGCTGCGGGAGAACTGCAAGGGGTCGTGGCGATCGACTACCTGATCGATGAAGTCAATGAGTTTTTGCGTAATGTCAGGATCAGCCCATCGGGTCAAAGTTTTATTATTGAGCGATCGGGCTTATTGGTAGGCAGTTCCAGCCCAAATGCATCAATCCTGGATGCCCGCAATCAGCAACGGTTAAGTGCCCTTCAAAGTGAAGATTTGCGTACCCGTTTGACAACGCAATATTTAAACGAACACTTCGGCAACCTGAATCAGATTACAACAAATCAGCAACTCAGTTTTTCGCTCAACGGTGAACGCCAATTTGTACGAATCACGCCCTTCTCTGATGAATATGGACTTGATTGGCTAATTGTTACTGCGATTCCAGAATCTGACTTTACAGCACAAATTGATGATAATGTGCGGACAACTTTATTACTCAGCATCGGTACGCTAACAGGGGCGATCGTTCTCGGACTGCTGCTAGCCCGATGGATCTTGCGACCCATTCAACGTCTGAGTCAAGCTAGTCGTGCCTTGGCAAACGGAGAGTGGAATAGCACTCTTCAAAACAATAGTCCGATTATTGAATTACATGTTCTTCATCAGTCTTTTGAACAAACGGCTGAACAGCTTCAGCAATCCTTGCAGAATTCAGAAACGAAGCTAAATCACTTGCTCAATAGTGCCATTGCAGCGATTACCAGCAAGCGGATTTATCCAAATGGTGATTGGGAATATGAATACTGGTCTGGCAACTGCGAGGTGCTGTTTGGCTACACAGCGCAAGAGCTAATGACAAATAAAATGCTCTGGCGATCGAGGGTGCATCCGGATGATTTGAGTCGAGCCATCATTGAAGGAGAGCGGGCTTACAAAGAAATTGCTTACTATGCAGAAGAGTATCGGTTTTATCACAAAGATGGCTCCTTAAGATGGATGTTGGGACATATTACCTCTCGCCAAAAGGGTGATTATTGGCTGATCACTGCGATTAATATTGACATTACCGATCGCAAACGAGTTGAAGAAGAATTGCGCCAAAGCCAAACTCGTTTACAAAATCTGGCGACGGCTGCACCCGTTAACGTCTATTCAATGGTGCAACATTCTGATGGCTCCATTGAGTTTGAGTATATTAATCGGGTTGTGGAAGAGTTCCATGAGGTCAGCCTGGAAGAATTCGTGAAAAATCCGGGGAATTATGTCATTGGGCAAATGCATCCAGACGATCGGGAGGGGTATCTTGCCGCAGTTGCCCACAGTGCTGAGACGCTACAGCCTTTTAAATATGAATGGCGAATTACACCTGCGTCGGGCAAACTGAAATGGCTACAAGCACGCTCTCAGCCCGAACGACGGGAAAACGGTGATTTGTGCTGGCATGGAGTTGTGTTAGACGTAACCGATCGCAAACTCGCAGACGAGGAACTGCGCCAAAGTGAAGCCGCCCTCCGTCGGGCCCAGCAAGTTGCCCATGTCGGCAGTTGGGAGTTAGATATTCGCACGGAACAAGTCACTTGGTCAGAGGAAAGTTTCCATATTTTTGGACTAGACCCAACTCAGCCGGAACCCACTCTTTCAGAATTCTATGCACTCATTTATCCAGATGATTTGCCAGAATTGCAGCGCAGTATTAAACATACGATCGCGGCAAAGGCTCCCTATAAAGTGGAGTTTCGATCGCTCTTGCCTGATGGTTCAATGCGGCAGGTTGAAGCACGAGGAGAGACAATTGTAAACGAACAGGGTGAAGTTATTCGTTTAATTGGGACGAATTTAGATATTACTGATCGTAAGCAAATCGAAGAAAATATTCGGCAAAGTGAAGCAACCAAAAATCAGATTCTTAAAACGATTCCTGATTTGATTGTTTGGATGACATCCGATGGAACATGTATTGATCTGATTGACGGCAGCAATATCACAACATTTATTCCGCGCTCGGTTGCAGTGGGAAAAAATTTATTTGACTATATGCCTGCTGACTTAGCGCAAGAGCGAATGAATGCTATTCGACAAGCCTTGTATACAGGTGATGTGCAAGTTTACGAACAAAAAATAATAAATGGTGGCATCACTTGCTACGAGGAAGTCAGGGTGGTGGCGATCGATGCGGATAAAGTATTAACGATTATTCGAGATATCACCGATCGCAAACAGGCAGAAGCTGCCTTAGAAGCCCAGCGTGCTTTCCTAAGACAGGTGATTGATGTCATTCCCAGCCCGGTTTTTGTTAAAGATGCAGAGGGACGGTTCATCATTGCAAACCAGGCTCTTGCAGCTATTCATGATCTTACTGTTGATGAGATGTTGGGCAAGCGAGAAATAGATTTTAATCCTCAGTTTACTTCAGCCTTGATGGAGCAATATCTTGCTGAAAATCGGGAAATTATGGCATCTCGCCAACTGCGGCAAAATGCTCCTCATGTTTTAACGCTGCCTTCCGGTGAACAGCGATGGTATCAAAGTTATCTCAGTCCGTTTGTTGATGCTCATGACCAGGTGCAGGGTATTGTGGGCAACTCAGTAGATATCACAGACCTGAAGCAGATTGAGGAGACATTACGGCAGCAAAATCAGGCTCTTCGAGAAAGTGAAGCCCGTTTCCGCAGTGCTTTCCAGGATGCGCCGATCGGGATGGCCTTGATTGGGTTAGATAATCATTGGTTACGGGTAAACCCCAGGCTCTGTGATATGCTGGGCTACTCTGAGGCGGAACTGCGATCGATGAATGCAACGGCTTTAGTGCATCCAGAGGATGTTGAAAAGCTCCAACACAGTGTTGAACAGGTCTTGTCAAATGAACACTATAGCGCGCAGGTGGAATTACGATATCACTGTAATGCTGGACGAATAGCTTGGGGTCTGATGAGTTTGTCGTTAGTGCGTGATGCTCAAAAACAACCTTTGTACTATGTTGCACAGGTACAGGATATTACGGAACGCCAAGCGATCGATCGGATGAAGAATGAGTTTATTTCCATTGTCAGCCATGAGTTACGCACTCCTTTAACCGCAATTCGGGGCTTTTTAGGACTGATTGACACTGGCATTTATGATGCAAAACCGGAAAAAGCAAAGCGCATGATCAAACATGCTTTAACGAATAGCGATCGGCTGGTGCGGTTGGTTAACGATATTTTGGACTTAGAACGGCTTGACTCTGGGCGAATACAGCTTGTCATGGAAGTGTGTGATGCAGCAGAATTGATTCGGCAGGCGGTGGAAGGAGTTCAGTCGATCGCAGATGCAGCATTGGTTAATCTTACGGTTCTTCCTACAACTGCTCAAGTCTGGGCGGCTCCTGATTCCATTCTGCAAACCCTGACCAACTTGCTCAGCAATGCCATTAAATTTTCTCCTCCCCATTCCACCGTTACGATTTCAGCACAGCCCCAAACGGATTCCGTTCTTTTTCAGGTTAAAGATCAAGGCAGAGGAATTCCTGCTGAAAAGCTAGAAAGCATCTTTGGGCGGTTCCAACAGGTGGATGTGTCCGATGCTCGGCAAAAAGGAGGTACAGGGCTGGGGTTAGCAATTTGTCAAAGTATTGTGCAACAGCATGGTGGTAATATTTGGGCGGAGAGTACTTTGGGCGAAGGTAGCACGTTTTGTTTTACATTGCCCTCTCCAAGTCAGTTGGTAAACTAGCTTTTTTTCATTCACTGGCTTTGCGATCGTCTGATGTTTTTTACCCCCTGCGTTCAGTTCTGTTATGACAAAACGTATTCTTGTGGTTGATGATGAAGAATCCCTCCGAGAACTTGCCTGTTCCTGCTTAGAGGACATTGGCGGATGGGATGTGGTGATGGCAGAATCCGGAGGTGATGGACTACAAAAAGCGTCCGAAAACGCTCTGGATGCGATTCTCCTAGATGTATCAATGCCGGATATGGATGGTTTTCAATGCTATGAAAAGCTGAAGGCAAATCCTGCAACCCATGCTGTCCCCATCGTTTTGCTGACAGCGAAAGTTTTGCCAGACGATCGGACTCGGTTTGCCCAAATGGATATCGCTGGCGTAATTGCCAAACCTTTTGATCCGGTGTTGATTTGCGATCAGGTATCGGAACTATTAGGTTGGGAGGATTAACCCCGATCGTTTCGCGATGGGTAGCGACCTGAAATTAGCCGACCCTTCAGCCACACCCTTATCAGTTTCTTATTTTCTTTGTCTAATCTCACAGTAGTGAATGATCCAAAATGTTGACGTTCATCTGTAAGCTTGATCAATTGCTCTATGAATTTGATGAAAAGACTGTTAAACCTGATGCACTTAAACCAATAGCCGCGATAATGGGATAGACAGATGAACAACCTACCCTATTACTGCACCATCTTATTGTTAGATAGGGTGCTGCTTCTTTAAAGACTTCCTGTATATGAGTTTTTGAAGTAACAAAGGGGCTGGTTCAGCCTTTACTGTGAAATAAATGTAGCAATGGCAACTAAGTCGATTTTGCTAATTGATGATGAAGCAAGTGTTCGGGAACTCGTTGAAGCTTGTTTAAACGATCTTGCGGGATGGGACGTTGAAACGGTTGCCTCTGCTCAAGAAGGTTTGAGGTGGTTGAATGCAAAGCATCCAGACGTTATTCTTTTGGACGTTTTGATGCCAGGGATGGATGCCATTACCTTTCTTCACAAACTTCGCGAAATTCCATCCTGTCAGTCGCTTCCAGTTATTCTTTTAACCGTGCGGGCGCGTTGGTTTACTTCCCAAAAACTACAGGAAATGGGAGTTGTGGAAGCGATCGCAAAACCCTTCAATCCGGTGACTTTACCGGATACGATCGCCAATGTTCTAGGCTGGGATTCTCAGATCGAAGATGAGTCTATCCGATGAGTAATGTGCAGGACAAAGGATGAGAATTTTACTCGTTTGGGTTAATTCCTGCCTGTCGTAACTGTTCTGCAAATCGTTCTGCTCGCTGTCGTTCTGCCTCTTCGGGTAAGGGAACTAGATCTCCGTGTAGCGTAAAAAATCGCAGCTTGCGATCGTGAATACCCAGATATAGCTCTAGCTGGTCGCTCCACAGCCAGCCTCGTTCATCAGGACTCAATTCTTGATAAAGTCCGGATACCAGTTGAAACCCTTTGAATTCCAGACTCATCGGATCAAACCAGAAGTAGTTTGGCGTGCGAAATACGTCCTGATAAAGCTGTTTTTTCAAGCCCCGATCAACTTTGGCAGTTGAGTCAGATAATAACTCTACAATTACGTTGGGATACTTGCCCTCTTCGCCCCACACCACCCAACTTTTGCGATCTTTGTTCTCAGTATCCAACACTACAAAGAAGTCGGGCCCTCTGAAATCACGGGATTTTAACTGCTGCTCGTTGTAGTAAACCGTTAAATTGCCCGTCACATACACATCCGATCGATCGCGCCAAAACCACTTCAGCAGCCGAATCAGGATGTCAATTTGTTCACGATGCAAGTCTGATTCCAAGGGGGGTTCATCGCTCCAGAGATCAGTGGGAGGGCACTGGATCGCTTCGGACGGGGTATCCTCTAGATCCAGAGGTGAGAAGGGAGTTGAAGAGCGAGGGGCTTGAGACATCTTGCCGCTCCGGTAAAGGCTATCTCTATTCTGACAAATTTTGCTGATATATCATTCGCCCACTTTACCCATTGCTAGACCACCCTCTAGACATCCCCGGAATCCAGTCTGTCCCCGCTAAAGGGATCTGTGCCATTGCCGCCGCTTCGACAGTCAGTGCCACCAAATCTTCCCGTTCCAGATGATGAACATTTTGCTTTCCGCAAGCACGGGCGATCGTGGTCAGTTCCATATTCAATGTTTGCAAATAATTCTTGACGCGACGTGCCCCCACTTCCGGTTCTAATCGCTGTTCTAACTTCTCATCCTGAGTTGTTACACCGACGGGACATTTTCCCGTATGGCAGTGATGACAGTATCCCGGAGCCGTTCCTAATGCTGCGTAATCCTCGATCGCAGAATAGTGTTCTCCATGTTGCACATAAGTTTCACTGTTGCAGCCCAACGCCATCAGTACCGCCTGCCCGATCGAAACGGCATCGGCTCCCATTGCCAACGCTTTCGCCACGTCTGCCCCGGTGCGAACGCCGCCAGAGATGATCAGTTGCACCTTGCCCTTCATGTTCATATCTTCCAGGGCATCCACCGCCTGCCGCACTGCCGCTAAGGTAGGAATTCCCACATGCTCAATGAAGACGGCTTGAGTGGCTGCGGTTCCTCCCTGCATCCCGTCCACCACCACCACATCAGCTCCGGCATGAACGGCAAGCTTGACATCATTAAAGGTGCGAGAGGCTCCAACTTTCACATAAATTGGCTTTTGCCAGTCGGTCAGTTCGCGCAATTCCTGAATCTTAATCGTCAGGTCATCGGAACCCGTCCAGTCGGGATGGCGACAAGCCGATCGCTGATCTACGCCCTCTGGCAAGGTTCGCATCTGTGCCACTCTGGGGTTGATTTTCTGTCCTAATAACATCCCACCGCCACCCGGTTTTGCCCCCTGCCCGATGACAATTTCGATCGCATCGGCTTTGCGGAGATC
>PVWD01000206.1 GCA_003003615.1 filamentous cyanobacterium CCP2 | reverse complement strand
GTGAGACAAAGTCCATTGAAATGGACTGAAACCCTTTCCAGTCTGAATTGATCAGACTTTTTCAGGTAGCCCGCGATCATCTGCGGGAGATGGGAATAACGAAGCCGATCGGAGCCTGACACAAAAATCTGGACATACTCCCGACCCACTCTTCCCCACTCCCCACTCCCCTAAATCGAACTCGCCCACTCTTCCGCCCATGCCAGGTTTCGCTTCACTTCGTCCAGCGTGTTGGCTTCAGAGTAAAGGCGTAGAACAGGTTCAGTGCCGCTAAAGCGGATTAGGAGCCAGCTTTGGTCAGCGAGTTGAAATTTGTAGCCATCGATCGCCAAGCAATCAGTAACGGACTGTCCGGCGATCGTTTGGGGTGGTTGGTTTGTGAGTTGGTCGAGTAGGCGCGATCGAACTTCCATGCTGGCGAGGGGGAGGTCAATCCGATCGTAGGCGGAGGTATAGCCTGTCTTCTGCTGAAGCTGTTGGTAGCGATCGCTTAGATCCATACCGGATTGGACGATCGCCTCCAGGACGTAAAGGGCTGAGAGCAGGGCATCCCGTTCAGGAATATGATGACCGTAGCCAATACCGCCAGACTCTTCGCCACCCAGCAGCACTTTTGCTTCTAACATCCGGTCTGCAATGTATTTGTAGCCGATCGGCGTTTGGTGAACAGACAGATTGTAGAGTTCGGCCACCTTCGGGATCAGGTTGGAGCCGCTAATGGTTTTGACGACTTCTCCCTGGTAGCCACGCTGGGTGGAAAGGTGTTCAATCAAGATGGGGATCAGCACCTGAGAGCTTAAAAAATTGCCGTATCCATCAACCGCCGCCACCCGATCGCTGTCACCATCAAAAACCAGCCCGACTGTTAAGCCAGAGTGTCCTTCCCGATGCGTCTTAATTTTGCCAATCAGCGTTGCAAGGTAGCGAGGTAGGGGTTCAGGGGCACCCCCTTCAAACAGCGGATCGCGATCGCCATTTAGCTCGTAGATGGGAATTCCTAATAGCTGCTCTAATCCAGTGGCGGCGGCTCCATGCATCACATCTGCAAAGACGGTTAGCTTACCCTGAGCAATGGCCTCGCGAATTTCGGCAATGTTGACCCTCGATTGCAAGGCTTCACAGTAGCTTTGCCAGGGGTTAAACAGCGTAATTGTTCCAGGAGAAGCACTGGACGGAGCCGTTTCCCCTACCAGCATCGTTTCAATCTGCTTTGTCACCTCTGGCGGAACTGAGCCACCAAACGCCCCTTTCACCTTAAACCCAGAATAAATCCCAGGATTATGGCTAGCGGTAATCACCATTGCCCCCAGCGCATTTTGCTGCTTTGCGGCCCAACTGAAGGCAGGGGTTGGCGCATAGGTTTCAGACAATAACACATCAAACCCCGCAGCCTGAACTGCTTCGGCTGTTGCTTTAGCAAACTCTTCAGACAGAAACCGGCGATCGTATCCCACAATAATGGTGCGGCTACCATTCTCACCATAGGTTTGAGCCAGAGCTTGTGCCGCGACTGGAGCGACCTGCATCACCCGGTCAAAGGTAAAGTCAGCAGCAATAACGCCACGCCAACCGTCTGTACCAAAGGTGATGGGCTTTGTAATGAGGGATGCGGGGGAAAGATGAGTTGCCATAAGGGATTCTGCGGAGTGAAGGACGGATTTTTTTAAGGGTTACGAGAACACTAACGAGACTGCCTTGAGTCTATCCGGGCTGTCTTGAGTCTATTCAGGAAAATTTGTTGTCTGGTTCTAGTCTGTATCTGCGATCGCTGTCTTGCACTTTATATCCTCCTCTTTCCGGTGATAGCAAAGCTTTGGGCTGTAAAAATTTCTAAACTTTAAGCAATTCCTGGGGTGCGTGCATCTCTTGTAAAGAAATCAAGAAGAAAAGCGGGATGGTGATGAGTTGATTCATTTATTTACTTAAGGGTTGTTCCTGCGATGACGGTTCGATCGCCTGCACCCGATCGCGTCCTTGCCGTTTCGCTTCGTATAATGCCCGATCAGCCCGTTGCAGCACATCCCAGGCAGATTGATCAGTTATGGCATCCTGCTGAGCGACTCCAAAGCTGGCAGTGACATCGACAAACCCAATTTTGGTTTGAAATGGCGTGTTGCGAATGGTGGTTCGGAGCCGTTCTGCCACATCGATCGCTTTGTTGAGGGCAGTTTCAGTGAGGATAATGACAAATTCTTCACCGCCATAGCGATAGGCAGGAGTCCCGCGACGTAGTTGGCTTTGGAGGCGTTGGGCCAAACTGTGCAGCACTTCGTCTCCAATTAAGTGCCCATGGGCATCGTTAATCAGCTTGAAGTAATCAATATCGCAAACAATTACGCTAAATGTCGGTTGGATTGTCCAAACAGCTTTGGTGCTGAGTTGTTCAAGCTCTCGCTCTAGCGATCGACGGTTCATGAGCTGGGTCAGGTCGTCCCGCAATATTTCTTGCTGCAACGTGCTGTTTTGCCGGAGCAATACTTCTTTTTTGTGCCAAAGGCTTTGGTAATGCTGGGCATTGGTCAGGGCAATGGCCGCTTGGTCAGCCACTTGCCGCACCGTTTGCAATTCATCTAGCAAATACACCCGATCGCTTTGGTAAGACAAGAGGGCAACCGCACCAAAGAACTCTTCCTGAATGAATAAGGGCACCAGTAACACCGACAATACTCCAATGGTTTTCAGCCATGCCTGCAATGGGTCTGGCTCTGGCTCATGGGAACCAATTTGCAGGTAAGAAGCTCCGCCATGCATGAACATTTCAATCACGTTTTGCCAGTCTCCCTGGTTGACCTGGTAATCCGTTAGGGAGGGCAGTTCGCGATCGGAGTGATCCCAAACCGACAGAATGCTAATTGGCTGCTGACTCAGGTTGACCAGAATCGATCGATCGCACTGCAAGCCGTAGCCCAGTTCTGCCACAATCCGTCCCACAATTTCATCTGGATTCAACGTCGAATTGAGTAGCCGAGAAATCCGCCCAATTAAAGCCGACTGCTGCCGAGATTGTTCTAGCCGCTGCCTCCAGTAAAGGGCACTATAGGCTAACCCGATTTGACTGCATATCACCTCGATCGATTCAATTTCTTGCGGACTCCACCCTCGAATTTGCGTGACCGATGACGGTTGCAGGGCATTGGGGCTGTGATGCAGTGCTGTATGAGAGACAATTTCCGCGATCGGCAAGGCTGCAAAAGAGCGGCTTAGTTGCAACACAAACTGTAGAGGATTGGTGATGGATGAAATATCGCGGGACTCAGTTTCAGGAAAGGTGCCACGGCTGGTAACTGGAATGACCAGATCCCCACTGTCAAGCTGTTTAAGTTGGGGCAGATTTTGCTGATCTAAGAGCCAGGTGGGTAAGGAGCGAGGATGAAACGCTTGGGCAACTCGTTTATCTGGCGGTTGCTCTCCTTCAGCGGTGGGCGAGATAGGGGACGATGCAAAGCCCAAATTAGCAGCACATTTGCTAACCGCTTCAGGCGTACCATAAACTCGTAACGCATCCGCTGAACCTTGTTCCATTCCCACCCACAGCAGGCACTCTACATCAAAGGCAATAGACATTTTTTCTACAACCTGACGCAATAAGTTGTCTACCGAGTCAAGATTGAGAACTGCTGTTTTGAGCCAGGGGTAAACGTGCTTCCAGCTTGATTTCATAAACATCCTCTGGAGTTGCCAAGAGGGGTAGATTCACACCAATACAGATTCAGTCCTCTTTAACATAGTTAGGAATCTGCACTCAGACCGTTAACGATAAACTCCAGACAACCGCGAGTTGCAGTGTTCATCTGGGCGCATAAACTGTTTCCTCAACCTGCAACGGACTGCCCAGAGCTAGAAGTGTCACATTCGATCGAACAGAGACATTTTGTAAAAAACTATCCCACAATGCGCCAAAAATCAGTGGGGCAGCTCGCTGGTTCAAATCTTGCAAACCAGAATTGCGATGTTCTGTGCAATTACCGATTACTTCACCTCTAAAAATTACTCCTTCCCTCTAAAAATTACCCATAGTATTCCTCGATTTGCACCAATGCCATCATGGCAAGACAAATTCTTCTTGAGTCACTATTCCCATTGCTCTAGCTCGCTAGACCAATATTGGACGATCGTATTCACTTGACTTCGCCGCGCCTCGAAGGTTGCCGCAATCCAGATAAAAATTAATCCTAAGAGAATGCCCACAGCCCATAACAAGAAAGAATAAGTATTAATAAATAACCAAAGCCATCGTAAAACGCGAACAACAAACGTTGCAGTCCCTACGTATAAATAGGCTCTCACCCGCAGCAGCAATCCGGCAAACACCAGACCAATGCTCAAGGCTAAGGTGAACATCCCAATCCCGATCGCCGTTCCGTCTGTATCGACTTCTGCCTGGTAAAGCGCAGTCAGACAGACTAGCCCCGTTGCGATCGATCGTAGTAGATGACGCTGTTCTCGCCCCGACTGCGTTTGCAAAGCCGGATCAATATGCGCCACGTACAGCAACGAACCTCCTACTACCATACCGAACCATAGAAGATTGAACCATCCCTGCTCATTGACCGTCCGCAGAATTGCCCAATCCACCAGTCCAACGCTGAAGTAGCTTAGCCGAATTCGTTGGGTTTGTTTGGCATACCAGGCATAAAAAGCGGCTGCAATCAACAAGCTGGGAATGGCTGTGCTGAAACCAGTTAAGCCCACAATTAAAATCGGAAGGACTGCTGCGGAGTTGCGCCAAGGACGGACAGCCCAACCCCACTGCCGCCAGGGTAAGGCATACATGCCAACTGCAATGCCCGATGCAATGACTCCAGCCCATTCCAGCAGTAGAGATGTGTTAGGAATGATTTCGTAGAGTCCGTAGGCGATCGTCAACAGGGCTTCGGTGATGCCTGCGTATGTCCAGCCAGTGGAAGATGGGGGGGAGGCGGGAGCGAGGGAGGTATCAGAAGGAGGAATGCGGCCGAGGGAGAGGGCATAAGCGGTGAGGGCAATGGCAATGCTGAGGAGCAGAACGGTGAGGGAAGGGCTGAGGGGAAGGAGGAGGCAGGTGAGAGCAAAGAGGCTGCCCAAGGCCCAGTGGAGGTGGGCGATCGGGTTTAGCTGATTTTGGGTGAAGCGGAGGTAAGGGAGGAGCCAGCGTGATGTGAGGCGGTAGAACCAGGCGATGAGGGCGGCAAGTCCGGTAAAAAAGACGATGCTATCTCCTGCTCTGCTCATTTCTGCCTGGAGGAGTTGATAGAGCAGCAGTTCGTAGGCGGCGATCGACCCTAATAAAAGGGACAGGCTGGTTAGCAACTGAAACTTAGCCCGTCGTCTGCCAACGCCAATGCCAATCAAAGCGGCCGCCAGGGTGTAGAGTCCGCTGGAAGCTGTCAGGCTAGTACGGGTTGATAACACACTAAGGAGGGCATAAATCAGCGGGATGGCATGCCAGCTTACACGGTAAGGCTGCGGGTTACGCCTGGCCCAAATATCTCCAACCAGTTGCACAAACAACCCCAAACCCAGATTGATGATCGCCCAATCTTCTATGCTGCCGCCCCTGCGAATGACGAGCATGATCACCAGAGATTCGATCGCCCCTGCTAACCCGTAAAAGCCTAGCTCGGTGGGCTGCTGCCAAATGCGGTAGGTGATGGCTCCGGCAGTTAGTCCGGCTGCGAGGAGGGCGGTGATCGGGAGTTCGCGGAGGCTAAACGTGGTGACGCTGAGCAAGGGCATGAACCAGAGCAGCAAGACACCAAGCAGGGTTGCCCAGCCGTCGATCGCCTTTGCGTAGAGTGTTGCTAAGGGAGCCGATCGGCGGATCAGCCAGCCCCGTACAAGCCACAGCACCCATAAAGTCAGGGCAGCAATCAGAATGACTTGGGCACTGGTTAACTGTTCAGAGAAAACCTTCCAAACCAGGGTCGCTTCTAATGCCAGAGCAAACCCGATCGTCAGGGTAACGGCGACGATGTGACGAAGCGTATCCGCATTGACCAGCATGGCTCCTGTGGCGATCGTCAAACTGATAATCCAAGTATTCAAGGTTCCAATTAAGAATAAATGCAGCCCCAACGCTCCAACACTGAACCAAGCGGCCAACGGTACAGCAAAAAACGATCGGACTCGCGATAGCACCATAAGCAGGACGGGAACCGCCAGCCAGACTAAGTTTTGATAGCTTGCCTCTGGGCTGACAACACCCACATACGCTGGCATCAACACGGCATAGCTTAACCCTGCCAACCCTAACCCCATGTGCCACGCGCTTTTCTGCCATTGTGAATGACGAAGCCTGATGCATAATAGCCATTCTGCTGTCATCACCAGGAGCAATATCCTGGCCCAGCCGATCGCACTTAACGCTGGAAAAGCCCAATCTACACCCGACAGTAAAGCTGCTACAGCCGCCCCATGGGCCAGATAAATTAAGGCAGAGGGAACAATCGCCCGATTTCGCAGCCGTTTGTAAATTACCCAACCCAGCGTCAGGGCGGAAAGCAGGAGATTCAGCGATCGAACCCCTGGATTCAGGAGGCTAATCAGAGTCACGGCAATGCCCAAAACAAAGGCAAAGCACTCCGCTTGGCGAGAAAGGGAGGGAGGAACCGATCGAGAGGGTGGCTCAACCGGGCGAAAATGCGTGGCAAGGGCGAGGCTAAACCAGAGGTAAGGGAAAAAGGCAAGCCCCAGGAGGACAAAGGGCATGGCCGCATTGCCCAGCAGGTTTGTTGCAGTGCTGACGATCGTTTGCTGAAGCGTTGCCGGAAACAGTCGCCAGAGCAAGATATAGGTTTGCAGGCCAACGAGCAATAGGGCAGTTAGGGTGCTACCCCGCCGATTTTGGAGACGATCGAACAACAGCCAGAGGGCTAAACTGCTGACGGCAAATGCCTGAAAAGGGGGAGTGCTGCCCACGGAAACGAACCACCCTACCCCCAGTAAACCTGCTCCAGTGAACGTCCAGAGGGATCGATCGCGCCGTGCCCCAGTGATGGCATCAGGAGACGTATCAGGGGGAACATTGGGCGGCAAAGGGTGGGGTAGTAAGGCATGGGGGCGCGTTACCCAGCAAAAGACCCAACCACATAACCCCAGAGCCAGACCCAATTGGGCGATCGGGATTTGAGCAATCAGGGTGGCTCGTCCAATCAACAACAGTGTGGCGGCTGCCAGGAGCGTTGCAGAAGGGGCGATCGGCGTTTGAATCGCCATTAATCCAGCCGTGCTGACCGTTCCAATGTAGGTTGCCACCAGGGGAATCGGTGAAATGGCCCAACCCCAGTGCAGCCAGCAGAGGATGATGTAATTGAGGGTGGATACCTTGAGATGCTGTCGGGGAATCAGGGCGGGATTGGCGCGAAAAAGGAAAACGAGCAACACCGTCAAGCTGAGGGCGGCGATCGGGGCGGTGACAATTCCAGTAGGGGTTTGCCAGAGTCCTAACCCGTCCATCATCCAAAAGTTAATCGGAATGATTAGCAGGGTGGTGATCTGCAACATTCGCGCCGTTAAATGCAGGCTTTCTCTCTGTCCTGTCCAAAATCCTGCGGCAAAAAACGCCAGGGTATAGGCAAACAAAATGCCGTATTGCCCAACGACTGAAAAATTTTGCCATTGACTAGCCGCCAGCACCCCAGACGACACCACTACCAAAAAGACCCCCAGAAACAGCAGCCAAATGACGCTAATTTCTGCCATAAATGCCTGAAACCAACGCTCTAAACGGCTTGGGGCGGCAGATTGACGAGAAGGGGCAGCACGCCGGGAACGATCGGCCTGTCTCGAAGCTGGCATTGCATCGGCAAAGTCGCCATTATTGGGGGCTGCTACCCTTTCGATCGGTTGTCTCGAAGTTGGCTCCGTTGCCAGATCAGAATGAACGGCGATCGGGTCTGGTAAGGCACAGGTCAAATGCTCCTCTCCCAGTTGTTTCACCTGCTCGTCGGACAATAAACCTAGCTGAAGCCATGCCTCTAACCCTGCCAACAATTCAGCCTGTTCTACTTGTTGAGCAGACAGGCGAATGATAATGGGGCGATCGGGTGGGACAGTCATCCACTTGAGGGGTGATAGGGATCTGTCCAGTGTAGGCAAAAACGATCGGTTGGAGAAGATGGAAGGTCAGTTTTGCCAGTGTCCTGTTTAGGGTAAGGAACTGGAGATTGTCTTGTGGGGTGGGCATCCTGCTCGCCCAGCCAGATAATCAGCCAGGTGAATTAATGTAGCAAAATTTACCCTTCAAAAAATTTGCCCAAACGTATCCAAATACGCTTGATCTTCCCAAACGTATCCTTTATGCTGTTGCGATGCTGGTTTTTTCTCGGAAAGAGCCAGTGAACCCAAAACCGGCTTAAGGTGAGGTGTAACGCTGATTAGGGAAGTATCCAGCAACCCTAACCAGCTAACCTGACTCTCTGAACGCAGCAGAGAGCTAGGCTGTGCTGATTTTAGATCATGGTATCTAAAATGAGTCGCCTCGCTGATGCAACACGAAGTCTGGGGCTGTTTTTCAAGAGTTTTTTTGAAGAACCCCCACACCTTAAGCCTTTCTTCCCCCATTCATCAGCGAGGAATTAAATATGTCTTCAGAGTTCAACGAACTGCTGCCCGTCACATCGGATGAACGGGTGCAAGTTTGGATTATCGGTACCCGCGATCAGGTCGTCTTTACGATGAACGAATTCTACGTGAGAAGACTGGCAAGCGATCGAGTCCAGTTCACCCCGATCATCCCCGCTCCCTTTGCCACCGGAAAATACATGACGGTTCTAGTCCGCTAACACCTGTAACTTTTGTGGGGTGGGCATCTTGCCCGCCCAGTCAAGAGAGCAGAACAACTGAACAGATTATTCAACCTACAATCTTCACCAATACCTTGACATCAGATCTGCATTCATCTCGATCGCCCATAATGGACTCGGCGTGAAGAATATATGAACTTTAAGTGACACTACTGGCATCTCATTCAGTAGGTTGGTTATATTACTGCATACATCGCGGAACTACTGAGTTCCTTTTCAAAAGCATCTCCACAGGCTCTTATTCTTACTTAGTTCACCACCTAAATTATTTTTTACCTAAGTTCTACATTAATGAACTGAATAGTTACTGTCCCACTGACACTTGAGCGGTTGATGCTTGAGTTGCGCTTCGTTAGTGCTGCTTAACCATTAACAAAATCCTCAAGGATGTCTCAACCATTCAGGTGCAGTTCTGCCCTTGTCCTGGTAGAGGCAAAATTTAGGCTGGCTCAAATTCCTTTGTAAGCGCAATGGCTTGTCGTGTGTTCCCGCGATCGAGTCAGGGAACTCCTACCGCTATTTACCTTTAACCTTAGGAGTATTGTTCAACATGGTTACATCTTTCTCAAAGCATTCTCTTACTGTCGCAGGCGTGGCGGCTGTTGTTGGAATAACTAGCTTTGTAGGGGTTGGCTCTGCCCAAGCAGCAATCATTAATGGAGACTTCAGTTCTGGGTTCTCAGGTTGGTCAACTTTAGGAGACACAGATGCTACAAGTGGCGCAGCGGTTTTAAACACTCTTGGAGCAGATTTAGCAGACATTGAGAGCTTTTTAGGTTTGCCCACTGGAGCATTAGCTGGAATTAGTGGCACTAACCCTACCAATGGCTCCGCAATCAAACAATCCTTCTTTGCAAATGCAGGAACAACGATCTCTTTTGATTGGTTCTTCCAAGCTGGAGACTACTTGCCATTCAATGACTTTGCATTTTATTCCCTGGTTCCTACTGGCGGAGCGAATTTGCTGTCCAACGTTGCCGCAGTTGGTGACTTTGGCAATTCAGGGCAACAGTCTCTTTCGTTTTTGATTCCTACCACTGGAAACTATACCCTTGGGTTTGGTGTATTGAACGCTTTGGATTTCGGTCTCAACTCTAGCTTGACGATCGATAATGTAAATACGACAGCAGTTCCTACTCCAGCCCTTCTCCCTGGCTTGCTCGGTATGGGTGTAGCAGCTCTGCGGAAGCGCAAGGGTGAAGCCACTGAGGAGGCATCTGAAGCGTAGAAACGTTCTTAACCTTAGTTTTGTATAAGTTTGCGGCTGTGCTTGGTGTCAGGCACAGCTTTCTTGCGTGAATTCCAACTGGGGTAGTCGTTGCGATCGGTATGATGGCAATGGGTAGAACCATTGGGGCGATCGGCGTGAAGTTGATTGACCCATTGGGTCAATACCTCGTCACCGTAGTACCAGACCTCGTTACCGTAGAGATAGAGGTTCCAAGACTCTAGCCCTTACCAGTCATGGAACATTGCTCTTTATTTCACTGAGAGTCTAAAAGGAGATACCTCATGTCTGCCAAGACACCATCAGCAACCGAGAATTTCTCAACTGATACTCCTGCAAAAAAAGTCTGGACAGATGAAGAATTCATGGCACTGAGCCGCGATGGACATCGCTATGAGGTTGTGGATGGAGAGTTGATTGACATGGGGAATTCCGGAGCAAAGCATGGCTACATCGCAATTCTTTTAAGTTCTGCCTTGTTTGCTGTCGTAATGGCGCAAAAGTTAGGAGCTTTATTCGATTCCAGCACTGCCTTCAAAATGAAAAATGGCAACAAGCGTTCCCCAGATATTTCCTTCTTTGCCAAGGAACGGCTACAAGAGTTGGCAGATCTTCCGATCGGCTTTTTAGACGGGGCACCTGATCTCGCCATTGAAATTCTTTCCCCAACCAACACGATCGAAGAAATTGATAGCAAATTAATTGAGTACTTTGAGAATGGCTCTCGGCTAGTTTGGGTGGTTAATCCGACCCAACATTATGTCCTGGTATACCGTTCTGGACAGGAACCCGATCGGCTACTCAAATCTAGCGATTTCCTGGATGGCGAGGATGTCATTCCTGGTTTTATGTTTCCAGTTGCTGACCTGTTCCAAAAGCTGTCTTTCTAATCGTGCTAATCGTGATTCCCCGATCGCCAAAAACGATCGCCAAATCTGTCCACTTTCCTCATTCGCTTCTCATCCTCTTAAGCTAAAGTGGTGAAGTCTTACAAGTCGATCGACAGTCGGGCATACTGGACGGAAGGACTATGCTGATAGGGAAAGCATTGCAGGGCGGGAAGTACACCCTAGATGAGCAGTTGGGGCAAGGTGGATTTGGGATCACCTTTCTGGCAACTCATCACTATCTAGATGACATCTGCGTGATCAAAACCCTGAACCCAGAGCTTCAGCGTGATCCGCAGTTTGCCCAATTTGCCGAAAAATTTCGGGATGAAGCCAAGAATTTGCGCCGTTGCGAACATCCCAACATCGTGCGAATGCGGGATTTCTTCGTGGAAGCCGGAATTCCTTACCTGGTGATGGACTACATTCCAGGGGAATCGCTCGATCGCATTGTCTTTCCAGAGAAGCCGTTGCCTGAAGCCGTTGCCGTTCACTATATTCGCCAAATTGGTCAGGCTTTGGAAGTGGTGCATCAGCAGGGGTTATTACACCGCGACCTGAAGCCAGAAAATATTATTTTGCGGCAAGGTACGGATCAGGTGATTCTGATCGACTTTGGCATTGCCCGTGAGTTTACAGTGGGCAAAACCCAGATGCATACCAATTTGGTCACGGTGGGCTATGCTCCGGTGGAACAGTATTTGCTCAATGCCAAACGATCGCCTGCAACGGATGTTTATGGCTTAGCTGCAACGCTCTATGCTTTAGTCACTGCACGGGTTCCGATCGCCTCGGTGATGCGTGAACGACAGCCCATGCCAGAACCGCGCCATTTAAACCGAACCATCAGCCCTGCCTTGAATCAAGCAATTTTGTGGGGCATGGCAATGGAAGCAGAACAACGCCCCTCAACCGTGACAGAATGGCTCACCTTCTGTCTCTTATACACATCT
>PVWD01000520.1 GCA_003003615.1 filamentous cyanobacterium CCP2 | reverse complement strand
GAGCCAATTTGGTAGAGACATAGCAATGCCATGTTCCTCCGTCTAGCTAAAATGCAAAGAACACCCCCAATCACTCCACTTCCCAAAGGTAAGGACATACTTTGCCCTCCCAACTTGACTTAAAAGTAAATACCTCCGGACTGCGGCTCGATCGCTACCTTGCTGAACAACTGCCCGACCTCTCCCGCTCTCGACTGCAAAAACTGATTGAGCAGGGACAGGTTCGCGTCAATCAACAAATTTGCACCTCCAAAAAAGCCACTCTGCAAACCGGAGATGCTGTTCACATTGAAATTCCCGAAGCTGAGCCGCTTGAACTGCAACCCGAAGCTATTCCCCTGGAAATTCTCTACGAAGACGAGCATCTAATTATTCTCAATAAACCGATCGGCTTGGTGGTACATCCGGCTCCGGGGCATGAGGGCGGAACATTGGTGAATGCGCTGCTGGCGTATTGCGGAGAGCAGTTAGCGGGGATTGGGGGGATTCAGCGACCGGGAATTGTGCATCGGTTGGATAAAGATACGAGCGGAGCGATCGCCATTGCTAAAACGGATCAGGCACACCAACATTTGCAAGCCCAGTTCAAAACCAAAACGGCTCGGCGGGAATATCTGGCGGTGGGTTACGGGGCACCCTCTGCCGCTAAAGGAACGATCGATGCTCCAATTGGGCGGCATCCTGTCGATCGTAAAAAAATGGCTGTAATTACAACAGATGGCAAACTAAGTAGACATGCCATCACCCATTGGCACGTTGAAGAACGGCTGGGCAACTTTACCCTGATGCGCTTCCAACTGGAAACCGGACGAACCCATCAAATTCGGGTACATAGTGCTTATGTGGGACACCCGGTGGTGGGCGATCCGGTGTATGGGTCAGGGCGATCGATCGGGGTAAAGCTGCAAGGTCAAGCTCTCCATGCCTGGAAATTACGGCTGCAACATCCGGTGACGGAGGATTGGATTGAGGTGACGGCTCCGCCTCCCGAAGAATTTATCACCTTGTTAAGTGTGTTGCGCCGCAGGGCAGGAGATTAGGCGATCGACTTTCGCAACTTTGTTTATGCAAATCGATTTCCGTAGTGCAGGCATCTTGCCTGCTAGGGAAAGATTTGTCATACAAATGCAGAATTGGGATACATCTGAGAAGGGCAACGTTACGATAAAACTATTTCCTGAATTAAAGGGAGACTTTATGTTTGAACGCATCCCTGACCCATCAATGCAACTTTCTTCTCTGTATGAGACGGACTTTGCTGAGTGGATTGATGCGACCGTTCAACAGTTAAAGGAACGACGATTTACGGAACTCGATTTAGACAACTTAATTGAGGAGATGGAGTCTTTGGGAAAGCGCGACAAACGAGAGCTTCAGAGCCGCCTCATTGTTTTGTTGTCTCATCTCCTCAAAGATAAATATCAGCCAGAAAAGCGCAGTAATAGCTGGGTTGCAACGATCGCAGAACAAAGACGGCAGATGCTGCTAATTTTGCAGGATAGTCCCAGTCTCAATCATTATTTGGTTGATATTTTTGAAAAGTGCTATGCAACGGCAAGAAAAGATGCGGCAAGGGAAACCCAGTTGGCGATCGGCTCTTTTCCTGAAATTTGTCCGTTTACTCTAGAAAATATCCTGGATGAAGATTGGTTTCCGGCTGCATAATTGCCCTATCTTCAAACGGTTCAACTTCCTCTGTGGGCGGGTCAATCGGGTCAAAAATAATTTCATATTGCAAAGTCGGATTCAGTCGTTTCAATGCTTGTAAGTGTGCCTCTGCATCGTTCCGTTTGCGAAACCGCCCCACAACCGATCGCTGCATTTGGGGCAACAGCAGGATAATGCACCAGGGAGAGAGCCGATCTCGGTAGTTCATTTTCTACTCCCAGTTTGCCAACGCGCAAAACGCGCAAAACAATTGACCGCTACGAAGTGCGGCTGCGGGACTGATATCATGGTTCTACTTCCTTTAATGGAAAATCTGTGATGAAAACTGACGATCGCTCCTAAGTTTTCCAGTCTGAAGGGGCGATCGGTTTTGATGTGTCATTACCCAGTATCGAGAACTCGATTTTCCGGGGGTAATGACTATTAAAAATCGAGAACTCGATATTGTCAAGACTCAGG
>PVWD01000030.1 GCA_003003615.1 filamentous cyanobacterium CCP2 | reverse complement strand
CCCGTGCCATTTTACGCAATCCTGAAATTTTGATTCTGGATGAAGCAACGAGTGCATTAGACACTGTTTCAGAACGGCTCGTTCAAGAAGCATTGGATGAATTGAGCCGCGATCGAACCACATTAGTGATTGCTCATCGACTTTTAACTGTACAAAATGCTCATCAAATTGCAGTTTTAGACAAAGGACGCGTTGTTGAAGTTGGCACCCATGATGAGCTTCTCAGCAAGCAGAGCTATTACAGCAGGCTATATGAAATGCAGTTCAAAGCGACTTCTGTTTAAGCAGGTGTGCTGAAGAATTTTTCACTTTTAAGGCTGATTCATTCTGATGAATTGAGCTTATGCCAACTGCCTGAGTGAACCTAAAACTTAAGGACGAATTGAATGAGGGAAACGATGAAGATATTTTTTGTAAATGATACTTCAGATTGCCCCAATTGGGGATGCAGAGCAACAACAGCCGCATTAAAAAGAATGCTTTCCCTGCATAATCCTTCTTACGAAATTACTCATACGCTCTACTTAAAGCGGATGTCGGCAACGGATAGATATATTGAAAAAAGATATAAGAAAATAGAAAAGCTTACCTCATCTGTAGTTGGAACTTTTCCTGCGGGTAAAAGTCTTGCTAACTATGTGAACTCTCGTTGGGTGGCTCCCCATTGGAAAAAAATAGCAAATGTTAGAGATGCAATGCCCACTTCTTTTGCAGAGTTTCCTTCATTTGCCAGCAAAGTGTTAGCTGGGGAAGTGATGCAGCCGGAACGGGCAGCCTTAGAAGCATGTGACTTAGTTTTTATTAACGGAGAAGGTAGTATTTACGATCGCCAACGTAAAGGGCGGATGATGCTGTTTATTGCCTATTTGGCAAAGGTACATTTTAATAAGCCTTGCGTTTTGGCAAATCATACAGCCGATGTGCATGATCCGGTGATGGCTGAAATGGTGGCTCAGGTTTACCCCTTACTGGATGATGTCATTTTTCGAGAGCCTCTCTCTGCAGAAGCCTGTCAAGCGTTTGTCAGAGAAGATAATTCGGTTTTGGCGGCAGATGCAGCATTCACCTACAGACCCATCGATCGCGCTACATTCTCTGCTTTGGCTGCCCGCGATAGCTACTTTAGCATTCATCCAGACTCGGCTTCTGGTTTTGACCCATCTCGTCCTTACATCTGCATTGGCGGTAGTTCTATTTACCTAAGGGGCGATCGTCCAGCGTATGATCCCATTCCTGGTTTTAAGGTTCTGTGTGAGAAACTGCAAAATTACGTGGCTCCGGTTGTGTTGACCGCACCCGATCCAAAAGATGAACTAATTTTTCGTCCGATCGCCAAAGCATTGGGTTTGCCGCTAATTTCCTTAACCACCCCCACCCAGCAGGCAGTGGATATTCTGGGAAATGCAAGTGTGTATGTTAGCGGCAGATGGCATCCCAGCATCCTGGCTTTGACGGGTGGAACCCCCATCATTACTTTTACTGCAAATACTTACAAAACTCAGGCATTGGTGCAGCAAATGGGGCTAGAAACGCCAACTCTGGATGCTCTCAATTTGCATGAAATTGCGTCGGATGTTGTGGATTTAGCAAAGCATTACCTGGAACAAGGAGAACCACTGCGTCAACAACTGCGCGATCGGGCTGAAGAGTTGTCTAAACTTGCACAGAAGAATGTGCGTTATTTAGAATCTTTGACAACCAGCACTGCTGCCTGATCCCTTTGCTCTTCACTGAAACTAACGTGACTACTATCGCTATCATCCCTGCTCGTGGCGGCTCCAAGGGCGTTCCGGGTAAAAACATTCGTTCGTTAGCCGGACTTCCTCTGATTGCCCACTCCATACAAGACTGTACCGAATCGCAACGGGTCGATCGTGTTTATGTATCCACAGATGATCCTGCCATTGCTGAAGTGTCTGTCCAGTACGGTGCAGAGATTATTCATCGTCCTGCAGAGTTGGCAGGGGATACTGCATCGTCGGAATCAGCACTAATTCATGCGGTGAATGAAATTGAACAAGCCGGGGTGATGCCCGAACTGATTGTATTTCTACAGTGTACCTCTCCCCTGCGAAGCGGAACGGATATCGATCAGGCAATTTCTCAACTGCGGGATGAAAATTCAGATTCACTTTTATCTGTTTCACCAAACCATCGGTTTATCTGGGAACGGGTGGATGGCGGTGCTACGTCGATTAATTATGATTACCGTAATCGGAAACGCCGTCAGGATATGAACCCGCAGTATATGGAGAACGGTTCGATTTACGTCTTCAAACCCTGGGTGCTGAAGGAACTAAACAACCGTTTGGGTGGCAAAATTTCCCTTTATGAGATGTCAGAAGAACAAAGCTGGGAAATTGATTCGATCGCTGACTTTGAATACATTGAATTCCTACTGAGCAAGCAACCCCAATCCGTATGATCATCGAAAAAAACCTTTCTAAATACATCGTCTTTGCTGAAGACGACATCATCAACGCGCTCAAAAAGATCAGTGACAACAAAAGCCGGATCATTTTCTCCGTCACTGAATCCGGTGAACTGGAAGGCGTTTTGACCGATGGTGACTTTCGCCGCTGGTTGACCCAACAGGAAACCATTAACCTGAATCAGCCGGTTTCGCGAATCACAAACAAACACTATAAGTTTGCTCACCATACAGATGATCCAGAAAAAATTCAGGCTTGTTTTTCTAACGAAATTGAGTTTATTCCTTTACTGGATCAAAACCGCCACTTAGTCGCGATCGCCCGTCGCAGACCTGATGGTATTCGGATTGGCAACTTCACGATCGATGCCCACTCTCCGACCTTTGTAATTGCAGAAATTGGCAACAATCATAATGGCAGCCTGGAGTTAGCAAAACGGCTAGTAGATGAAGCGGTTGCTGCGGGAGCGGACTGCGCCAAATTTCAAATGCGGGATCTCAAAACGCTATATCACAATGCGGGTAATGCCAATGATGCTAGCGAGGATTTGGGTTCACAGTACACCCTGGATTTGTTGAGCCGATTCCAACTCACGCCCGATGAAATGATTGCCATTTTCGACTACTGCAAGGCGCAAAATATCTTACCGCTCTGCACTCCTTGGGATGTGGAAAGTCTTGCTGCGCTAGAGTCTTACGGCATGGAAGCGTATAAAGTTGCTTCTGCGGATTTGACGAACCATGAACTGTTGACGGCTCTGGCGAAAACAGGTAAGCCGCTTCTTTGCTCTACGGGAATGTCCACTGAAGCAGAAATTGCTGAATCGGCTCGACTCCTACAACGGTTAGGAGCAATGTACGTACTATTACACTGCAATTCCACCTATCCTGCACCCTTTAAGGATGTAAATCTGAACTACCTCGATCGGCTGAAGGAATTAGGTGATTGTCCAGTGGGTTACTCTGGTCACGAACGCGGAATTCATGTGGCGATCGCTTCTGTAGCGCGAGGTGCAAAGGTGATTGAAAAGCACTTCACGCTTGACAAATCAATGGAAGGCAATGACCACAAGGTCAGCCTCCTGCCCCACGAGTTTCGTCAAATGATAGAGGGGATTCGCCAAGTTGAATTATCAATGGGCAGCAGTGCAGAACGCCGTCTTAGCCAGGGTGAACTGATGAATCGGGAGACATTGGCAAAAAGTTTAGTGATCAACTGCAACTTGGAAGTTGGGCAGGTCATCACGGCTGACATGATTGAGGTCAAAAGTCCTGGACGAGGACTGCAACCCAACCGTAAGCAAGAACTCATTGGCAAAACGGCTCAGCGACCTTTTAAGGCAGGAGATTTCTTCTTTCCCAGTGATTTAGACGTAGCGCAGGTGGAAGCCCGTCCTTACCGTTTCCGTCGCCCTTGGGGAGTTCCCGTCCGCTACCACGACTTCCAAGGACTGTTGCAAAAGACGAATCCAGATCTGCTGGAATTTCACCTCAGTTACAAAGACCTGGAGCAGGACATTAACCAATTCTTCGATCGCCCCTACGACCTGGATTTTGTGGTTCACAGCCCAGAGTTATTTGCTGGTGATCACTTGCTGGATTTGTGTTCACCCGATCCAAACTATCGGCAGCATTCCATTGCAGAACTGCAACGGGTGATTGACTTAACGCGCCAACTGAAACCCTTCTTTCAAAAAACCGATCGTCCCTGCATTGTGACGAATGTGGGCGGTTTTACCATTGATGCTCCCTTACCACTTTCGGATCGAGGCAAGCTATACGAACTGCTGCTCGACAGTCTGGCGCAGCTTGATATGGAAGGGGTAGAAATCATTCCCCAAACAATGCCGCCTTTTCCCTGGCACTTTGGTGGACAAAGACACCACAATCTGTTTGTTGATCCCCAAGACACGGCAGAATTTTGCCGCACCAATGGCTACCGGGTCTGTCTGGATGTGTCCCACTCCAAGCTAGCCTGTACCCATCACAAGTGGTCATTTAAGGAGTTTGTGGAGCAGATTGGGCTTTATACCGCTCACCTGCACATTGCGGATGCCCAGGGTATTGATGGTGAAGGGCTGCAAATTGGCGAGGGGGAAATTGATTTTCCTGCCCTGGCTGAGGACTTAGATAAAACAGCACCTAAAGCTTCATTTATTCCCGAAATTTGGCAGGGGCATAAGAATGAAGGGGAAGGGTTCTGGATTGCCCTAGAACGGTTAGAGAAAGTGTTTTAAGCATGAAAACACGATTAGTTTTTGTCAATGGTATCTGGCAGCTTTGCATGGTTGCGGCTGCCTTTTTACAGGAAAGAGCCAAACATCCAGAGGTAAAGTATCAAGATTATCTGGTGCTTTATTCTCGCAAAACTGCAAACACTAAGCTTGTAGAGTTTGTTAAAACGATTTGTGATGCTTTCTGGAATTGGGATGGCGTGATTCAAGTTGACTGGACAACCGCAGATTGGAATCCTCAACAGAATAAAGCGGATCATCTTCCCGTTCAGCAAATCCTGCAATCCTTCCACCTAAACAGCCCAGCGACAGTGGATGAAGTTTGGCTCTGTAAAATCCAGTTTCGCGATGAAAGATTATGTGCCGATATTTTCTCTAAAGCGGCGATCGTCATCTATGAAGATGGGCTGCACACCTATGCACCAACAAGTTACTTAATTCATTCACCGCCGATCGATTGGTCTAATCTGAGAAAGACTCTATCTGGATACAAACACTTATTTGGCGAGGTTATATCCCACAGAATTGATTGGCAGCATGAAGGGGTGAAGCGTTCCCATTTGCGCCGAATTAAAAAAGTTTATTCGGTTCTTGGGACGCAAATTCCTATTCCGTCAACTTTGCAGAAGGTGCCGATTGAATTTGTTGAACCAGATTTGCTGCGATCGTTTTTTGTTGATCTAAATCATCGCCTTCAGTGCGAATCTCGGTTGGCAGATACTCCGAGTAATTCAAAAACAGCATTACTCTTAGGGTCGAACCTGAGCCATTTACAATCCTTCCCTAGAGAGCGAGAAGTTGAAGTTTTCGCTGATACCATTCGGAGGCTCAATGAGCAAGGATATACGATTCTTTGGAAAGAGCATCCCCGCAACCAAAAGCCCTTATTTGAGGACATTCAGGAAATTGTAGAACTGGATAATTTTGTTTATCTGTCTAATGAGCAAAAATTGCCGATCGAAGTAATTGTTGCAGAAAGCAACATTGATTTGTGTGGTTCAACCTTGAGTAGTTCGCTCTTTTACATGAAGCAGATTTTTGGCATTAAGACTGTAACTTGTGTTAGACCCCTATTGGATTTTCTCAAGGGCGATTTTCGGCAGCTATCTGAGCTAACACTGTCTATCATTGAAGAAGCAGTTTAGATGAAATTACTCGGCTTTTTGCATTTGTTATCTGTCCTACAGCACTGAAGATCGTCCTATGAGCAATTCTCCTCTGGTATCTGTCCTGTTGCCTTTCTATAACAGCGAAAAGTATTTGAAATCTGCTATTCAAAGCATTTTGCAACAAACTTATTCCAATTTTGAGTTGTTACTTCTAGACGATGGCTCAACGGATGGTAGCTTAAATATTGCCAAAGAGTTTGCTCAACAGGATGCACGAATTCAGGTTCATCATCATTCCAATATGGGGCTGTGTAAAACCTTGCAAAAGGGTGTGGAACTTGTAAAAGGTAAATACATTGCCAGGATGGATGGTGATGACATTGCTCTTCCTCAACGGTTTGAATTGCAGGTCAATTACTTAGAAAAACATCCTAATTGTGTTGCTTTGGGAACGGCTCTAACCATCATCGATCCGGAGAATGATGTGCTTTGTATGCCAGAGATTACCCAAGAGCATGAACAATTGGTTGCAGAATTACTCGAATGGAAAGGATCGCGCATTTGCCACCCAACTGTAATGATGCGAACTGATGTAGTCCGGGCAGTGGGTGGATATGTGCAGGAATATCACTTTGAAGATGTGGATTTATTTCTGAGGTTAGCAAGGCAAGGCAAGTTAGCAAATTTATCGGAACGGTTATTACAATATCGCTGGCATATTGGTAGCGTTTCCCATACCAGAAACCGCGCAAGAATTAATGAAATTAGACGCTCAATTCTCGACAAAGCGTCGGCTGAGTTGGATGTAAGTATTCCCGAACTGTATCAAGAATTATCGGAGCGAAGGGACTCTGAATCAAATACAAAAAAACATTCAGCTACACCAGTAAAATATACAGCAGACTATGAAGCATATTGTAAATGGTGCTTAGTTGCTCGACAATCCGGATTCTATGGTTCCAGTTTGAAATATTTAATTCGGGCGTTTCAATCAAAACCATTTACGGCTAAGTCTTACTGGTTATTGTTAGGTTTTTTGCTGGGTGAACAAACTGCATCTCGTTTTTGGAACTCTTTGATTGGCATAAAGCGATCGGTTCAGCAGTTTCAACAATTCATGATTAGAGCATAAGGTAATCAAGTAATAGGTTTTTGGAATGAAAATTGCAGTCTTTGGCTACTATCACCAATTAAATTATGGTGATGATCGGCTTGGACAATCACTAGTGCGGGCATTGCATCCCCATACGGTAGTCTTGTTGCCTCATAACCAAGATCCACCGCCAACGGATTGGTTTGATTTTATTTTGATTGGCGGAGGTGGTTTGGTTTGGACGCGCGTTGGCATCTGGGAAAAAATTACAGCTTGGTTAGCAAAAAGCAAAAAGCCCTTTGGTGTTGCAGGGTTAGGAATTAATGAACTAAATGAAGACCTAAAGCCAGATTTGTTGTGGATGGTGGAGCACTCCGAACTATTTGTTGTGCGAGATCAGAAAAGCCATCAACTGTTAGATAACCACCCGAAGGTGAAAGTTTTGCCAGACCTAACCTGGATGTTTCCCTACCCTACCAGGCAGAAATTCCCTAATAGTGGTTTAATCGCTCTCAGCCTTGCTTCTAAACATCCTCAGGGCTATGATCCGCTCGTTTGGGGTGAACGCATTCGTGAGATAGGAAACATTGTGCCGTTTCCCTTACGATTTGGTGCAAAACATGATTCGGATATTTTTCATACACTTGAGTTTGAAAATGTGCCCGATGATTTTACAGTGAACCCACTTTATGAATGTGATTACTTAATTGGAACGCGGTTTCACTCGATTGTATTTGCCCTACAAATCGGTGTTCCTTTCATCGCAATTTTGTACGATGACAAAGTAAAGCGAGTGTTGGAAGATAACGATTTGCTCGACTTGAGTGTAGGAGCTTTTGATGTGGAGGCTTTACCAGCCAAACTAGAATACTTGCAGGCAAATACTCCCGAAATTTTGGCACGTATTCAAAATGTTGGTGAATGTCTTAAACATGAAGGCGAAGAACTCCGCAATCTCTTATCTGCTAGTGTACAGCAAGTTCAACAAGTCAAAGCTGTCCGCCAACAAAGCCTACTGCGAAAAATCAAAGCATATATAAAATCTTGAATTTATGGGTGAATACACTTTATCCGGGGCCATCTATTGAAGTAGTGAAGTGCATAAATAGAAGGGTTCACTTGTTCTGAAAAGATATCTCGATCGCTAGGAAATTGTTTCGGAGGCATTAAAACACCCATGTCCCTTGGTTCTATCGCCCTAAAAATTCGCCAAAAGTATCAGCATGGTTTGGGAACAGCCTACTACCGGGACACCGTGCGCCAACGCATTCTCCAAACCAAACCGATCGCCAATACCACCGATCGCACCTGCGAAATTCACGTTCTCACCTATGAGAAAGACTGGCTGAATTTAATCTGGGCACTTAAGACTTTCTATCACTATTCCGATCGCCGCTATGCCCTCTGCATTCACGATGACGGAACATTAACAGAAGATAATCGAGCAACTTTACACTATCACTTTCCCGACGCTCGTATCATTGACCGTCCCAGTGCCGATCGCTTCGTATTGGAAACTTTACAGGCACATCCTCGTTGTTTAGAGTTTCGCAAAACCAATCATTTATCTCCTAAAGTGTTTGACTTTGCTGCCTACTTAGAAACCGATCGAATGTTGCTCTTAGATAGTGACGTTCTCTTCTTTGCTGAGCCAGCTGCATTGCTACAGCGTATCGAAGATCCGGATTACAAGCTCAATACCGTAAATGGTGATGTTGCGAGTGCATACACTGTTGATCCGACAATTGTTCGTGAGAAATGCGGTGTGGAGTTAATCGATCGGTTTAACTCTGGGTTAGGGCTGATTCACAAGGATTCTCTAAATTTAGATTGGATTGAAGAATTTTTAGGATTACCTGACATCATTGGCTACTTCTGGAGAATTGAACAAACCCTCTATGCTTTGTTTAGCTGTCGCTATGGAGCTGAACTGTTACCTCCAGAATACGACGTGCATTTAGAAGGTGGAATTGGTGATTCTCCCAGTCGGCACTATGTTGGAAAAATTCGACATTTAATGTACAGCGAGGGAATTCAGCGATTGGTCAAAAATGGCTTTTTGAGTGCGCTAAATCGATAAACATCATGAGTAGACCACTCTCTGTATTAATGCTGCCCGACAATCGTCAGGCAAATCCCTATCAAACCCTATTGGAGCAGTCTCTAAAAAAGCAGGGTGTTGATGTTTATTTTCCTCAAGGCTATCGTCGAGGGTTGCCTCTGTTGCGCGAGATTGCCTTTACTCAACAGCAATATGACCTGATTCATCTCCATTGGATATTGCCTTATTTGAAGGGGAAAAGCCGCTTTGCTAGAGGCTTCTATGCCATTAAGTTTTTGCTAGATGTGGCACTTGTAAAACTTTTTGGCGTAAAAGTAATCTGGACAATTCACAATCGGGTTAACCATGAAAGTGCCTTTCCAGAAATTGAACGTTGGGTGCGACGCAACATTGCGAGATTTGCCGATCGCATTATCCTGCACAATCAGGCTACTCTGGAACCGATCGCCCAAGAATATCAATTCCCTTCACAAAAAGCAGCTGTCATCTTACATGGGCACTATCGCGATGTCTATAAGCCGCCCATAGATGCTTCCTTAGCACGAAAAGAGTTAGGTTTACCACTGGATGGACAAATCTTCCTGAACTTGGGGTTACTGCGACCGTATAAAGGAATTGAAACGCTTTTAGATGTTTGGATAGAACACCGAGAGAAATTTCAGGGACACACTTTACTCATCGTTGGCAAAGCGAGAGAAGCCTATGCAGCAACTTTAAGACAGAAAATTAACGATTCAGGTGTTGACAACATTGTCCTTATTCCTGAATTTGTAGAAGACGATCGCATTCATCTATTCTTTAGTGCCGCAAGCGTTGTAGTCCTGCCCTATCAAAATATTCTCAATTCTGGCAGTTTAATTTTGGCAATGTCCTATGGGCTTCCCATTATTGCACCCAGATTGGGCAGTATTCCTGAATATTTGGATTGTGCTAGTGAATTGCTTTATGAACCGAGTGATGAGTTAGGACTTCTTTACTCCATGAAAACCAGCCTTCAAATTGATTATCATCAACTGACTCAATCAGTTGTAAAAGCTTGCGATCGGTTGGAATGGGTAAAGATTGGAGAGCAAACTGCACAAACCTATGATGAAGTAACCCAAAGTGAATAGGGCCATTTCCAAAACATTTTTCCATCTGTACTCATTTATCTACAGGCTAGCGTCTAATCATGGTGAATCCTGAACCTGCAACTTGCACTTTATCTATCAATATTTGCCTCACTGATCTTCCTTATCTCTCCTACATCGTTCCGCATATTGTCAAAGCGTGCCATTATCCTTTTGCGGAAAAAATGTTAGTAATAGACACTGCACCAATGAAAGGGCGGTATAAAAATGGTGCAGCCCTGCCTAGTATGAGCGAGCTTGAAGCGGCGGCACAATGTTTGGTGAAGCAAGGTTATATTGATTCGGTGGTTAAAGTTGACTATAGCCCAAGTGTACGTGACAAAATTATTAAAAAGCACTTAGGGTATTCTTTATGGGAAACACATGACTTTCGTGATGCGCCCATTTATGCCTATCTTTTTGCCTATGAAGCTGCTAAAAGTGACTATTTTCTACACTTTGATGCAGATATGTTGCTATATCAGGCAGAAGGATATAACTGGATTGAGGAAGGAATCAAGTATTTGAAACAGTGCCCCGAAATTCTCACTATTACGCCTCTAGCTGGGCCACCTAATGCAGATCTAAGCTTAAAGCAGCGAGATACTGAATACGCTTACAATGAAAAAGGGTTTTTTACCTTTAAAGTCTTTACCGCCCGTCGCTACTTACTCGATCGCCATAGATTTGATAGCTTTCTGCCGCTTCCAGTCAGTTACATTTCTAAGAAAAGAGAACTTGCTTCATGGTTGACACGGCGGAGTGCAATGGAACGCTGGGAAGGCATGATTACTAATAAGTTGCATACCACGCAATACATCCGTGCTGATATTGCTTCACCTAAAGCATGGACATTACATGCATTAGAACACAACGCTAAGTTTTTAGAGCTTCTTCCCCATATTATCAAGCAGGTTGAAGCCGGAAGCTTTCCTCAGGAACAAGCTGGAGATTACGATCTACAGCTCGAATTATGGCAGGGATAACCGTTAAATTTCTTGAGATCGGAAGATGAAACTCTACTACTACAACGGCAAAGAAAAAAGTTTTCAGGTGGGAAACTTTGGTGATGATTTGAATCCTTGGATATGGAATCAACTCATACCCAATGCTTTTGATAATGATGAAAGCACACTCTTTGTTGGCATTGGTACTTTACTCAATGAACATCTTCCTAAAAATAGTCAAAAAATTGTTTTTGGCTCTGGAGTTGGCTATGGGAAAACACCAACGATAGATGAAACGTGGAAAGTTTATTTTGTTCGCGGTCAGCTATCTGCAAAGGCTTTAGGGCTTGAAGCCGAAAAGGGATTAACCGACCCAGCAATTCTTGTCCGGCAATACTATGCAACTTCAGGGGCAAAACGATACAAACGTTCCTACATGCCTCATTTTTCAGAGGTTATTGCCAATGGCTACGCCTGGAAGGAACTCTGCGAAAGTTTAAACATTCACTACATCGATCCGACTGCTCCCCTTCAACAAGTTCTTCAAGAAATAGAGGAATCAGAAGTTCTCTTTTCTGAAGCAATGCATGGCGCGATCGTTGCTGATGCCCTCAGAACTCCTTGGGTTGCGGTGAAGTCAAAAAAAGATATCTTAGATTTCAAATGGAATGATTGGTTAAGCAATCTTGAAATAGCTTATCAGCCATTTTTTATTCGGAGAGCCGCCAGCATTATTGGTAAAAAGAGCTTCCTGCGAAGATGCGATTATCACTCGATACAAGCCCAGATGGCACTAATGCTGCAAATTGCTAAACCTACTTTAAGTCATCTAGAAAAATGCGAGGAACTTGAAGAGAAAGTAATGCTTAAAGTAGATGCATTAAAGGCTGATTATTTTAACTTGCTTTAATGCAGTCAACTTAACAAGAACTTTGTTCATAAAACGATCGATTACTAATGAACAGTGGAGGATAATCATTTGCTTTGTTTTGTGATGGCTCTCAAATCAAAAGCTGTGTCGAGCGACTGGAAAAGAGTTTCTCACCTCTTTGAAGCATCTCTGCGCTCTGCCTATCAACAGATTGATCCGAACTTTAAAGTCATCGTTGTTTGTCATGAAACTCCTATGCTTCGAGATTCCTACGATGAACGGGTGGAAATGATTAATGTTGATTTTCCTCCCCCTTCCCAGCTTATCACCAAAGTTACGATGCAAGATAAGTGGAAGAAGCTTGCTGTGGGAATGGTAAGAGCAGGAAAGTTAAAGCCTGATTTTGTCATGGTAATGGATGCTGATGACTTGGTTAGCCATAAATTATCTCAATTTGCCAATGCTCGAAAGTCAGCAAATGGTTGGGTTCTGAAAAAAGGTTTTCGATACAAGTATGGAAGCCAATGGGTTTATGTTGATGACCATTTTAATTGCGGTACGAACGCCATTGTTAACAGTAAGATGATTCGGTTTCCAGAAAATCTGAGCCGTGAAGAAATTGATCAGTGTTTGGTGCTGAAATGCGGACATACAATCATTGAGCAAAAAATGGCAGAGATAGGACATCCTCTAGAACCACTACCTTTTGTTGGTGCTGTTTATGTTCACGGTCATGGAGATAATGACAGTGCCCTAAACAAATCATCAAAGTATCAGTGGCAGGGTATACGATATACCTTCGGAAAATTGCGGCGCACTCGTCCTTTAACGCGATCGATTCAACAAGAATTTGCCATGTATTTTTGAGCATCAAAGACTTTCTATTGGCACATCTATCTACTCCTTGATCCATCATTACTCATTTACTTTCAACCATGCAAGAGAAATTGACAGGTTTTACAACTGCTCTTCAACATCGGGTAAGTTACGCTTACCATTTGACGCGCTTAAAAATGAGAGCGGAACCTTACAAATATATTTTTATCCTCAGCCATATGAGAGCGGGTTCCACCCTGTTTGTGAATTTATTAAATACAAACCCAAATGTTTGTGGTTATGGAGAAGCCCACCTTAGCTATAACAATGGTAGAGATTTGGATCGGTTAGTGTATAAAGTAAAGCGTAACCTTCAGGAAAAAGAACTCAGCGAAAAGTATGTTGTGGATAAGATCTTACATAACGGGCATAGTATTAGTAAAGAGTTAATTCAAAACAACTCTTTGTTTTTTATCTTTCTACTGAGAGAGCCACACTCAAGCCTTTCAAGCATGGTAAAACTTTGGAAGCATGACAACGAAGACAAAAAAGAATCTGCTTTGCAATATTACACTAATTACTACGTCGATCGCTTAAACGCTTTGCATGAGTATGCAGAACTCATCTCTGACCCCGATCGCAGCATTTTTATTAGGCACGATCAAATGTTAGAAAATACACAATCTGCCTTTTATTCACTTCAACAATTTTTAAAGTTGGATGAACCTTTTTCAGAAGAATATAAAACATTACCAACGGCTGGCATCAGAGGCATTGGTGATCCTTCAGATGTGATCAAACAAGGAAAAATTGTCAGAGATCGCCATTCTCCATTATTGGAAATTAAGCCAGAATTATTGGATGGAGCTTTGAATACTTTTGAAAAGTGTTGCACCAAGCTTCAGAGTTACTGTACAAATATCAATTGACTTTGACGGTATAAGTTTTTTGGGTTTGAGTAATTCTTTGAGATAATCAAGTCATGTTTCCCAAAGTCAGTATTCTTATTCCCTGCTACAATGCCGATCGCTGGATTCAACAAGCGATTGAAAGTGCTCTCAACCAAACTTACTCCAATACAGAAGTAATCGTAGTAGATGATGGGTCAACCGATCGCAGCGTAGAAATAATTAAAACCTTTAGCGATCGAATCAATTGGAAAACTCAACCCAATCAAGGTGGTAATGTCACCCGAAATCGGCTGCTGGAACTCAGCACCGGGGAATGGATTCAATACTTGGATTCAGATGATTATTTGCAACCGACAAAAGTTGAGCAACAAGTTCAGTATTTGAATCAAAATCCTCAAGCTGACATCATCTATAGCCCCAGCATTTTTGAATACTGGAATCATGACACCTCCAGGCAAGAAATTCTACCCATTCCTGAACCCCACGACCCCTGGATTCTGCTGGCTCGTTGGTATTTACCTCAAACCGGAAGCCCTCTGTGGCGCAAACAGGCAATTCTGGATGTGGGAGGTTGGAAGCCTGATCAACCTTGCTGTCAAGAACATGAATTATATTTACGGTTGTTGAAGGCTGGACAACGTTTTGAGTATTGCCCTGATGCAGGCTCAATCTATCGGCAGTGGAGCGAATCAACGGTTTGTAAACGAGACAAATCAGAAACATTTCGTCAACGGCTGGCGATCGAGGATGCGATTGAGCAACACCTGAAAGAAACCCATCAACTCACACCGGAACGCTTACATGCCATCAACCAGGCTCGGTTTGAATGCGCCCGAATGATTTGGCTGACCAACCGCTCTTGGGCAACCGAAGTTATTGCCAAAATTCAGCAGAGCGATCGCACCTTCTTACCCTCTGGTTCTGCCGCTCCCAAAACCTACCGTCTCACCTACAAACTTTTTGGCTTTCCAATCGCAGAACACATTGCTACCCTAAAACGATCGGTGAATCGTCCCGTATCTGCTACCCACTAGCCACAACTGATTCTGCAATCCAAAATCTAAAATCCAAAATGGTATGACTACCCTACTACCTCTCTCCGCGATCGTTCCAACCCGTCACCGAGCCGAACCCCTTGCTCGGACGCTGCATAGCCTCGCGCAACAGTCTGCGCAACCCACGGAGATGATTGTTGTAGATGGTTCAGAGGACGATCGAACCAAAGAGCTTTGTCATCAAGCAATTCCTGGGCTACTGACCCAGATTCATTACTATAAAGCAACGGCGATCGGAGCGGCGACTCAGCGAAACCAGGCCTTTGCCCATGCCAGTGAGGATGTTATTTGGCTAATGGATGACGATATTCTATTAGAGCCAGAATGCTTGGTGCGGTTGTGGGATGCTTTGCAAAGTGACCCTCGGATGGGGGGGGTCAATGCCATGATTACCAATCAGCGGTATTTGCCCCCTGGTCGCCTTAGCCGCAGTTTGTTTCAATTTCTGCATGGGCGGACAGAAACCAGCTATGCCGGAAAATGTATCGGGCCAGCCCTTAACCTATTGCCTGAGGACGATCCCGCACTACCCGCGATCGTGCCTGTGGAATGGCTGAACACAACCTGCACTCTTTACCGACGAGAGGCTCTCCCCAATCCCCTCTTTCCTGCCAACTTTGTTGGTTATTCTCTGATGGAAGACGTAACCCTGTCCCTGACGGTCGGCAAACAGTGGTCACTCGCCAATGCCAGAACTGCCCGCATTTTTCACGATAGTCAGCCTGGCGATCACAAAAACAGTCCCTACGTGCTGGCAAAAATGGAATTGATCAATCGCCATTTTGTCATGACGCAAATTTTGGAGCGAAAAAACCTAGGAGATTACGGCAAGCTTGCAGTGTTGCAACTGTTTGAAATTGCGGCTTTATTTCAATCGCTGAAAGGATGGCGATCGGCTCCGCCGGTCTTGCTCGGTAAGCTAGAGGCCCTGTCCCAAATTGTGCTGCGATCGGCTTAGGATGCATTCTGTTGAGCCAGCCATGCCTCCAGATCGGACAGACTAGTAAAATCCATTACCGCTTCACACAATGCTTCTAGTTGCGAAAGCGTGAGCATATCAATTTGCGATCGGGCTGAATCAGGTAAGTTCTTAACTCGACGGGTGAGGAGCCTCAAAGCAAGCGATCGGGCCTCCCGCCGAACACCTTGCTCAATGCCCTGCTCAATGCCCTGCTCAATGCCCTGCTCAATGCCCTGCTCAATGCCCTGCTCAATGCCCTGCTCAATGCCCTGCTTGACTCCTTCCTCTATCCCTCGTTTCATTCCTTCTGCAAATCCAATCCGCTCAACGCTGCTAATATAGGGCATGTGTCGTTCCTCCTCGTAAGCTTTCAACTCTTGCCAAAATGATTGGCTTAAGCCTTCTGGTAAGATCATAACCCAGTCAATAAAGCGAAACAGGTTCAAAATTTCCTGCCGTGCATAACCCTTCTCATACAGCTGTCGAATCAGGCTCAGCTTCCAATCTTTACGGCGGTTGGAATCTCTTCGCGTTTCTTGATTTTTTAGATGTGCCATAACAACTACGGCAAATGGATTATGGCTTTGTTCGAGTTCCAACCACCGATCACGGTAGTCCAATAATTTGACCATGCTAAATCGAAAGGTAAGTTCAGTATCAGGACTGTTAAAGGAGTAACGATTGGGTCGCCATTTGGTATTGCCATCGCAGAGAATAGACAGGCTGGTAGCGTGGCTGTGGAATCGGTCAAAAATTCGTAGGTGGTAGGTTAGCATTCGTTCAGCGAACTGAGCCTCAGGACTGGCTTGAATTTCGGTATGTACTAACAACCATAATTCTTGTCCTTGCCTTAGCCAGACTTTAGCGAGTAAATCTGCATAGCGTTTACCAATTTCTGCATCTGGAGCAATTTGCTGAAACTCTTTATCTAAAAACTCGTAGGAACGGCTCCAATCAATACGATTTGCCGTTTGGGGGAAGAAAAACTCGATCGCTTCCTGAAAATATTGGCGCAAAATATCTTTCCAGGGTGAGTCTTGATCGGAACGAGATGAAGACATGAAGGCTCAGTAAAGGATATAGAAGTAATTTTGTACCATAGAACAACTTTGCGAAGGGAAATTAAATAAACTGTAATTCTGATGAAATTGGACTCTCACTCGTTTCAGAAGGCAATGTTTAAACGATCTATCCGGATAAGGTTGCTTCGTCCAGGAACGAGTGATCAGGTTCATAGGGGTTTACAAACTCATGCAACGAGTGATTGCAGGAATTAAAAGTCGGTGGCGAAATTTTTACTATCGCAATCGAGGCGTTAGGCTGCATGGATACGTCTGGATGCGTGAGGTAGAAATTCCGCGTAATTTTAATGAGATTGAACTGGAGGGAGGCTGCTCACTCGATCGAGGCGTAGTGCTGCTGTGTAGTGGAGAATCATTTTCTCATTCTAAAATTCGGATTGGTGTCAGTACTTATATTAATCGCAATACGTTTATCGATGCATCCTGCTCCATTACCATCGGTCAGCAATGTGCGATCGGGCCCAATTGCTACATTACCGATCACGATCATGGATTTGTTGGAGACTTGCCGCCTTTAGAACAACCGCTCATTTCAAAACCCACCTGCATTAGCGATCGGGTTTGGTTAGGAGCAAATGTCACCGTTCTTAAGGGAGTCACGATTGGTAAAGGAGCGGTCATCGGAGCAGGTAGCGTGGTGACAAAAGATATTCCAGAGGGGGCGATTGCGGTCGGTGTTCCAGCTAGGGTGATTCGATACAAAACAGAGTTTTCTGACAAAGATTTAGTCAGTCCTGTAAACGATATGGAGTATTCTCGCATCTGAGCATGAGTTGTCTATGAACATCTGCAATGTTAGCGTCGTCATTCCAACCTATAACCGTTCTGATCAATTGTTAGAAGCGATCGAAAAAATACTGGAATGTGATCCTCAACCAGATGAAATTATCGTTCATGTTGATGCGGGCGATCGTGTCACTGAGTCTGCGATTCAGAATAGCCCATTTCAGAATATTATCATTCTCAAAAGTGATACTCAAATGGGGCCAGGTGGAGGGCGCAACAAAGCCATTTCTCACGCTAAACATGGGATCGTAGCAAGTTTTGATGATGATTCTTACCCGCTGGATAAAGACTATTTCGATCGGTTAATTTATCTATTCGAGGCGTTTCCCAAGGCTGCGGTCATTGGAGCTGCAATTTACCATATTGACGAGCCGATCCAGCCCGACGAGAAAACGGCCCAATGGGAATCAGCCTTTGTCGGATGTGGCTGCGCGTACCGCAAGGAAATCTTTCAGCAAACCCAGGGATATGTTGCCCTTCCGGTCGCTTATGGGATGGAGGAGGTGGATCTCTCTCTGAGACTCCATGCGATGGACTGGGGAATCTTAATTAGCCCTTGGTTAAGGGTCTTCCATGATACCAGGCTAGCGCATCATAGCAGTCCCAAAGTAACGGCTGCGAGTATTGCTAACTTAGCCCTACTAGCTTATTTGAGGTATCCGCCAAGCCTATGGTGGCTGGGGTTGATGCAGTGCTTTAACCGGATCGTTTGGTTGGTACGGCATGGAAGATGGGCTGGCATCCGCAAGGGGGTCATCATGATTCCAATGCACCTGTGGCAACATCACCAGTATCGCCAACCGATCGCATCTCAATCTTTATTTTCTTACTTAAAGCTACGTCGCTCGTTCATTCAAGCATCTCTACCTCAAGCAACGGCACAATGAAGAATACTCCTTGGATATGTTGTCAACTCGGTGCGCGTGAGCATTATGCAATTCCGAGAGCACTTCATCAGGTCAATCAACTGAAGGTTTTATTAACAGATGCTTGGGTAAATCCTCGATCTTTGGCTTATTCTTTTCCTAATCCGCTTTTGAAACGGATACAAGAGAGATTTCATCCTGATTTAGTAGATGCAAACGTTCAGGCATTTACGCCATCGCTTGTTCAGTTTGAAATCATTCAGCGCATTCATAAGCTGGGAGCATGGGAGCATATGATTGCTCGCAATCACTGGTTTCAAACTCATGCCCTTCAACATCTTAAACAAGTATCTGCTCAGTTCTCAAAAACGGGAGAACGACCAATTCTACTGGCTTACAGCTATGCGGCTCTAGAATTATTGCACTATGCCAAACAACAAGGATGGTACACTGTCTTAGCGCAAATTGATCCTGGCATTTCAGAGGAAAAGATAGTTCAAGAAGAGTACTCCAGATCTCCTGATCTGGCTCCCACTTGGCAGCCCACACCAGCTACTTACTGGGAAAATTGGCAGAAGGAGTGCCATTTGGCAGACTGTATTGCTGTTAACTCAGATTGGTCAAAGCAGCTATTAGTGCAAGCTGGTGTTGAAGCAGACAAAATTCGGGTTATTCCGCTGGTCTATGAACCGCCTACTGAAGCTGCCCAATTTACCCGGATATGTCCAGATGCTTTTTCAGCCGATCGCCCCCTCAAAGTTTTATTTTTAGGTTTAGTCACTCTGCGAAAAGGCATTGCCGCAGTATTAGATGCAATTCGGCTATTGGAAGGAAAGCCGATCGAATTTTGGTTTGTTGGCTCCCAGCAAATTGCCATTCCTCCAGAGTTTCAGAACCATCCTCAAATTCGTTGGGTGGGGGCAGTCCCGCGTAGTGAAACTGCTCAGTATTACCAGTCAGCCGATGTATTTTTGTTTCCGACCCTCTCGGATGGGTTTGGACTAACTCAACTGGAAGCCCAAGCCTGGAAACTGCCGATCGTTGCCTCTCAGTTTTGCGGAGATGTAGTGACAGAGGGTGTCAATGGATGGCGATTACCAGAGGTAACGGGTAGCGCAATTGCCGATCGGTTGTCATCCCTTTTAGAGCATCCTGAGCAGTTAAAAAACATCTCTGAAAATTCCGTTATTCAATCTGATTTCAGTTTGCATAGTCTCTCTAAAAATCTTCAAAAACTGTCCTTGACACTTGCTTTTTAGATTTCATTGCAGCAGTATTTTCTAATGTAATATGTCTCCTAATCCGATTAACGTCACCTTCTACTCCGTTGTACCTTCCCCCTACCAACGGGACTTATTCTACGCGCTTTCCAGCTGTTCAGACATTCGGCTTCAGGTGCATTACCTTGAACCAGCCAGCCCTGATTCCCCCTGGCCTGAAAAGCCGCTTCAACCCTACGAACACATTCTGCCTGGTACATACCTTTCCTGGGGACTATCGCGTTTTCATGTTAACTGGCACTTACCTAGCCTTCGCCAAACCGATGTAGTCGTGCTAAATGGATATCAAAATTCAACGGCGCAATTACTTCTGCATCTGCAAGCCAAGCGAATTCCTCACGTTTTTTGGGGTGAGAAAATGGTGGGTGCTTCGCCGGGTTTGAAAGGGCAACTACAGAAAGGGTTTGCCCAGGCTTTGCAGCAATGTTGGGCAATTACGGCGATCGGTTCCCAAGCAGAGCAAGATTATCGGCAACGTTACCCCGATAAATTCATTTTTAATATTCCTTACTACTGTGACTTATCGCAGTTTATGGTCGATCGTCCGCAACGACCCCGTGAGCCAATCACAATTTTGTTTTGTGGACAGATGATTGCTCGAAAGGGTGTGGATTTGCTACTTCATGCCTTTGAACGCATCCTTCAAGCTGGTTTAAAGGCGCGGTTGCTGCTGGTGGGACGGGAGGCCGAATTGCCCCAAATGATGCAGGCTGTCTCAGCCGAAACGCGACAACAGATTGAATATGCTGGGTTTCAAGCACCCGATGATTTACCCCACTTTTTCCGGCAAGCAGATCTTTTTGTGTTGCCCAGTCGCTATGACGGTTGGGGGGTGGTGGTGAATCAGGCAGTGGGAGCCGGATTGCCGATCGTTTGCTCTGATGCAGTAGGAGCGGCCTATGACCTTGTGGAGGCAGGTGTGAATGGTGAGGTGTTTACGGCTGGAGATGCTGAAGCTTTGTATCAAGTGTTGATGCCTTACTTACAAGATCCAAACCGCCTCAAAGCCGCTAGTCAAGCGTCTCTTGCTAAAGCGAATGAGTGGTCGCCTTCCGTCGGAGCCGATCGCTGGCTTAAAGTTTTGACAAAACTCACGGATCAGGCACAGATCCAACGAAAGAAGAAATGTAGCAGTTAAAAGATGATTAGGACGGTTTTGTGTTCCAAACTCTTTGGGTTTCGGAAACCTGAGTTTGTCCTAACTCATTCATCCGCTGCCATAGTACCTCAGTTCGATCGGATGTAGCTATGCAATCTCGCCGTTTGCGGGTATTATTCCTGGCATCTTATTTTCCTAAGCCAGATAATTCCCTGATGGGAACCTGGGCACTGACTCAGGCACAAGCCCTTGCTCGTCAGGATATAGAACTATTGGCGGTATCGTTTACTTCCTGGGTTCCAAAGCAAATTGCAACCACACGCGGAGCAAAAGCTTACGCCCATTGCCCAAAAGAATTCATTTGGACGGGAGGAGTCCGAGTACGCTACCCTCGATGGCTCTACTATCCCGTGCCGCCTGTCAAAGGCTGGGCATATGTCAATCCTGAGCCGTACTTGAAAATGGCGTGGTGGTCGGCAAGACAAGAACTTCATCGCATTGTTGAGCAATTTCAACCGGATGTACTATTCTGTCACCACAGTTTGCCCAATGGTTGGGTTATTAATCAATCTCTCCCACACCTTCAAAAGCCTTTAATTACCTCAGACTATGATTTTGAGGAAATGTCAGACTGTGCTGTATATCCGAAACGGCGGAAAGCGGTACAGGCTGTTGTGGAGTCTGCCAGTGCTATGATTTGTGCATCGAAGCGGATGGAAAACAGCGTGCAGAGCCTATTTCCCCAAGCCAAGACACATACCATTCATCATGCAATTGATCCCTTCCCAGAAGCAGCATTTCAGCTTCCGCGTCCAGCCGTACTAAAAAACAAAAAAGTTATCCTGGCTTGTGCATTATTTGCAGAGCGGAAAGGTGTTCCAATTTTGGTCAGAGCATTTCACCAAATTTGTTCCCAGCACCCAGATGCAATCTTGCGAATTATTGGTTCTGGCCCAGAGGAAGCCATCATTAAAGCGACGATCGCCGAGTTGGGTCTTGCCGATCGCGTTCAGATGGTTGGACGGAAACCCCATGCCGAAGTACTTCAGGAAATGGTTTGGGCAGATTGTTTTGCTTTGGTCGGGTGGGATGAACCCTTCGCAACCGTCTATTTAGAAGCAATGGCAGCCGGAAAACCTGTGATTTGCTGCAACGATGGAGGCATTACGGATGTTTTGCAAGATGGCATTCACGGGTATACTGTTCCACCAAAAGATATTCAAGCAACAGCAAATGCACTCGATCGCATCTTGAAAAATGATGCAAAGCGGATCGAGTTAGGACACAATGCTAAGCGGCTCATTGAACGAGAATTGACCTGGGATATTCAAATGGCTAAATTGCTCAATCTGTTTGAGGAAGCGATCGATCAACACCCTGGTTATGCATTGGCTCGCTGATGATGTCCGTCCGATTGTTGTTTTGAATTGAACATCTACCTATGTCATACACAGGCTATTCGCTAGAACAATCCACATATGCTCCCCCAGAGTTTAATTATCCTCCCCAACCTTCCACAGTAGGGACGGCGATTCTCCTGGTGGGGCTGTTTATTGGGTTTAGTCTCAGTGCCTCGGCTGAAACTCCATCACTCATGGCCAGAAGTGTTGCCATTCCTGCGGTGATTACCCTCGCTATTAGCATTTTTCTGGATGCCCAACGAGGTCTTCGCAACCTCTTTCGAGTGGATCTGATGTGTCTGGCCTCGCTCTATTTCCTGACCCTTGTCGAGTTTCTCTTTCCCCAGGAAGATTTTGATGATTGGCTGACGCTAGAACAAACTGCGAAAGGATTAGCAATCATTGTCATTGGAATGGGGGCACTGGCGATCGGACGACATCTCGTAAAGCCGAAACCCGTTTATTCTAAATGGTTACGCTTTGAAGACATATCCACGAAAACTATCTTCCAGATTTTTCTTGGAGCGGCCTTTCTCGGCTATCTCTATATGCTTTTGTCGGTTGATTTTGATATCATCCGTATGATTAATGCCATGATGGGGCCCAGATTTTCTGAACCCTGGACTCGTGGAATCTATGGCGGATGGAACACATTTTTAACTGAATTAGCATTACTCGCTTTCTTAATTCCGCCTTTGGCTGGAGTGATTTTAAATCGCCGTAAAGACTTATCTAATTTTCAACTGTTGATTGTTTTCGCCATCTTTGCATTGACCATGTTTAAAGGATTTGCCGGCGGAACAAGAAACATCTTTGCTGCCTATTGTGCAACCTTTGTCGGTTCTTATCTATTAACATTACCTCGATATAACTTAAGGAATACCATTCTGCCCCTTGTGTTAACGGGTGTTTTCTTTGTCAATGCCTCGTATCACATGCTGGAATTCCGAACCATTGGTTTACGCAACTATATTCAAAACCAGGTTTATGAAAGTGAAGGTGTTCGGGACACTCTGGCGGTTGATTACAACTTAAATTCCCTTGCCATCATTGCAGATGCAGTGCCCGCAAACCACGATTTTCTTGGACTTGAGATTATTCACTGGTCGCTCATTAAGCCGATTCCGCGAGTTTTGTATCCTGGTAAACCCCTTGGTCTGAGCGTTTCCATTGAAGAAATTGCTGGAGTCCAAGGATACACGCTTGCTGCAACTTACTTGGGTGAGAGTTACCTGATGGCAGGATATTTTGGCGTAATTGTGATGTCTTTGTTCTTTGGTGCGTTCGCAGCATGGTGGAACCGTTTGGCTTTACAGAGACAATCAGCATATGCAATGACAGTGTTTGCGCTGGGATTTTTCGTGGCTGGAATTACGATGAGAAGTATGTTGGAGTTCACGACGCTTGCTCTTCCGGTAATTGCCCTCGTTGTGTTTAATAAGTTTTTCCTTCAGAAGTAATCGAGACATTCAGATATGAAAGTTTTGCATGTGATCCCTGGACTCAGCCCTTCGTTAGGTGGGCCACCGCAAGTTGCATTAAATTTGGTTCGTGCCCTTAGGGATTGTGGCGTGGATGCCGAAATTGTTGCAACCAATTACGATGGGTCTGGCTTTCTGGATGTACCGTTAAACCAGCGAGTTGACTATCACTGGAGCGATGCACCCGATGCATCTGTTCCGGTTTGGTTTCTGCCCTATCAACCTCCTGCGTTGAAAGAATTTATTTTTTCACCTGCTTTAACAAAATGGTTGTGGAATCACATTCAGGAATACGATGTTTTAGATAATCACTATCTGTTTTCCTATGCTCCGACTTGCGCCGCCACGATCGCCCGTTGGAAAGGCGTTCCCTATACGGTGCGGACAATGGGGCAACTCACTTCTTGGGCATTAGCACAAAGCCGATCGAAAAAGCAAATTTACACCGCACTTGCAGAACGACGGAACTTACAGCGAGCAGCGGCAATTCACTGTACTAGCCCCTCTGAAATTGAAGATGTTCGCAATTTTGGAGTCAAAACGCCGACCATTACCCTACCTTTGGGCGTGAATGCGCCACCGATCGACCCAGCAGCAGCAACGAAAGTACGGCAACACTACAATATTCCAGCCAATACACCCATTATCCTATTTTTATCGCGACTGCACTACAAAAAACGCCCTGAATTGCTGCTAAAATCCCTCAGCCAATTACAAAAAAGCTTGCCGTTTCATGTGATTTTGGCCGGATCAGGAGACGCAAACTATATATCTGAGTTGCAATCCTTAGTTGAAACGCTCGGCATGGCCGATCGCGTTACGTTTCCGGGAATGGTGGTCGGTCAAGATAAAGATTTATTATTCCAGGGCGCAGATTTATTTGTGTTGCCCTCGTTCTCCGAGAATTTTGGTATTGCGGTGGCTGAGGCTCTGATCGTTGGTCTTCCAGTGGTTATCACGCCGGGAATTCAAATTGCGCCAGACATTGCTGCTGCCGAGGCAGGGCTTGTGGTTGAAGGAGAGGAAGACTTGCTGGCAGATGCGATTCGCCACCTTTTAGCCTCGCCAGAACGTCGTCAGCAAATGGGTAAGAACGGTATCAAATTAGCGAAAGAAAAGTACTCATGGCATACGATCGCCCAAAATTTGATTCCGGCTTATCAAACGATCGCAACACAAAAAAAGCTGCCTACAAATGTGGGCTTTCATCAACCTATTGAAGTACAATAGCATTCACATCAAATCTTTGGTTCTAGCCTAAGTCTTAGAGTAAGGTTTGTACATTTTTCACACAAAGATCTGGTGTTTTATATCAATAATGAGCTACGGTAGGAAAAGTGTGTTATTGCTTCATCTGTTGATGTCGGTTAAGCACAAACTGCTTGCTCAAATCACTTTAAGTTTAATGATTGTAAAACCGCCCAGAATTTGGCTAGGTGCTTGAGGAAGTATGTTGAACAGGGCAGCCTTCTACCGAATGTCAAAATCGCTCATTTAAGTTCTTGGCTGTTAACCTACTAAACTTCAACTCTGATGCACCTGATGTCCACTCAAACATTCTGCAAATTGTCTGAATACATTGCCGATCATACTCAAAGCCACTACGACGAGGGCATTCTCTCATTTCCAGTCTCAAATCTTTCACCCGCCATGCAGGCCAATAGCTTCTACTTTGGCCATGCGGAGTGGGCAAAGAGCTATCTTGATGTCGTTCACCGCGATCGAGCCTTTCAAGAACGATGGCAGTCCTGCATTGGTAGTTGGCAAGGTAAGATTGTTGTTGATATTGGCTGTGGCCCTGGCAACGTTTACGCGGCTCTACGTGAGCATTTGGGCACTCCCCACCTAATGATTGGCGTTGACATTTCTGCGGGTGGGCTAAAAATGGCCGAATCCCTTGGCTACACACCCGTTCTGGCTGATGCCCAACAGCTTCCTTTTGTCGATGGTTTTGCTGATATCGCGACGCTCAACGCAACGCTGCATCACTGCGATGATATGGCAAAAGTGCTGCGAGAGGCGGCCCGTTTGGTGCGTCCGGGGGGGCTATTGCTGACCGACCACGACCTCCAACGCTCCATGTGGAATGACAACTGGATTGCCCGATTCATTTGGAATGCACGGCTGCCAATTTATCGATTGCTGCGACGCGGTGGACATGCAACGGCCGACGAGCAATATTGGAGTACGGCAACAGAAGCCCACCATATGCCCGGTGATGGTGTGACACCAGAATTTTTCCGCCAGATTTTGGAACCAATGGGCTACACGATCGAACTCCATCCCCACAACCGCACGGCGGGTGCAGAAGTCCTATGGGGAGAACGCGGGCAGGCTGAATGGAAAGTGCGACTTGCTCAAAGACTATGCGGTGTTGATCCAGATTCTCAAGCTGGGGCACTGGTGATGATGTGCATTGCAAGGCGATCGAATCAGGATTGAGTGGGGCTTAAGCTCTAGGCGAAGAATTAAGGCAGATTTTGTGATCTGTCTTCTTCGCATTTTTTAAAATACAGGCTAGGCTAATTGTTGGGTAATCAATAACAGTTACAGCTAGTGTGTATGATGCTCAAACGATTCGGACGAATTGGGGTAGTAGGATTTAGTGGCATTCTGCTGGTTTGGCTGAGTTTGATTCCGCTTCGTTTGGTAATGGCGGCTCAGCAAGCTCCCCAGCCAGAGGCAATTCTGGTATTGGGGGGTGACTCCAATCGGGAAGAAACAGCGGCTCAATTAGCAAAATATTATCCAGATTTGGAAGTTTGGGTGTCTACAGGCGAGGCACCCGATGTTGCCCATGCCATTTTTCGAGCGGCAGGCGTGACGGATGAGCGTGTCCATTTAGACTATCGAGCAAGCGACACAGTTACGAATTTTACAACCTTAGTTTCTGACTTCAAGCGCGAAGGCATTCAACACTTATATGTTGTCACCTCAGACTTTCATATGCCGCGTGCAAAGGTGATTGCCACGATCGTTCTGGGTTCAAACGGCATTATCTTTACGCCAGTAGCAGTTCCTTCTCAATCAGAAGAAGAGTCTTGGATTCGCATTGCGCGGGATGGAGGACGATCGCTATTGTGGTTAGCAACGGGACGCACCGGAGCCAGTTTGCGAGAGGTGATTGAATCACGCGCTTCGTTGTAATAGTGCAAATAAAGGTTGTCTTTGCTGAAGTGAAATATTTCTCCTTTTTTAAGTAATCTTCATTCTCTTTAAAGTCATAAAAGTGGGATAAAAAGTGAACTAGTGCTATAAAAATATAGTGACTACAAATTATGGTGTGGTTTGTCTTTGGAATGGTGTTCTTCTATGACAAAGCGGCGTGATCCGGAAGATTGTTAAAACTTCATTTCAGCTAGACACAACTATCCAGATTCTATAAAAACCGAGTTACACCCCTTCATTGTTACCACCTTGCGTGCGAGACTGCATAGAGTCTACGCAGGGTGATGTCACGCTTTTAATTTCAAGTTGCTGTGGAACTGGTGTCCCCTTTCCAAGACGTTCTGATACCTGTTCCAATTAGAAAGAATGGAAGAAGGTAATCATGCCCGATCTTCAATGCGATGCTGAATTACCCTTGGTTTCAGTGATCATTCCTGCTTACAATGCAGAAGCCTTCATTGCAAGAACAATTGAGTCTGTCTTGCAACAAACCTACAAAAATTTAGAGATTATTGTTGTCGATGACGGATCAACCGATCGCACGGCTGAAATTGTTCAGGAACTGACTCAAACAGATTCACGATTGCAACTGATTCAGCAATTTAATTCAGGCGTTGCGGCTGCCCGCAATTTGGCGATCAAGAAGTCTCAAGGAGAATTTATTGCTCCAATTGATGCGGATGATATTTGGTATCCCACGAATATTGAAAAGCAAGTTCAGTGTTTTTTGCGATCGTCTGCTTCAGTGGGGGTGGTTTATTCATGGTCAGTTGATATTGATGAAGACGATCAACCTACAGGTGGATTCCATGCATCCTTAGTCGAAGGTAATGTCTATCTTGCCCTAATCTGCCATAATTTTTTGGGAAACTCCAGTGCTTCTTTGATTCGACGTACTTGCTTTGAAACCACTGGAAGCTATAGCAGCAATTTCTTAGCCCAACAAGCACAAGGATGTGAAGATTGGGATCTCTATCTCCGTTTTGCTGAACGCTACGAATATCGAGTTGTTTCAGAGTTTTTGGTTGGCTATCGCAAGGTAACTAGCAGTATGTCTTCTAGCTATCATACGATGGCAAAATCTCACGCTTTAATGCTGCGATCGGTAAGGCTAAAATACCCTGAGGTTCCGAGGTTTTTTTACCAAATATCTAGCAGCAGCTTTTATCTTTATCTTGCGCGTCTAAGCAGTCAAAACAACGATTTTCAGAGTTCCCTGTCCTGGCTAAGACAGGCAATTAAAGTCGATCGAATTACTCCTTTTTTGAGAATTGGTTTTTATATTCTGTTTGTCAAAAGTTACTTGAAACTTTCGCCCAAGCATTTCAGTCATCTAACCAAAGAAGTTAGCTTCTTATCATTGCAGAGACAAAACAAGACAGAGGCTGCGATCGAAAATTTCAAAAAAGCCTCATCTCAAATCTGGTTAAAAATTTTAGTCGGATGGGCTATCTACTATATCACTCTGATATTTTCAAACTGTTTCCATAGTCCAAAAAATTCGGCTAATTCACAACAGATCATAAAGTCTTGTCGTGGCTCTGAATGAATATTGAGGCTCAAGGATAGCGATTGTTAATTGCTGAAAAATTACTTTTAAGCCGATCGCTTGAGTTAGAAAACTTGTCTCTCTCCTTTTTCTCCGCCTGCTTCAACTCCTCAAATTGTAAGAATTCGTTCTATGCTCTATCCAATTAAAGTCATTGACGTTGAACTGAGCCGCCCCATTCAGACAATCAAAGGCTTAGAAGGCTACATGGGGTTACAGGGGTTAGTACGCTTACATGGTGTGCCGATCGGCTATGTCAAAGCCCCAATTACAAATGGGTATTGTTCTGCTCAAACTCTCAGTAAGCTCATCCTGGAAGAGCATAGCTGGAAAATCATTCATGAGCTGATTAAAAATGGATTGGCCTCTCCTCAACGTCCAGAGGAATTTACAATTGAAAACCTGCTGGATGTGCCACCGCCGCCATGCCCTGAACCCTTACCCCTTGTCACTGTTGCAGTTTGCACCCGCGATCGAACGGATGATTTAGCCAGATGTCTAGATGCGATCGTTCAACTGGATTATCCTCATTTAGATTTGCTGGTTGTCGATAATGCGCCCAGTGATGATGCAACCCAACAGCTAGTACAAACCCAATATCCACAGGTTCGCTATGTCCGTGAACCTCGTCCGGGTTTAGATTGGGCACGAAATCGAGCCAATATTGAAGCCTATGGTGAAATCATTGCGTACACCGATGATGATGTAGTGGTCGATCGGGGATGGGTGAAGGCATTAGCCAAAGTTTTCGCTGAAAATCCAGAAGTCATGGCTGTCACTGGCTTGATTGTGCCTTATGAACTTGAAACAGAGGCTCAAATCCTTTTTGAAATGAAAGATGGTTTTGGTAAGGGATTTGAGCGTAAGTGGTATCGAGTATGTCAGGGTGACAAAATGCCTTGGTGGTTAGTTGCGGCTGTAGGGTTGGGAACAGGTGCAAATATGGCTTATCGTCGTTGTGTCTTCGATCAGATTGATGGCTTTGATCCTGCTCTAGATGTGGGTACTGTCACAAATGGTGCTGGTGATTTAGAAATGTTCTTTCGAGTAATTAAGGAAGGCTATACGCTCGTTTACGAACCTAGTGCAATGGTTTGGCACCGCCATCGTCGTGATTACCAAAAACTGCGGACGCAATTGACCAATAACGGTAGTGTCTACTCCTACTTTGTCCGTACTGCAATGGCCTATCCAGATGAACGACTTTGCGTTTTGCGGCTTGGGTTGTCCTGGATATGGTCATGGCATTTGCGTCGTTTAATAAACTCTTTAATGAGTCCATCGCGCTTTCCTCGTGATTTGATATGGGCCGAAATGTGGGGTTGCTTGATTGGGTTAACTCGCTACCAAAAAGCTTGCAAAATAGCGAATGAAATTGCAGAAACTCACGGATCGCAACCACTGCCTGTTGTGCCAGCAAAACCTATTGTTTTGAAGTCTGCTCCCAAAATTCCCGGTGCAGTGGCAGTGCGCACTGTTGAAGCATCACAACCCCTCTCTGCTCTGACGGATGTCACAGACTATACTAGCGTTCGGATTTTTGTGACTTGGAAGGGGATTCCCTTGGGTAGTGTAGATATTTACAACGACTGCCAAATTGTCAGTGTCGAGCGCTTGGTTGAGGCAATTGTTGCTTCGGTGGGTCTAGGCTTACTAGAAGCAGAGTTTGGTCATAACAAAGATATCCGCTGGGCTGAAGCAATTGCTTCTCTAAAGCAACGACTTCAACACTCTAAAGATAGTGAAAAACCTGCTACATTGCCAACTGATGTACCAGTATCAATTGTGGTAGGAAGCTATGATCGTCCTGATAATTTACGAAACTGTTTACGTTGCTTGACATCTCAAAAATCGCTGCGGAAGGTCGAGATTATTGTAGTTGACAATCATCCTGACTCTGGGCTAACACCACCTGTTGTTTCAGAATTTCCAAGCGTTAAGCTGGTAAGTGAGCCTCGACAAGGAGTAGCTTATGCTCGAAATGCTGGTTTTGTTCAAGCTAAAGGGGAGATTATAGCCACAGTCGATGATGATGTAACGGTGCCATCTGATTGGTTAGAAAAACTCATTGCACCCTTTACGCGGAACGATGTTATGGTGGTGACGGGTAATGTTCTACCATTAGAATTAGAAACCTCTTCACAATGTCTGTTTGAACAATATGGCGACGGCGGCTTAAATCGAGGGTTTAACCGATTTGAAGCGAACAGTGATTGGTTTGAACGCTCACCCTCACGTTACGTTGTTCCTGTTTGGTTATTGGGAGGAACAGCAAATGCGGCGTTCCGCTCTACGATCTTCAGTCATCCTGAGATTGGGTTGATGGATGAGGCCCTCGGTCCGGGAATGCCCTCAGGTGTGGGAGAAGATATTTACATCTTTTATAAAGTACTTAAATCGGGTTACACCATCGTATACGAACCTAAAGCATTTCTTTGGCATACGCATCGTCGCACTATGCCAGCTCTCAGACGACAACTTTATAATTACAGTAAAGGAATTGTTTCCTATCATTTAACAACGCTGCTACGGGATCGTGATTTTCGGGTTATTCCAAATATGCTGATTGACATGCCGGGTTGGCATGTGCGACGCATCAAAGAGCGACTAGAGCACCGTAGTACTCATCCTATTCCACTAATCCTGGTTGAGATTGCCGGAAATCTGGCGGGATTTTGGTCACTTTGGCTATCCCATCAACGAGTGAAGCGTTTAGGACGCAGCACACCCTATATTCCTGTTCATCAACGTCCAACTGTATCTGAGGCACTGTTACAAGAAGTGTCTTCTTCCGATGTGATTCACTCAACAGTAGCTAATAGTTTGCAGGAAATTTAAACGAAGACAATGCTGACCAGCCGAAAAAAGCAATTTTCTCCATTTAAGCGGCAGTGGGTCTACCTCTATGATCTCCTGCGTGAATTAGTTTCTCGTGAAATGAAGCTGCTCTACAAGCGATCGTTTCTAGGAGTAGCCTGGACGTTGATCAATCCGCTGTTACAGCTTGCCGTGTTTGTCTTTGTATTTCAGGTGATTTTGCCGATCGACGTTCCTCAGTATTCTTCGTTTGTTTTTACAGGTTTGCTCGTTTGGACTTGGTTTCAAAGTTCACTGTTCCAATCAGCAGGAGCTATCATTGGCAATCGTGCTTTGATTCGGCAACCTGGATTTCCTAATGCTATTTTGCCTATCGTAACCGTATCCACTGGTTTAGTTCACTTTACTTTTGCTTTACCCGTCCTCATTATTTTTCTTTTAATTGATGGAGTTCAACTACAATCTGTAATTCTATTTCTGCCCGTTCTACAGATTATTCAATTCGCATTTACAGTCAGCTTGTCCTACTTTTTTGCTGCACTGAACGTCACCTTTCGAGATACACAGCATACTCTTGGTGTTCTTCTGCAATTGCTGTTTTACATAACACCAATCTTCTATGCCATTGGCAATATTCCATCCACTTATCAAACTTTATATTTTGCTAATCCGATAGTGCATTTCGTTTCAGCCTACCGAGCAATTTTAATTGACGGTGTTCAACCTAACTGGTTTGCGCTGTTCTGGATTGCAATGGGAACGCTAGTGGTTTTACCAATCGGGATAAAAGTTTTTCAACGGCAGAGCCATCGTTTTGTGGAGGAGTTGTAGATGGGTGATGCAATCGTTGTGCATAACCTTGGCAAATTTTTTAATCGCTATCACGCTGAGAAGCCTGTCACCATCATGGAAGCAGCGCTGTCTGGCTTACGAAAAATGCAGCCCAAGGAACAATTCTGGGCACTGCGTCACATTGACTTTACTGTTGCTTCGGGGGAAATGCTTGGGGTTATAGGTCACAATGGAGCGGGTAAATCTACCCTGTTACAGTTAGTTGGAGGAGTTGGACAACCGGATGAAGGGCAAGTTCGGGTGAGTGGCAGAATTGGGGCACTGCTCGATTTAGGGGCTGGCTTTCATGGCGATCTCACCGGACGAGAGAATGTCTTTGTCACCGCGATCGTGGCTGGACTGACCCGCCGTGAAGTGGCAAGACGGTTTGATCAGATTGTGGCATTTGCTGAGCTAGAACCATTTATTGATAATCCAGTTCGCACCTACAGCACCGGAATGCAGATGCGCTTAGCATTTTCGGTTGCAGTTCACACAAATCCAAATGTGTTGTTAGTCGATGAGTTTTTATCCGTTGGAGATTTGGCGTTTCAAACCAAATGCCTGAATCGGATTGCTGAACTCAAGCAAAATGGTTGTGCGATCGTCTTAATTTCCCATGATGCCAGTCAAGTGGAAAAACTGTGCGATCGGGCCCTTTGGCTAAAACAGGGACGAGTTGCTGCCTATGGAGATCCAAAAGTTATCGCGGGTCAATACAAAAGCGAGATGCATACAGAAACGTTGCGACGAACGCCAGTAAGACCTCCTCAAACAACGCGATCGGGTATTGAGCTAGAGGTCAACCGAAATCGATTTGGTTCTTTAGAAGTTGAAATTACAGATGTTCGTTTATTGCCCTCGGACATTATTCATAGTGGCACATTTCTAAAAATTGAGATTGATTACTGCACCAATCAACTCATTCAATCTCCTATCTTTAGCGTTGCGATTAGCCGAGAAGATGGGCAAGTTTGTTTTGAGACTAATACTGTAAATGCAGGAGTTCATTTGCCAGAAATTCACAGAAATGGAAGAGTAACTTTGTCCCTCGATCGGTTGGATCTGAGTGGTGGAGTTTATTTTGTAGATGTGGGAATACATGAGAGAAGTTGGGCTTATGCCTATGACTATCATTGGCATGTCTACTCCTTGTTTGTTCAACCTACATCTGATAGCAGTATTCTCCATCCCCCTCACAAATGGGAAATGAATGGCACACATCTCATTTCTTAAATAGCCGGATATAGTAATCGATTACGAGAAAAAAGAAATATTACCTGCAGAATAAAAATGGAAAATATTGACCAAAGCTTGGAAAAAGCACGAATCGCATGGTTAAGCCAAATGGAACAATACAAGGATCAATTTGGCTGCATCCAATTACCTACTGTGCCGATGCTCACAGAAAGGCATCTTGAGAATTGTCGTTTATTACCCTATCGGGAAGCAATTCTGGCAAGAATGAGAGTTGGAGGAATTGCCGCTGAGATAGGTGTGCAGACCGGAAAATTTTCCAGATCGATTTTGGATATTTGCCGTCCGCATAAGCTTCATTTGATTGATCTCGACTTACATAGCTTTTCTATTAACGAAAAGTTTCGATCGGAAATCAACTCAGGCATTATAACTTTGCATGAGGGAAATTCGTCGATCGTCATGCAAGATTTTCCTGATGAATACTTTGACTTCATTTATATCGATGGCGATCATTCTTATGAAGGAGTTAAACGTGATATAGAAGTGGCAAAGCAAAAGATAAAGCGAGAAGGATATTTAGTTTTGAATGACTATACTTATTGGTCTCCTGTTGAATGTATGCGGTATGGTATTATCCAGGCTGTAAATGAACTTTGTCTTGAAGAAGATTGGGAGATCGTCTACCTTTCTCTAGCACACTATATGTATTGTGATGTGGCGATTAAACGGCTTTAACCTTCTATTTGAACTTAATTTAAATGCAGCCATCGCGTGTTGTATTGATAGCTAATTGAGCTTATTAAATTTTTTCTTTCATCCTCTCCATACGGAAAGGCAGGAAACTTCACAGCGTTCCCCTGTTTCAGAGATGAGTTACGTAAATCTTTTCGGTTGTGCCGCTGACTCCGGTTTGTTTCTCTTTAAAACTTCATCTTTGAGTGATATTCATGGTCAAGCTACCAGCCCCCGCGCCCAAGCAAGAACACAAATTCCAACAACAGGATGTTTGGTTTTTTGCCGCTCTCCTATTGTTTGCTTTGTCGATCGCCTATTTCGGTAGAGGGTTTTATTTCCTTCTCTTTGCTGATAATGGGGCTGGAGATTTGTTTTTGCGATGGCAAGAACAGCAATACATTTATCGAGGGTTATATCCCTACTATTTAGAACAATTTGACTATAACTATGTTCCAGAAATTGGCCATATTGAATCTGGCGGATATCCTGCCTGGGCCTTCTTTTCAGGATTTATAATCTTCCCGAATTTCAGTTGGGAAGCAATGCGTGTCTATCAGGCATTTCTCAATATCATTTCGCTGGGAGTTCTGGCAGTCTTCTCATATCAACTGGGTCAGCCCTATGGCAGAAATAAAGCTCTTTTTTCAATGGCTGCCTGTTTAGCCATGAGTAGTCATGCGACTACATTAGGATTAGGTCAATACGGTATTGTTATTAATGCTTTTTTAATTGGGTTTTACTGGTTGTTTAACCGACAAAAAATTTGGGCAGGTTTGATGCTTGGATTGGCGATGGGCAAGCCTAATATTTCTGTTTTTTTCCTTTTACCTTTGCTAATTAAAAATAAATATAAGGCTGTCATATCACTCTTCACTTACCTCATTCTGGCTTCTCTAATGATTACCAGTCTGACGCGTGTTGACCTAATTAGCGTTTTTGGTGGAACCTACAGGCAAATCTACTACTTTGGAAGTGGTGGTTACACGGCTGTGTCAATGCTTGAAGATTTAGGAGTTAATCCTCAAATTGCAACACTCGCTTTAGGCATTGTTAGCTTTTTCGTAGGTATGGCAGTACTTCAAGTATTTAGAAATCACTCCGTTCTTGTGTTATTTGCCATTGCTTCTGTCATTGGCAGGCTTGTTGTTTATCATCGAGTGTATGACAATGTGATGCTGATTTTTTTATTAGCAGCTCTACTCATTCTGTTCTTTCGCTCCTCCAAAAGAGCAGATTTATTGATGTTGTCCTTGGTGGGCACATCCCTATGGATTCCGGCAAAGCTAACTGATTTTGCGATCGTACAAATTGCCCAGTCCATTATTTGGGTATCTAGCCTGATCTATCTGCTTTTGCGAGAAAGAAAGATAAAGGAGGCTGCTGAATTTTTTTAGAGCTAGGCGATAATTTCCATGACCCAATTAATGCAACTCGATCGCTACACTCCCACGAACTACACACCTGGAGCACCCTACTGGAAACAACTGCTGTGGTACTTCATTGGCTCCCCTTTAACACAAAGTTATTGGTTGCCCATGTCGGGGTTGAAGGTTTGGCTACTCCGTCGATTTGGCGCAACGATCGGACAAGGGGTGCGAATTAAGCCTGGGGTACGGGTCAAGTTTCCTTGGCGATTGGCCGTTGGCGATTATGTTTGGATTGGAGAAGATGCCTGGATTGATAATTTAGCAATGGTCATGATTGAAAGCCACGTTTGCATTTCCCAAGGAGTCTACCTCTGCACGGGAAACCATAACTGGAGCCATCCACATTTCAAGCTGATCACTGCATCCATTCATGTGGAAACGGGTAGTTGGTTAGCAGCCCGATCGGTGGTTGGGCCAGGTGTCACCATTGGTAAGGGAGCCGTGTTGGGGTTAGGAAGCGTAGCAGGACGATCGTTGAAACCAATGATGATTTATGCGGGCAACCCGGCCCAGCCGATCAAACCGCGCCAAATTAAAGAAGCTGTTTCATCTGTTGAAGTAATGCAAAATTCGATCGATTCGTAAGCATCTACTGTGCATCGCAATCGATCGAATGGTTTTGATATATTTTGCCCGTTCAATGCGCTTACTAACTTTGCCCATTTGTAGGGCCGCTCTGTGCCGACTTTTGCAGTCAGCTTTTAGGTCATAGTACGTAACCATTTAGCTCTAGACATAACACCTTTAGCATAAGGAACCAGGTTCCCGTCTGTCACCTAACGGCCGTTAGGAGTTTGCGTAAAAATACTGTAAAGCGATGACGTTGTTCAGCCAACCGCAAGGCGGCACAATCCTAAATCTAAAATGGGATAAGATGCTGAAGCAATTGACCCTTCACTGGTTTGAATGAGTACGGCAAACGCAAATCCCCATCCCTCCAACTTTTCCCATTCTTCCCATCAGGCGGCCCTCACCCAAATTGATGCCCTGCTCGATCGCTTCACGCATTTTGGGGTGGAACTGGGATTAGAGCGCATTCAGCGGCTTTTGGCGGCATTGGGCAACCCCCATGAAAAAGTGCCGATCGTCCATGTGGCGGGTAGTAATGGCAAGGGGTCGGTTTGTGCCTATGTGTCATCGGTGCTGACGGAGGCGGGCTACCGTGTGGGGCGGTATACTTCACCTCATCTCATTAGCTGGTGCGAACGGATTTGCATTAACCAAAAAGAGATTGCAGCGATCGAGCTACACGACCTTTTACAAACCGTTGTGGCGGCGATCGACCCTGCCCATCCCTCACCCACTCAATTTGAAGTTGTCACGGCTGCCGCATGGCTCTATTTTGCTCAACAGCAGGTAGATATTGCTGTCATCGAAGTGGGGTTAGGTGGCCGGTTGGATGCCACCAACGTTTGCGATCGACCCCTCATCAGCA
>PVWD01000205.1 GCA_003003615.1 filamentous cyanobacterium CCP2 | reverse complement strand
CAACTGACGCAGAAAATTTCGGATACTCTTCAGTGGAATATTTTTCACCTGAACGATTTTTCAGGAGGATTTTGATGCATACTTTGAGGTGTTTTCGCTCAGGTTGCTGTCAATTCCTTCTCATTGCTAGTCGCATTACGAGGTAGAAAGTCTGTGCTGGAACCGCGCAATCCATCTCGAAGGGCACCACACCGCCATTCACCCCGACAACCAATTTCTCCCTCTCCCCAGGCGGCGGCTTCCCCTCCGCAGGAGTTACCCCGACGGAAGCCAGGTAAACCTCGTTCTGGGTTGCAGAGCGTTTTATCGGCTGTCTTAGGACTGAGGAAAGCAGCACCACAACGGCAACTTTCCAGGCGGGAGCGACGGCAGCAACAGCGAGAATTGTCAACACCAAATGCTGAATTGCGGCGAACTCAACCCCCACAGAGCAGGGAAAAGGGACGATCGATCATTCCATTAGAGTCTGCCCGATCTCACCCAGCCTCCAGTCATGCTGTCCCTGGCCACACCGCCTCCCCCCGCTCGTCCACTCAGCCAACCCATCCACCTCGTCGTAGACAGATTCGCAGCATCGATCGTCCGTCGGACTCCGCCCAGCCCCCTCAGTCGGCTCATCCCACTCCAGCCGTGTTGAATCATCGTTCAGGGGGGCATTCTGGTAAGCGGTTGCCCAATCAGCCGAGAGAAAAGGGAACTGCTCCGCGATCGTTTTCTGTAACTGCATTTGTGCAGGGAATGCGGTTGGTGATTCTGGGAGTGGGGGTATGGGCGATCGCTGGGACAGTGCTTTCCATGGCCAATCCTCAGGTTCGCTCTGAGCAGGGTAGCTATGCTGTAGCCGATGATTTGCAGCAGGATTCTGCCTATGTGCAGGGATTGGCTCCTGGAGCCAGTCAAGCTGTCAGTTCGGTAATGACTGGGCAGCCCATGAATGACCTTCTGCAAAAGGTGACACCGATCGCCCAAGGCACAACAGATTTGACCCCTGGCGTATTTGTCCTTGACCTGGACAACGGAGATTACCTGAGCCTGAATGGAGAAACCACGTTTTCAGCCGCCAGCATGATCAAAGTGCCGCTTTTACTGGCCTTTTTTCAGGATGTGGATAGTGGAAAAATCCGGCTGGATGAAATGCTGACGATGCTGGAGGGGGACATTGTAGGGGAAGCTGGAGAGATGCAGTTTGATGGAGCCGGAACGCAATACACGGCATTGGAAACCGCAGCTAACATGATCATCACCAGTGACAACACCGCAACGAATATGATTATCCGGCGGCTCGGTGGTGTGGAAGTGGTCAATCAACGCTTTCGGGAATGGGGCTTGCAGCAAACGGTTCTCCGCAATCCACTCCCTGACCTGGAGGGAACCAACGAAACCTCTCCCAGAGAGCTATCATATCTCCTTGCTAGAGTCAGCGAGGGCGAACTGATGTCAATGAAGTCCCGCGATCGGTTCCTGGACATTATGGAGCGCACTGTTGCCAATGGGCTTCTTCCCGCCTCCATTGGGCAAGGGGCCACGATCGCCCACAAAACAGGGGACATTGGCTCACTGTTAGGAGATTCTGGGATAGTGGATATGCCCAACGGCAAACGCTATGCGATTACGGTGATGGTAAAGCGACCTCACAATGACGATCGGGCGTTTGAACTGATCCGTCAGATTTCAGGAGTCACCTATGACCATCTGAACCAGGCCCCTTCTGCCTCCAATAATGTGAGTCCGCCGCCACCTTCGGATGAGTCCTATGCGGGTGAGAGTAGTGTGCAGTAAGGAGTACAGCGTATCTAAACCCGATCGACATCTACCTGCGGCTCCCGAATTAAAAACTCATTCCCACCTTCGATCGGTTCAGGTGCTGCCGCTTCTTCCTGCTCATCTTGCCTATCCAACTGTCGCCAAACTTCCTGCAACATCGCATCTAACCCAACCTGAGCAACGGCGGAAATGATGAAGATGGGAGCCTCAGTAAATTGTTGCAGTTGGGCAGCCAGGTCTTCAGCGATCGGGCTATCGGGAGGCAGCGCATCAATTTTGTTGATGGCCAAAATTTGCGGTCGTTCGGGCAGTCCGCGATCGTAGGCCTCCAGTTCCGATTGGATGGTGTGGTAAGCGGCGATCGGATCTTCCTGGGTGACATCAATCAGGTGGAGTAAGACGCGAGTCCGCTCAATATGGCGCAGAAAATCATGCCCTAGTCCAGTTCCCTGGTGAGCACCTTCAATCAATCCGGGAATATCAGCAAAAACCGTGCCATCTCCGGTGGGCTTACGAACCACTCCGAGATTAGGAACAAGGGTGGTAAAGGGATAATCGGCAATTTTAGGACGAGCCGAGGATAAGGCAGCGATCAAGGTGGATTTTCCAGCATTGGGTAAGCCAATAATGCCAACCTCTGCCAGCAGTTTTAGCTCTAACCGAATTCGTCTTTCTTCTCCAGGGAGTCCGGGTAATGCCTTTTCAGGGGCGCGGTTGTGGTTGCTGAGAAAATGCTTATTGCCTAAGCCACCTTTTCCACCTTTTGCCACACAGAATTTCTGTCCAGGCTTTGTTAAGTCCGCCAAAATTTCGTCAGTTTCAGCATCGTAAACCACCGTTCCGCAGGGCACTTCAACGATGCGATCGTCCCCCGAAGCTCCAGTCATATTTTTGGGGCCGCCCCGCTGCCCATCTTCTGCTTTAAAGGTGCGGGCATAGCGAAAGTCCAGCAGGGTTTGCAAACGCTCAACGGCAACGAGAATGACGGAACCCCCATAGCCGCCATTGCCGCCAGATGGGCCACCCGCAGGCACATATTTCTCCCGCCGGAAGGCAACCATTCCGTCGCCACCGCTTCCTGCGATTACTTCAACTTCCGCCTGATCAATAAACTGCATGGAATAATACTCAGAACAATACCAATCTATAACTCGATCGAGATGGCTGCATCATGGGCCATCCTTTCTATTCTGATGGTAGGCGATCGAATGGCAAAGCCGTTGCATGGGTCAAGTCTTTCGTTCTGGGCAAACAGCAAAACTTTGTGAATCGCTTATGATCGAAGCAACTTGCAACCCAGTTTTGTTGCCATGTCTAAGCTACAGCCTCCTTTACTCACCGATGCCTGGGTGACTGCAACATGGGCAGAATATCTTCAGACGATCGAGGCTCCCGTTCACGATCGGGCCAAGGGATACTACTACAACGGTCAAATGAGGTTGGAGATGCTGCCTGTAGGTTCTGATCATTCTAGAGATCACAGCCTGATCCTGTTTGCGGTTAACCTATTTGCGACTTTACGAGGCATCCCGTTCAACGCCAGAGACAACTGCACCTATCGCAAAGCCGGAGTGCAAGAATGTCAGCCCGACCTTTCCTACTCCATCGGCGATCGTTCCCAAATGATTCCCTGGGGAGTCAATATTGTTGATTTGAATCAGTATCCACCACCCGATTTAGTGATTGAAATCGCGAAAACCACGTTGCTAGATGATCAGGGAGCCAAACGCCTGCTATATGAAGATCTCAACGTGCGGGAGTATTGGATAGTTGATGTAGAACAGGTGCAGATTCTTGCCTTTGAAATCATTCATCGGGGCAGCAGACGGATTGACACATCGCGAGTGTTGTCTGGACTCCGAATGGAGTGGTTAGAAGAAGCACTACAGCGCAGTCGATCGGTGGATCAATCGCAAGTTGGAGCCTGGCTAATCACCCAATTCCAGCAGTGAGGCAGGTTTTACGACAATGAGTTACTGCCTTAACCCGACCTGCCAGCGTCCCGAAAATCCCGATCGCGCCAATTTCTGCCAGAGTTGCGGAAAAAGTTTGCTATTGGTGAATCAATATCAGGCAATTCGGCTGTTGGGGCAGGGTGGGTTTGGGCGAACATTGCTGGCAGTCGATCGGCTGAAGTCGGTGGGACATCGCTGTGTGATTAAGCAGTTTTATCCGGCGGCAGGTTTTCCAGGGGAATATCGCTCAAATCATAAGGCGATCGAACTGTTTGAGCAGGAGGCCCAGCAGCTAGAACACCTCGGACAACATTCGCAGATTCCCAAACTGTTGGCGCACTTTGAGCAAGACGATCGCCAGTACATTGTGCAGGAATATATTGCAGGCGAAAATTTGGCGCAGGAACTCCAGCAGGAAGGACTGTTTTCTGAAACCGAAATTCGTCACGTTCTAAATAATCTCCTTCCCGTGCTGCAATTTATTCATCAGCATCAGGTGATTCATCGGGATATTAAGCCCGAAAACGTAATTCGTCGCCAAACCGATCGATCGTTAGTTTTAGTAGACTTTGGAGCCGCCAAACTTGCTCATCCAACGAACCTGAGCAAAACTGGAACGCTGATCGGCAGTGCAGGCTTTGCCGCCCCAGAACAGCTTCGGGGTAAGCCAATATTTGCCAGCGATCTCTATAGCCTGGGTGTCACCTGCATTTACCTGCTAACGCATACCAACCCCTTTGATTTGTTTGATCCCATAGAAGGAACCTTGCTGTGGCGAGAACATTTAACTGAATCCATCAGCAATGAACTGGGTTTAACTTTGGACAAACTCATCCAAACCAGCGTCAGGCAACGATATCAAACGGCTGAGGAAGTGCTACGCGACCTACGATCGACCGTTCCCACCTACAGTCTGTCATTCCCTCCGCCCGTTCCCCCAACGCATTCCCCAATTCATACCCCCAGCCGCAAACTGATCGCCTCCGATGCTTCCTCCCTTACCCTCCAGGGACACCAGGGCAAAGTCTATTCGATCGCCTTTAGTCCGGATGGTCAACTCCTGGTCAGCGGCAGCGGGGATGAAACCGTCAAACTGTGGAATCCGACAGCGGGAAAATTATTGCAAACCCGGAGTGGTGGCTGGTGGTCAGGGCATATGGACTTGGTTCATGCGGTTGCGTTTAGTGCGGATGGTCAAACCTTTGCCAGTGCCAGTTGGGATAAAACCGTTAAACTTTGGGATATTCACACCGGGCAACGGCTCCACGCCCTCAGCGAATATCCCCATGTCAGCAATTCGATCGCCTTTAGTCCTGACGGTTCTCTGATTGCCAGTGGTGGTTCTAGTCGTAGAGTTAAACTCTGGGAAACCCATACCGGGCAGCGCATCCGGCTTTTTCTAGGGCATACCCGCCTGATTCATACGATCGCTTTTCACCCCAACGGGCAGATTCTCGCCAGCGGTAGCTCCGACCAAACCGTGCGGCTGTGGGATGTTCAAACGGGAAAAGTCCTGCGAATCCTCAAGGGACATACGAGTTCCGTGATTTCCGTTGCCTTCAGCCCCAATGGTGAAACGATCGCTACAGGCGGTTGGGATAACGTGATTAAACTGTGGGATGTTGAAACCGGAGAAGCCCTCCATACGTTGATTGAATTTTCTGGCTCTCCCCATTTCCTTTGCTTCAGTCCAGACGGCAAAACCCTGGCAAACACCAGTGCTAACCATACCCTGCGAATTTGGAATCTAGAAACTCTTCGCGAACGGTATACACTACACGGACATACACAATGGATTAATGCGATCGCCTATAGCCCCAATGGACAAACCATTGCCAGCAGCAGTAATGACAGTACGATTAAGATCTGGCAGTGTGATTGAGATTCTCCGTACAACACAAAACCTTTATATTTTTTTTAAATTGTTTTCACAATTTTCATGTGTTCTGTGAAGAAATCTGCGGATACGGGTTTAAAGCATTGGTAAAAGTACTTTGGGTAGTGTTCGATCGGCTGATACTCATTCACCTTGAACTGGCATCCCGGATCAGGTGTACATTAACTATGTTTTTGGGAACTCTATCAGGTGAGACTCATTGGAGTTAATGCATTCACTGAGACAACTTGCCGGTTTCTGGCAGAAGTTCTCTAAGATCAGGCGTTTTGCCACTTTTACCCACAGTTTGATAAGGAATACCCAAGATGACGCAACGGAAATGTGCCCTAATTACAGGGATTACGGGGCAGGATGGCTCTTACTTAAGTGAGTTTCTGTTAGAAAAAGGATACGAAGTTCACGGAATTATTCGCCGGACTTCTACGTTTAATACCGATCGCATTGATCATATCTACGAAGATCCCCATAAAGAAACCGCTAAGTTATTTCTGCACTACGGCGATCTCACTGATGGTACAACGCTCCGCCGCATTCTGGAAGAGGTGCAGCCCGTCGAAATCTATAATCTCGGAGCACAATCCCACGTTCGCGTTAGCTTTGATGCGCCTGAATATACGGTTGACAGCGTGGGCATGGGAACGCTCCGCCTCTTAGAAGCGATTCGTGACTATCGCCATCGCACAGGGATTGAAGTCCGCTTTTATCAAGCAGGCTCCTCGGAAATGTTTGGCAAAGTCCAGGAAGTGCCCCAAAAGGAAACCACGCCTTTCTATCCTCGCAGCCCTTACGCCTGCGCCAAGGTTTACGGTCACTGGCAAACCGTTAACTACCGCGAATCCTACGGCATGTTTGCCTGTAACGGCATCTTGTTTAACCATGAGTCTCCCCGTCGTGGTGAAACCTTTGTCACTCGCAAAATTACTAGAGCCGTTGCCCGGATTGTTGCTGGTCAGCAGAAAAAGATTTACATGGGCAATCTCGACTCCAAGCGGGACTGGGGCTATGCCAAGGACTATGTTCGCGCCATGTGGTTGATGCTTCAGCAAGAGGCTCCCGATGATTACGTCGTGGCAACCGGAGAAACCTACTCTGTCCGCGAATTTTTGGATCTGGCCTTTGGCTATGTGAACCTCGATTGGCAAGATTACGTAGAGTTTGATGAGCGGTATCTGCGTCCGGCAGAAGTGGAGTTACTGATTGGTGATCCCACCAAGGCAAAAGAGAAACTGGGCTGGGAACCCTCTGTCACCTTTGAACAACTGGTTCACATTATGGTCGAAGCTGACCTGAAGGCACTGGGCTTAATTCCCCTCAACGGCAAAATCTCTAATGCAGCTTTGGATCATGCCACAATTCGTCAAAGCGTTGGCAGCATGTCGTTTTAGTGAGATTTTCTCAATCCATATCCTGCCGAATTCATGTCCTCAGTTCCTCCAGAAGTAAGTGAAATGATGACCTCAACTGACCTTTCGCTCAATAATCAGCGTATTCTCGTCACGGGTGGAGCCGGGTTTCTGGGTCGCCAAGTGGTTGACCAACTGTGCAAAGCGGGGGCCGACCCCCAGAAAATTACCACACCGCGATCGAAGGACTGCGATTTACGCCGACTGGAAAACTGCCAGCGTGCCGTCGATCAGCAGGATATTGTGATCCATTTAGCGGCTCATGTGGGCGGCATTGGCTTGAACCGGGAAAAGCCCGCTGAGTTGTTCTATGACAACTTGATGATGGGGACGCAGTTGATCCACGCGGCTTATGAAGCAGGCATCAAAAAGTTTGTCTGTGTCGGCACGATCTGCGCCTATCCCAAGTTCACTCCGGTTCCCTTTAAGGAAGACGACCTGTGGAATGGCTATCCCGAAGAAACTAATGCGCCCTACGGCATTGCCAAGAAAGCCCTGCTGGTGCAGCTTCAGTCTTACCGCCAGCAGTACAGCTTTGATGGAATTTATCTCCTCCCCGTTAACCTCTACGGCCCAGAGGATAATTTTGACCCCCGCAGTTCCCATGTGATTCCAGCATTAATTCGCAAAGTTCATGAGGCACAGCAGCGCGGAGACAAAGAAATTCCAGTATGGGGAGATGGCAGCCCCACCCGCGAATTCCTTTACTCCACGGATGCCGCCAGAGGCATTGTCATGGGCACTCAGTTCTACAGCGACCCCGAACCCGTTAACCTGGGGACTGGCTACGAAATCTCCATTAAAACCTTGATTGAACTGATCTGCGAGCTGATGGGCTTTGAGGGCGATATTGTTTGGGAAACGGATAAACCCAATGGGCAACCCCGTCGTTGTTTAGACACCCAACGTGCCAAAGAAGCATTCAACTTTACGGCTGAAGTTGATTTCCGCCAAGGGCTGAAAAATACGATCGACTGGTATCGCCAACATGCAACTTAATGAGTTGATAAGCCAATTAACTGAATTTCTGGGGTAGCAACTTGCCTGCCCAGTCGAGGGAACCAGTCGAGGGAATGCGATCGTCCTATAGGGAATGATTGTGTTCCCTCTTTTCATCATCCTGTAAATAATTTAATGTCGTTTGCGGGGAAATGATGCCGTCAGGCAAACGGCGATCGAAGCCTATGATGCGGATGCGGTGGCCGTGTTGGACTGGTTGACTGCTGAGGGCAATGTCTCTGAATTGGGCACGATCGGCTTTTGCGTTGGGGGGCAATCCTTAATCTGTCTGCTGAGTTAGGGCAATTCGCAGATTGCTTTAGCCAAAATCGAAATTATGTCTTTATCTGTCTTGTTAATTACGTTCGCTATAGTTTAACTAAATACAAGCTCGATTGGATTTGCATGGAAATAGTTCTTTCAATAATAGGATTGATAATCACAATTCTTGTATGGCTTTTCCCTCCAGAGCCGCTAAGAAAATTTTTAAAGAAATTAACTAGGCGTAATGCTGGCTTTCAAAAATCTAGTCTGGTTCAGTTTCTAGTCCGTGTAGCTGCTCAGGAGAGGCGTTATTGGAGTGAAGTAGAATCTCCCCCGCGAGCAGAATTCATCTCTTCCTTTCAACAACCTTACACTCAAGTTTTTCAGCTAACCGATTTTGTAGAAGATGTAGATCCAGGTTTTGATATAACGCTTATAAACGAACTGGATTCAGCCGTTGTCGTGCATGACCTAGGAATTGAGATTGTCAGTGTTGCAAATGAGTGGAAACTATATGGTTCTCCTCAAGCAGCAAAAATATCGCAACAAGCTTCCTATACGATTAAAATGCCTGACATTCGCACAGAAATTTCTCGCAGTGAAGATTTGAGATTATTAGAACCAAGAAATATTGATATGGTTTTATCAGCACATATGCCAGATCCTTTCAGACTTGAACCTGAAAGTACATTTCGCTATGAATTACTGCTTAAAAACTATGTTGCTCATATGCCAAATTACGCCTTGATTCGCTTCTGGATAACAACTCAAAAAGGAAAGTTTGCCTCAGAATTAGTACAAATTTTTACGATTTGATGGTTTTTAAATCTTTAAGAACGAATGAGGCATGATGTTGGCGATCGGCTATGCTAAAACCACTGTATTCTCTTGGATGTTCCTCTATGCCACAATTTCTAAAAGCAATTTATCGTAGCGGCACATTCATTCTGCAAACAGACTATGAACTGCCAGAGGGAACAGAGGTTGAGTTGTTGGTTCAATTCCCCCATGTGATCTCGCCACCAATTTCCGATGTAGAAGCGAAACAGCGTTTTCTTAAAGCCTTAACTGAGCGAATGCAGCAAAATCCGATTCCCGTTGATGCACCTCAGTTCACACGAGAAATGCTCCATGAACGCAGTTGATACCAATATTTTGATTTACGTCAATGATCCGCGTAATCCCTTCAAGCAAAGTATTGCAGCTTCTTTAGTAACAGCTTCAACGGAAGGAGTTTTGCTCTGGCAGGTTGCGTGTGAGTATTTGGCAGCTAGCCGTAAATTAGAAACAATGGGATACGATCGAGCGCAGGCATATCAATATATTCGCGACTTACAGCAAGTTTGGTATACCGCTCTTCCAACGTGGCAAGTTATCGATCGCGCTGAAAGTTTGATGAACCGCTTTAGTCTTTCCCACTGGGATTCAATGATTGTTGCTGCGTGTCTAGAAGCAAGCGTTCAAACCCTCTACACAGAAGATTTTGGGTATTCAACCATTGATGAGCTAGCGATCATTAATCCCTTTACATCTCCTTAATCAAGATTACTAAGTCGCTCCAGTTCGTCTTGATTCCTGTGAACAAAAGTATCTTGAGGGCTAGTACCTGCGATCGGCTGTAGAAAAAGCAACCCTGACAAAGGCTGAAGAATACAATGGATTTGGTATTGTTTCAGAACTTGTATGAGCCAAATTCTAACGCTTGAAATCAGTGAGCAGGTGTTTGCAGCAATTCAGAAGCAGGTAGCAAAAGCTGGCGTTGCTCCAGAGCATTTAGCCGCTTTACTGATAGAGCAACAGTTTACTCCAACCTCCAAATTGCCTGCTAATGAAGCCAACAGGGAAACCGCACGAACTAAATTCGAGCGTCACTTTGGAACACTTAATTTAGACAACACGATGAGTTGCGACAACGAAAGTATTGATGCAGATTTAGTCAAAGAGTATGCGAATACTTACGAGGATGAGTAATGCTCATCGATACTTCTGGACTACTATGGCTACATTATCAAGCTGAACCTCTTCATACGCAAGCTCTGACAGCATATCGGAAAGCGGATAGTCGCCTCACTCATAGCTATGTCATTGCTGAGTATGTTGCATTAGCAAATGCAAAGCATTTTTCTCGTTCCCTCGTTCTTGCCTTTGTAGTTGATCTGCTAGATAGCCCAGATATACAAACGGTTTGGGTTGACAAATCTTGCATCGAGCAGCCGTTCAGTTGTTGATGGCAAGACAGGATAAAACTTATTCTTTATGTGATGCAGTTAGCTTTGTTTTGATGCGCCAACACAAAATGATTGAGGGACTAACCACTGATCGTCACTTTGAGCAAGAGGGCTTTGTGACTTTGAGCAAGAGGGCTTTGTGCGCTTACTACAGCCAGCTAGTTTCTTGCTATACTGCCTCAAACTTTGTGGAGTAGCGAAGTGCAGATTACCACACGCAATATTGGGTTAACGGTGGAGGATAGCCTGATGCGAGTTTACGTGGCGGCTCCGAAACCAGAAGGACAGTATCCGGGCATTTTGTTTTATTCCGATATCTATCAGTTAGGCAGACCCATCACTCACCTCGCCGATCGCCTGGCTGGATATGGATATGTGGTTGCTGCTCCAGAGATTTTTCACCGAATAGAGCCGATCGGAACCGTAATTGAACCGAATGATTTGGGGCGACTGCGGGGAAATGATGCCGCCAGACGAACGGCGATCGAAGCCTACGATGCGGATGCGGTGGCAGTGTTGGATTGGTTAACTGCTGAGAGTAATGTCTCTGAATTGGGCGCGATCGGCTTTTGCATTGGGGGACATTTAGCGTTTCGGGCAGCCCTGAATCCGATCGTCAAAGCGGCAGCCTGTTGCTATCCCACCGGAATCCACAACGGGAAGTTAGGACGAGGTGTTGCCGATACCCTTCAGCGGGTGAATGAACTGAAAGGGCAAGTCCTGACTATTTTTGGCACGGTTGACCCCCATGTGCCCCCAGAGGGTCGCCAAACCATTCTCGCGGCATTGGATGAGGCAGGAATTTCCCACAAAACTCTACTTTACGAAGCCGACCACACCTTCATGCGAGACGATGGGCATCGCTACGATCCAGCCACCACTGATGCCGCCTGGGCAGAAATCATTGCGTTTTTCAGTCAAGTCTTTGCACCTGTCGCAGAATAAGCAGAATAAATGGATCGCGCCTGTGCCAAATCAGATTTTTTTCAGTAGAGTTAAGGCGGTTTATTGCGTTTCAAGCTAGTTTTAGCTAAAACTGGTATTTTCCCTGGAAATGCATTAGTATACTTGTACTTAATTCTGACTTTCGGGCAGAGGTTGCGTGTACATCAAGCGCGTTGAGTTGACCCACTTCAAATCCTTTGGCGGCACAACGGATGTTCCGTTACTGCCGGGGTTTACCGTGATTTCTGGACCCAACGGGTCAGGAAAGTCGAATATTCTGGATGCCCTGCTGTTTGCCCTGGGCTTGTCCAGCTCCAAAGGGATGCGAGCCGAACGACTCCCCGACCTGGTAAACCAGACCCAGGCAGGCAGAGGGCGATCGGTCGTTGAAGCCAGCGTCACCGTTACTTTTTCCCTGGATGAAGGCGATGGGATCGAAGAAGATCTGGATCTGCTTCTAGACAATCAACCGCCCACCGATCAGCCCACCGAAACCCCAGAATCTTCTTCAGAACCAAACGGACACAACGGCAACGGACACAGCGGCAACGGCAACACCCCCCACTCCCCACTCCCTACTCC
>PVWD01000519.1 GCA_003003615.1 filamentous cyanobacterium CCP2 | reverse complement strand
CATAAAATCGCAGTCGAAATGGCTGCCCTACGGTTTTTCTCCATCATTTACCCATCATTTACAAAATAGAACGACTCAAATTTTAAGTTGAGCCTGGAATCTCGACATTATCCTAGTTAATGCGTGGGTTTGTGTTACCCAATCAGGAAAACTATAATGTCGGATTCTGATCAGCCTCAATCGATTTCTCAAGAGAACGCTCCTTCGCCGAATCACATTACTCCCGATCGGTCGATCGAACCTTCTGAGCAGACCTCCGCTCCACAAAGCATTTCAAAACCAGAAGCATCGGATGCTAGGTATGCCTTGAATCCCAACGGACTGCTCTCCCAACCCCAACTAGAGCGAGCGTCCAATGGGTTCATGCCCGAATCTCCAGTCAATTTCAATAAGCAAAAACCCAAAACGCCGCCCTACGGTTTGCTCATCCTGGTTTCGATCGCAGTGATGGCAGTCGGGCTGGTTCTGAATGCGTTTTGGCTGGGAATGGCTGGGGCGATCGTGGCGTTAGTCATTTCCCTGCGCGTCATTTGGGCGGATGTGCAAGCCCTAACGACTGAATTGCTGTCTCCCCAACAGCGGACATTAACCGTTAGCATTCTTGGCTTTATTGCTGCCTTGCTGGGCTTGTTGCAGGTGGGTGGCGTTTGGCGCAGGTTTGGGTTTTGGCTGAATCGGCTGAACTGGGAGGCGATCGGTGCGACGGGTGAAGTGATTGGGGCAGTTGGGCAAATTTTGATTGCGGTACTGGCGGTCTATGTGGCGTGGCGGCAATATGTGATTTCTAAAGACTTGACAATTCAGCAAAACATTATTACCCAGCAGCAGACGATCGATGCCTATTTCCAGGGCATTTCAGAACTGGTGCTGGACGAGGAAGGCTTGCTCGAAGATTTGCCCCTAGAACGGGCCATTGCCGAAGGACGAACGGCCGCCATTCTCAGCAGTATTGATGGTAACGGCAAAGCCAAAGTGCTGCGGTTTTTGTCGCGATCGCGCCTACTGACTCCCCTAAAGCGGGATGGCCGTCTAGGGCGGGCTATCCTAGACGGTTTGGGCGGATATGCAGAAGACCGTGATTATGGAACAAGAGTGATTGATTTGGGCGTGATGCTAGCAGGAGCCGATCTCTCTAGTACAGATCTGCGCTGGACGGATTTAAGCGGGATTAACTTAATCCGGGCCAACTTGATGAATTGCGATCTGGTCAAAGCAAATCTGGCTCGCACCATCCTGTACGAAACCAATTTATCTGGGGCAGATTTAATGGGAACTCGCCTATTTTACGGCTCAGCAACAACGGCAACCCCCCGTACCCGCAATGACATTCCGAATTACACCACAGGCGAATTCACGGGTGCAGTAGTCGAAAACGCAGACTTTAGCAATGTTCAGCGACTCTCAGATGAACAACGCTACTATTGCTGCGCGTGGGGTGGCCCAAACACCCGATCGACCGTTCCCGGTGGCTGTGAGGGGGTTCCCGATCGGTTAGCGTCACCCTAGTCAGCAGGGACTAAAACTCTCCACCTACGACTAATCCACCCAGGCTTGTTCCTCGTATCACCAAGCCAGTTGGCAAACTCAAGAACTGGTTGACCGATTGCGTCACCGGATCATCAGGTTGGGCTTGCCCCGCTCGATCGCCACTCACATCCTGATTAATTTCAGTGGAAAGCGTATCTAGATGTTCTGTATTCGTATCTTCCTCCGCGCTAATCCCAATCTCTTGTGTTCCCAATGCATCAGCATCTAGGCGATCGACTTGAGCCACATCAAACTCATTTGCCCAAGCAACAGACGCAAAACCAAGTGGCAAAAGGACTGCCACGATCACAACAAAAAGAGATTTCATGGCTATTTGGAGATAAAAAAATAACTGCCAATCAATCTAGCAAATCAGAGAACAAAAAACCTCCGAAGTGCCATCGATCGCAGTTATCGCTTTCTGACAAGCTGGGACTGAGTATTGAGGAGTGAGTGCTGAGTGGTGAAAATTGGAGATTAAGTGTGCTAATGGAAGTTAAAAATTTAATCCGGTCATTCTGTAACGCGGGCATCTCGCCTGCAATGGGCATTACCCACCCTAAAATTCCCCTTTTATTTCCTTAACTTCCACAAGCCAGATGCTGAGGTCTACCCCCCACTCCCCACTCC
>PVWD01000518.1 GCA_003003615.1 filamentous cyanobacterium CCP2 | reverse complement strand
GTCCCGCATGACATCCGGCAAATAGTGGAGCGTGGCGATGACTTCGGTAATTTGGTGTCGCTTCAGTAAATTAATAATGTGCTGAGCGATCGGACGATTTAGGATCGGAACCATTGGTTTCGGCAAGTCGCAAGTGAGCGGTCTTAACCGTGTTCCAGAACCCCCTGCCATTAACACTGCTCTCATAGATCCTCCTTGCACTCTGCCCTTCTTCGTAAAAATGTTCAAATTTCATTCCGCTTTTCGATCGCCCCAAGCTTCTATCTTCATAGAGGACAGCATCTCATCATCATCCTGCCGCCGGAATAACTTCATTAAAACGATTGTTAAACAGTTTTCCGAGTAATTAGTCACAAGGGACGTATTGAATTGTTTGTATTTACGGCAATCACCCACTGCACACCCTTTTCTGGAAAACCTGCTGATCAACTGCTCCTCACACTTTACCTAACCTGTAGGAACTACATAATTTCTTAATCTCATCGAAACAGAGGTAAAGAATCTTTAAGTTAATCCATCCATCCATCAATACCCCTACTGAAACTATTTTGACTTGTAGCAAGAGTGTGGTTGGCTACTCTACACTTGAAGAAAAGCTTTAGCTTCTAAAGTAGGGGCTTATTCCGTAACTCCTGCTTTGATGCTGTAGTGATTCACTAAGTTCTGTGTTCGGGTTACTTAATCCAAACTTGTGGAGGTCTAAATGCTACAACTCGCTGTACTCGCAGCAGGATTTGTTTATGTATATGGAGTCTGGAAGTTCTGGACAGGGTTTAACCGCACCAATTTCAGCAATGGGCGGCTGCATTTGTCTCTGCTGTGGCCGGTGTTCTTGATTTCCAATAAATCCTATCGGCAAAACTTCAACCGGGCCTTGAAGGGATAGGGCTTAAACCCAATGGGGCTGAGGGCTGTCGTTTGGCTCTGCAAAGTCGTGAAAAAGGTCTAAGAATTACAGTTCTTACCTGACTGAAATTGAAACGGTCTGTGGCTAGGCTGGATCTTATCCGTTCAGCTTAGCCAAACATCCGTCTCGCGCCAAACTTATCTCGATCGGCTGATTGAGATTGGGTTTCAGCAACTGATTGAGGTGAGCAAAATGCTTGCCGAATAACAACATTCATTTCAACAATTTGAGGTAATAGATGGCTAAGGCTGGCGATCGGAATTTCCAAAATCAGAATCTTTCTGGATTTTTAGGTGATCAACATCCACAGTCCTGGCAGCCACAAATTGATTCGATCGCCCTTCGGTTTAACCGAGAATATCGCCGAGAATCCTTTGAGTTACCGCCTGAAGTGGAAGCCATGCCAATTTTTCAAGAATGGGTCAGTGGTTCCCTGGCAAACCGGATCGCTTCACCGTTTTGGGACATTGCCAAGCCCAAAAAAAACCAAAAGTGCCTAGACCTTGGCTGTGGAATTAGCTTTTTGATTTATCCCTGGCGAGATTGGAATGCTTTATTTTATGGGCAGGACATTAGCACTGTTGCCCAAGAATTTTTGAACACCAGAGGCTCACAACTCAATTCCAAGCTATTCAAGGGGGTGAAGCTGGGAGCAGCCCACGAGTTGAAATATGATGAACAGTTTGATCTGGTCATTGCAACTGGGTTTAGCTGTTATTATCCCTTGGGCTATTGGAATGATGTAATCGCTAACGTTCGGAAAGTATTGAAGCCAGATGGAATCTTTGTGTTTGATGTAATAGACCCTGATACGCCGATCGCTGAAAATTGGGCAATTTTGGAAACCTATTTAGGGGCTGAGGTCTTTCTAGAGCCGTTGGTAAACTGGCAAAAACTGCTCAAGGCGGTCAACGCTAAAGTGGTTAAAACGCAACCAGGCGAACTCTTTCAGCTTTATAAAGTGCAGTTTCCATAGCTGTTGAGATGGATCGCTTTTATGACCATTTGGCTCATCGGAGGAACTCAGGAAAGTGCAGAGCTTGCCCAAGCGATCGTTTCTTGCCAATGGCCCTGCGTTGTAACCATGACAACCGACTCTGCCCGATCACTCTATCCGATCGCCCCCACGCTCCGCCTCCGGGTCGGACAACTCAATCTTGAAACCATTCACGCTTTCATTCACATCCATGCAATTCACTGCATCATCGACGCTTCACACCCCTTTGCGGTAGCTGTCTCTGAGTTGGCAATCGC
>PVWD01000204.1 GCA_003003615.1 filamentous cyanobacterium CCP2 | reverse complement strand
AGATGTGTATAAGAGACAGGGCTTGAAGATACATTTCTAGGACAGTTTTTGCCCGAAACACCGGAACTCGATCGCCTGATTCGCCAAATCCAGCCGATTGGCAGTCAGTTATTTAACCGTTCTCTGGCGTTCTTTTCATCAACGGTGAGCGTTGCATTAGAGGTAATTTTAATTGTCGCGATCGCCCTCATGCTGTTGATCAATCCTCATCCTTATCGCAGTGGATTTATTCGGATCTTTCCATCTTTTTATCGAAGACGAGTGGATGCTATCCTAACAAAATGTCATGAGTCATTAGGGCAATGGACGATCGGTACATTAATCGAAATGGTGTTTATTGCCGTTCTCAGCGGCGTTGGACTTTGGATACTCAGAGTGCCTTTAGCATTGGCTCATGCTGTGTTGGCAGGTTTACTCAACCTCATTCCAAATATTGGCCCAACCCTAAGCGCAGTATTGCCAATTACGATCGCTTTATTGGATGCCCCCTGGAAAGCGATCGCTGTTTTAATTCTCTACATTGTGATTCAAAATATTGAGAGCTACTGGCTCACTCCCACAATTATGGCAAAGCAGGTTTCGCTCCTGCCAGCAGTTACACTAACGGCACAAGTGTTTTTTGCCAGTGTTTTTGGCCCATTGGGGTTGTTAATGGCACTTCCTCTGGCCGTTGTCGCCAAAATTTGGGTGGAAGGGGTTTTGTTTGAAGATGTGATGGATCGATGGCAACATCCTGGCTCTAGAGATAGGAAGGAGAAATACGAAGACACTGCATAAACTCATATCTTGCAACTTTCCTGGCAATTCGCTACCGGTATCATTGGTTGCAGGGCGGTTTGGAAGGGTGGTGCAAGATCTGAAGAAACCGACTAAAAGTTACGCTTCCTCAATTCATTCTTAAGAGGGAAGCTAATCCTTTGTAACTCATGGTAATGTTTCGGTGGATCGTCGCGAATTTGCACGAAAGCACTCGAAATTTAGTTAAATAAAGCATTATGAATGGATTAAAGGGTAAGACAGCACTGGTTACGGGTGCCAGTTCGGGGATTGGGCAGTCGATCGCCATCCGCTTGGCTGAGGAAGGGTGTAATGTTGCGATCAACTACCGCAGCGATCGAGAAGGGGCAGAAACCACCGAAGAGCAGGCGATGCAGCAAGCCTGTGGGCAGATCGAAGGCTGTGGCGTTCAGTCTTTATTAATTAAAGGGGATGTTTCCAAAGAAGAAGATGTGATTGGGATGGTGAATGCCACGATCGACAAGTTTGGCTCCCTGGATATTTTGATCAATAATGCTGGGGTGCAAACCGAGAAGCCGTCCCATGAATTGGAAGCAAGTGATTATGATTTTGTAATGGGTGTGAATTTGCGGGGAGCTTTTTTATGCGCCCGTGAAGCGGTCAAGCATTTCCTTAAAGCCGATCGCCCCGGTGTCATTATTAATGTTTCCAGCGTTCACGAAATTATCCCTCGGCCATCCTATTTAACTTATTCCATGAGTAAGGGCGGTATGGGGAATATGACAAAAACCCTGGCCCTGGAATATGCCGATCGGGGTATTCGGATCAATGCGATCGCTCCTGGTGCCACGATTACACCCATCAACGAGGCTTGGACTGAAGACCCTGAGAAGCAAGCCGAAGTGGAAAAGCACATTCCCATGAAGCGGGCTGGTACATCAGAAGAAATGGCGGCGGCAGTGGCTTTTCTTGCTTCCGATGAGGCGGCTTACATTACAGGACAAACCCTTTACATTGATGGCGGGCTGACCCTCTATGCAGATTTCAAGGAGCCCTGGTCTGCCTAGATTTTTCACAATACTATCCTAGGGCATTAGGAGTGCTGTAATGGGAATTGATCGGAGCAATTTCGATCGCATTAACTCAATCGCATCGAAGCGATTTCAGTAAAAGCTTATGAAAGCTTCAACATGTTAGAGCAGAAACAAGATCAGCGAAATCATAGAGTAATTCAGTCTAGGCTGTGGTGGTTTGGAGGAAGCATTCTTGCTCTGCTGCTGCTTGGGTGTGGATATCTGCACTCAAAGGCAATACTACGAGAAAAGTCGGAAGATTCGATCGAAAATCTATCCGGTTCAAATGTACCGAGTTCAGATTCCCGCTTTCTCTTCATGGCGGTTGATTTATCAAATGCGATCGTTGTCAATGTATTTACAGGGTTTTGGTTGAATGTAAATGAAATTAATACGGTGCAGCGAGAGGCGATCGATCGAGCAGAGTATTTCGTCGCATCTGAAACCTCTTTTCCGTTGGCTCAACAACCAGAGCATCAGGCGAACCGCATTAGGATAGGGTGGTGGGTTGGGGGTGGCGTTCTGGTCTTGCTGCTGATCGGTTTTGGGTACTTGTATCTGCGGGGAGTGCTGCAAGAAGAGCCAGAGTACATCATTGAAAATGTACCAAGTTTGAATGATTCGCGCTTTCCCCTCACAGTGATTGGGCTGTCTGATGCAAGTGTTGCTGACGGGATACTCACAGGGTTTTGGTCTCAGATAGACGAAATTCAAACAGAGCGGTTGAAGGCGATCGGGCAAGCAAAGTCTTTAGTGCAATATGAAACCTTTTTCATGACTGAAGGTCAACGCGCCAATGATTTTGCTGAGGTCGTGATTGAACGAGCCAGGGCAGGGGTAACGATACAGCTTTTATTTGACGATCGGGGGACAAGCGACATCTCACAGAGTTATTGGCAACGGCTGCGTGATGCAGGAATTGAAGTCCGGTTTTTTCGCAAGTTTGATTGGCAAGCACCTCTGCAATACAATTCACGCACCCACCGCAAATTATTACTGATTGACGGGCAGCAAGCCTTGATTGGTGGGGCAGGAATTTCAGATGATTGGGACGGCAGACCTGAGCAGGGGGATACGGCTCCCTGGTTGGATTTTGAAGTGAGGTATGAGGGAGCAATCGTTAGCTTGCTGCAAGGGAAGTTTCTGCAAAACTGGGCCTATGCCGGAGGGACGATCGATCTCAAACAAAAAATATTTCAGGTGCAGGAAAGTGCAGGCTTACCGCTATACGTCACCGATGATACTTCTGCCCTTAATACATCCTACATTCGGATGCTGTTTCAAATCAGCTTCTTAGCAGCCCAAACCCGCATCTGGATTGGTAGCCCCTATTTCATCCCTGATCCAAACACGCGGCGGGCATTAATTCGGGCAAAAGAGCGAGGTGTCGATGTGCGAATTCTGACGATGGGTAACGCCACTGATAAACCGTTGGTGCATTTCACATCGCGTGAACTGTACGGCGATTTGTTAAAAGCAGGCATTAAAGTTTGTGAGCATCAGCCCAGTATGATGCATGCGAAATTTTTGCTTGTTGATTCAAATTGGGTGAGTACGGGCAGTGCTAATTTTGATCCGCGTAGCTATTTTCATAATGATGAACTCAATATTTCGAGTAACTATCCTGAATTAATTGCAAAAATCGATCGTTTTTTTACCAATGCGATGAATGATAGTCATTGTTTAACCCATGAAGAATGGCAAGCGCGCCCCTGGAAGGAAAAATTATCTGGACAGGTTGGTCTGATGTTTAAGAATTTGCTTTAGGGGATGCGATCGGGCGGGCAAGATCTCCACCCCACAAGAAGTTAGTTTGGTTCATCACCTGGCAGCAGTATTCACCGGATCAAAATTTGAAAAGGCAACTGTAGTTTGTTTTGAGAGGAGAGCGTGAATGACGGCTGAAGAAAGACGACTGGAGGAGGATCGGAACCGAACGGCTTACTGGCGCAGATGGGGCCCTTATCTCAGTGAACGGCAGTGGGGAACGGTGCGGGAAGACTATAGTTCGGATGGTTCAGCTTGGGATTATTTTCCCCATGATCATGCCCGATCGCGTGCCTATCGCTGGGGAGAAGATGGCATTGCTGGAATCTCCGACAACCATCAGCGGCTCTGTTTTGCGATCGCATTATGGAATGAGAAAGATCCCATTCTAAAGGAGCGAAATTTTGGACTAACGGGCCCTCAGGGGAATCATGGAGAGGATGTTAAAGAGTATTATTTTTATCTGGATAATACTCCCAGTCATGCCTACATGAAATACCTGTATAAGTATCCGCAGCAGGAATTTCCCTACGATCGCCTATTGCAAGAAAATCAGCAAAGAGGTTTCCATGATCCTGAATTTGAGCTAATCGATACGGGAATCTTTGATGATAGCCAGTATTTTGATGTGTTTGTGGAATATGCCAAGCGATCGGATGAAGATATTCTAGTTCAGGTGAAGATTATTAACCGATCGAATGAATCAAAAACGCTGCATTTACTTCCAACTTTATGGTTTCGCAATATCTGGTCGTGGGATCAAGACAGCGAAAAGCCTGTTCTCAATGAAGTGGATTTCGATGATGATGTTCGAGCCGTTCATACGACCCATCCAACCTTAGGCGAACGCTGGCTCTACTGCAACGCTCCGGAGAATTTACTGTTTACGGAAAACGAAACTAATAACAAACGGTTGTTTGGTGTTGAAAATACTTCTCCTTACGTTAAGGACGGAATCAATGACTACATCATTCACGGAAAAATGGATGCGGTTAATCCTGAACGGCAGGGCACCAAAGTTGCAGCCCATTATTTACTGAAGTTAGAGGCGGGTGAAACGCAGACAGTACAGCTCCGTTTGACAGATATCTCTCCCCAGCAGGGCATTGAACCCTTTGGCGAAGAATTCACCGCCACCTTCCAGCAACGTCTGCAAGAAGCCGATGATTTTTATGAGCGCATTGCTGCTTGCCGCCCCTCAACAGACGATCGTTCGATTCAAAGACAAGCGTTTGCAGGACTGCTCTGGACAAAGCAGTATTACCATTACGTGATTGAAGATTGGCTCAACGGTGATCCGGCTCAACCGAAACCACATCGAATGTATCCCCGCAATGAGGAGTGGATGCACCTGTTCAACGATGACATTATTTCCATGCCGGATAAGTGGGAGTTTCCCTGGTATGCCGCGTGGGATCTGGCGTTTCATGTGGTGCCGATCGCCCTCATCGATCCAGATTTTGCTAAACGGCAGATGGATCGGCTGACGCGGGAGTGGTATCTGCATCCGAACGGGCAAATGCCTGCCTACGAGTGGCACTTTAGCGATGTGAATCCCCCCGTTCACGCTTGGGGAACCTGGAAAGTGTACCAAATTGAAAAGGCGGTGTATGGGCGGGCAGATACGGATTTCCTGGAGCGAGTGTTCCAAAAGCTATTGCTGAACTTTACCTGGTGGGTGAATCGTAAGGATAATGATGGGAATAACCTGTTTCAGGGGGGCTTCCTGGGCTTAGATAATATCGGCATTTTCGATCGCAGTTCAGAACTACCCACCGGCGGCTATTTAGAGCAGGCAGACGGTACAAGCTGGATGGGAATGTATGCCCTGAATATGCTCACGATTGCCCTGGAATTAGCAAAGGTGAACCCCACCTACGAAGACATTGCCAGCAAGTTTTTTGAGCATTTTCTCTACATTGCCGATGCCCTGAACCACATTGGCAAGAGCAACATTCACCTGTGGGATGATGAAGATCGGTTCTTTTATGACGTGCTGCACACCCCCCAAGACGAACGGTATCGCTTAAAGGTGCGATCGATGGTGGGTTTGATTCCGTTATTTGCGGTAGAGCTATTGGATGAAACGCTGCTAGACAAATTCCCTGACTTCAAAAAGCGGTTTGAATGGTTCATCCAAAATCGTCCTAAGCTTCAGCGTAATATTGCCTCTTTAACCGACACTAATGACCAAGATCGCCATCTGTTAGCCATTGTGAACCCCGATCGCCTGAAGCCCGTTTTACAGCGAATGCTCGACGAAACCGAATTCCTTAGCCCCTATGGCGTTCGATCGCTCTCCAAAGCCCATGCTGAACATCCTTACACCTTCTATGTGGCAGGACAGCAGTATTCCGTTGCCTATGAACCCGCCGAATCCACTTCTGGGATGTTTGGTGGTAATTCTAACTGGCGCGGCCCGGTCTGGTTTCCGGTGAATTTTCTGCTCATTGAATCCTTACAAAAATTCCACACTTATTTAGGCAATGAGTTTCAGGTGGAATGTCCAACGGGTTCCGGTAAATGGATGAACTTAGCGGAGGTTGCCAACGAAATTTCTCGTCGCTTGATCAAAATCTTTCAGCCCAACGAAGCAGGCGATCGTCCGATTCATGGTAAATATCATCTGTTTCAAACCGATCCCCACTGGAAAGATCTAGTGCTATTTTACGAATACATTAATGGTGATAATGGTTCTGGTTTAGGTGCCAATCACCAAACGGGTTGGACGGGTCTGGTGGCAACGTTAATCCATAATTGTGCGAGGTTTGAATGAAAACATCTGATGCTTCCCTCAAAATGGTTTTAGATGCCCGCTCTCGGCTAGGGGAATGCCCCATGTGGGATGCGGAAAACCAACTGCTGTATTGGGTTGATATCTACGGACATCGGGTACACCAATTTAATCCAGCAACGGGAACCGATCGCTTTTTTGATGTGGAAGAGGTAGTGGGGCCGATCGCACTGGCTGGAGATCATCGGCTAATCATGGCGCAGCGTAGTCGGGTCGCATTTCTGGATACGCAAAATGGGGCGATCGAAGTCATTTGCTCTGTCGAGGCAGATAAGCCCGATAACCGCTTTAATGACGGTAAGTGTGATTCACGCGGGCGGTTTTGGTTTGGTTCGATGTCCGAATCAGATGAGCCTGTAGCAAGCCTGTATCGCTATGATCCCGATGGCTCTTTGCACGTCATGGAAACAGGGCTGACGATTTCTAATGGGTTGGGCTGGAGTCCGGATGACAAAACCTTTTACCTGACGGATTCTCCCTCCCAAAAGATCTACGCCTATGATTTTGATGCCGAAACAGGTGAGATTTCCAATTGCCGGGACTGTGTTGATCTACGGGGTGAAGCGTTCTTCCCAGACGGTTTGTGTATTGACACAGAAGGCTGTATTTGGTCATCCATGTGGGATGGCTGGAGCGTAATCCGATTTGATCCGGAAGGACGAGAACTATTGCGGATAGAAATGCCCGTTCAGCGTCCGACTTGTTGTATTTTTGGTGGTGAGAATATGAGTGATTTGTACATCACAACTGCATCTGTCGGGCTGAGCCAAAAGGAGATCCAGAAGAGTTTTCAGGCTGGTAATCTGTTTTGTTTACCCACAGATGTTTCTGGGTTGCCAGGGCATACTTTTGGGAAAGCGTAAATTAGATGTGAGGAACGAATTTAGTCTTCTAATTGGTGACACCTGATTCGCCGTAACACCCGATCGCGTTCTGCCAAATCTTCGATGTAATTTGCCACCTCAAAGGCAGCAGAGGGTCGATCGAGTTGGGCATAGCGCAAGGCAATGGACTCTAAAAGGCTGGCGCGATCGAACTCATCTTCAACCACCGTGCCGCCTTCGTTGCCAAATCTCATCACCCGCGATTCAGGATCAGAGATCATGCGCGTGAACTGAATCGATTGAATCAAAAGGGGATCAATATCGCGATTGGATTGGGTGAAGAGGTGGCGATCGATTAATGAAAGTAACTGCCTTGCCTGCGCTTCTGGACTATCAATGGCATCGATCGTTTGCAGGATAAATCTTTCGGGCACAGAGCCGATCGACTGCTGAATGATTTGTTCGAGTAGGGCGTTACGCTCGTACTGAGATGGAATAATCTGTGCAATCTGAAAGGCCGTTTCATAATGGTTGGCTGCAAGCAGTTGTTCAGCCACCGATCGCAGATGAAAATTGCTGGTGGTGTCATCGCCAAAATCTAGGGTTGTCTGCTGTATTTGTTGGATCAGGCTAGGATCGATCGGCTGATTTGCGTTGCGGTATTCCAATATTAAAGTTCCAAGGGATTGCAACGTTTCGGTTGGAGTACTAATTGCCTGAATTTCTTGCTGTGCCTGCTCAAATAGATGGACGGCGGTATCTGTGTTGCCCGTTAATGCCAATTGCCGAGCCATTGCCCCCATCAGTCGAATCCGCTCAATGGGATACGCCCGATCGATTTGATTCAGCAACTCCAGAGCGGCATCGGGCTGATTGGCATTAATATAGCCCACTGCGATCGTTTGCCATCCCCGACTTCTCATTTCCACATTTTCAGGGGGAATTGCTTGCACCGCAACCTGCGCTACTTCAAACTGATGGCGATCGGCGGCAGCTTCGGCAATGTTCAGCAACAGTTGGGCCCGTTCAAAGGCAATGAAAGGATCAGTCAGGCTTTCAGCCATTTGGATGGCTAAATCATAGGCATGGGCATCGATCGCCTGTTGCACCATTGTTTGAGCATTAAACCCAATCCAATCGGGGGGAACTTCTTGCAAGGCTTGGGTTGCCCGCTCAATTGCAATATTTGCATTATTGGTTTGGCCGATTCCTGCATACACCAGCGCAATTTCCAAGAAAGCATTGGATCGCACTTCTGGATTTTGTAATCTTTGGGCCGCCACCAATGCCCGATCGGGACTTGCCTGTTGGTAAGCCTCGATCACCTGAACCAGAATGTGTTCTGCATTGGCAATGGGTTGGATGATCGAAACGGCTTCCTCAAAGCGGGCATCTGCTTGGGTAAAGGCTTCCTGGTGAAACAATTCATTGGCAACTGCAACGAAAGCTAAAGCCTGGGATTCGGGATGGGCGATCGTCTGCGCCAGGGAATCCGCTTGCTCTGGCTGATTTTTGCTTAAATAGCCCTGAACGACTGCCAGTTGCACAGTCCCCGCAGTAGGTCTATCTAAAAGTTCAGCAATTTCTAAAGCTGCTTTCACCTCATGGGCTTTGGCAAAGGCAATGCCCACCTGAGCCAGAATGTCATCGCGTTGCTGAGCATCAGAATCTACTGCATTCGCATAGGCTTCAGCTTGATTTAAAAGCACGATCGCTGAAATGGTTTTCTCTAACTCTAAATAAGCTTCTGCAATTCGCGTCAGAGCCAATGCTTTAAATTCTGCTCCTTCGATCGGCTGAGAGGCTTCTAATGCCAGTTCCAGCGTGTTCTCGGCTTGCTTTATTTCTCCCAACATTTCATAGGTATGGGCGATCGTGACCAGAGCATTGGTTTTGAGAAAACTATAGCCTGGATTGAGGGTTTGAATCGTTTCGGTTGCTTCTGCAAGAACGGATATTGCCGACTCCGATGAACCATTTTTTTCAAATGCTTGAATCAGCTTCCACCAAACGTTGTGCTCACCGCTCGATTCTTCATTCACAATGGATGTCACCCAGTTCGATCGCAGTTGCGGATCAGGCAAGGATTGAATGAATTGAAACGTTTGAAGAAATAGCCGTTGAGCAAGTTCTAATCGCTCTTGGTTCAGTTCGCGATCGGTGAATTGCAATAGGCGAATAATCTGAAGTTCGGTGGTTTGTGACTGCTCTTGTTGACAGCTTAGCGTTACCGAATTTTCTGGAACCTGGGCAAGCACTGGATTTGGCTTGAATAAGGAAATGGCCCACCCACCCCCATTTATTCCACTCCAATAAATCAACGTTCCAAGGGCACCCACTATCCGCAGTCGGCTCATCATACATCATGGTTCACTGTAAAGGGTTAGATAGATTTCTTAATATGCTGAACATTCCCTGCTATCAGCAGAAGACGAAAAGTTTGGAAAAAAGTGCCGTCCGTAGTGCAGGCATCTTGCCTGCTAGTGGGGTAGCTCACTGAGCGCAATAACTGAATTTAATTTTTAACTTTCATCAACTGACTGAAGTGCTGAGTCAGAAATTGTTTCTCGGCGTAAAGTGCACCAGTCCTGTCTAAATTGGTCAGAACTTACGCAGGCTCTGTTTCATACCTCTGGATTTAGCGTAAGGTGGGCACTGCCTACCCTACAAATGAAGGTTTTGCGTAAGTCCTATTGGTTTAATCAAAAACATTGAAAAGATAGTTTTGCAGGGTCAGGTGGTACTGTCCGATCGCCCAAGGCTGACCGAGCTGAATTGGTTTAAGGTTGAGGGTAGATGGCAGCACTGAAAAGCGAGGAGAGTCAATTTGCCAGTGTTGCAATAGGGGCAGATCTGTTGCCGATGGGTTGACCTGATAGTGAACTAATGCCACATCAAAGCGACAGGGCAACGCTGCAAGGGCAGGATTTTCAGCCAAAAATAATTCTGCGGTTTGCCAAAGTTTTTCCCGCTTTTTGGGGGTAATTGCCAATAGACCACCCGCATCCCAGTTTTTGCCACTCCGAGCCTTCACTTCAATAAATATCAGAGTAGAGGGGGCAGAAATCGTCTGGGCAATTAAATCCAACTCGCCCCAGCGACAGTACCACCGTTGCTGTAAAATTTCGTAGCGTTGCTCTGTGAGCCACTGAGCCACAAACAATTCCGCTAAACGCCCCACATCTTGACGCGACTGAGGCTGACGGCGCGATCGTTGACCAGAAGAAGCACTCACAGGCATAACCCTATCGCATGACGCTCAAGTAGTAGTATCAGAGTAGCCCATATCAGGCTGAATCGTAATCGCTTAAGCTGGTATCGGCTCAAACACAGTATCCTTCGCGTGTTCTGAATTGACTCAGTATGACTCGTAGGTGGTTTTTCATGGTGAAGTCCGATCGCTTGGCAATCTCCCACGTTATTTCCAGCGTTGTTTTTAACAGCCTATTGGGTTTAGGTTGCTTCATTTTGGGGCTTCTGCTAATTTTTTGCCCATTCTCATCGCCATCTGCATTTGCCGATAACTACACCAAAGAATTCCTGGTGGATGCAGACTTCTCTGGAAAAGACTTAACAGATTCCAGTTTCACAAAAGCGAATTTGCGGGGAGCGAACCTGAGCCGCACTAATTTACAGGGTGTCAGCTTTTTTGGAGCCAACTTAGAGTCAGCAAACTTGCAAAATTCTGACCTCCGGTTTGCCACGCTAGACTCTGCTCGGTTTGTAGATGCAAACTTAACCAATGCTGTCTTGGAAGGGGCTTTCGCCTTCAACACCAAGTTCAACGGTGCCACGATCGACGGAGCTGACTTCACTGATGTCCTGATGCGGCAGGATATGCAAGAGCAGCTATGTGAGGTTGCTAAAGGGGTGAATCCGGTGACGGGGCGAGCAACCCGCGATACGCTGGAGTGCTTTTAACTGGAGGGTTGTAACCGATGCCATTTGAGCATCACACTGTTAATCAGGTTTAATTATGGATCGTCGTGATTTTTTGGGTTGGGTAGGGGTTGGTAGCGTTGCCAGTTGTTTGCCGATTGCCCTTGCTGCTTGCCGTTCAGATCAGGCAGAAGCTCCTCCTGTATCAGAGTCTCCCGGAGGTTCCCAAACTGTAGGAACCCTGGCCACCCTGGAACAAGAGGGCAGATTGCTGAATGAAAACGTTGGAGGGGGGCCTGTCCTTGCTATCCGCAACCCTGCCAATCCAGAGGCGATCGTAGCGGTGAACCCAACCTGCCCCCATGCTGGATGCCTCGTAGACTGGAACAATGATCAGCAGGTGTTTGTTTGCCCCTGTCATGATTCCCAGTTCGCTCCAGACGGTAGCCTCATTCAAGGCCCCGCCGATCGATCGCTGCAAACTTATTCTGCCACTGTGGAACAAGACGCGATCGTCCTTAACTAAGGGTAGAAATTTGGATCTGAACAATTTTCAGTAGGGGCGATGGGCAAATCATTTGACCTGCCCTGAGCCTGATCTAGATCGTTTCCAAGGCATCATAAAACTCTCCTACCCAGGGAAGCTGAGCCAGATCGTCAAAGGTGACTTGCCGTTGCTGCTGGTCTAATTCGGCAATGCGCTGATTTTCGGCATAAATTTGCTGCTGATAGTATTGGCAAAGCTCTGGTGCGTTGGTGTAGTCTGTCTGTTTCCACAAATCCAGGAAATGTCGCCGCCGCTTTTCACACATGACTCGCTCCATACTGGCGATCGAAGCCCGAATCACAAGTGGAGCGCGGAGAATATCTCGCTTGGTTTTTTCGTCTAGCTGAAATAGCGGATAAATTAGCCCAACCTGTTCGGGATATTCGGTGCAGCGGTC
>PVWD01000517.1 GCA_003003615.1 filamentous cyanobacterium CCP2 | reverse complement strand
ACAAATATGGGTTAAAGAAAAGGCGCTTGAATAAATTCAATAAGGAAGTAGATCGATTTTACAAGAAAAATATTACATCTAGAACCTATCACTCTGAATTAGCAAGCAAGTATCAGAAGAGATTTGAGCGTTATCAAGAAGATTTATTTGTTTTTCTTAAACACGACTCAATCCCTTGGCACAATAATACGGCAGAAAGAGCGCTTCGACATATTGCAATTCAGAAGAAGATTTCAGGATCATTTTTTGAGTCAGGTGCTTCTTCATATTTAACCTTACTCGGAATTATGCAAACCTGTAGATTTCAGGAGAAATCATTTCTGAAGTTTTTAGTTTCCGGAGAAAAAGATGTTGATGCTTTTAAATCTCCTAAAATCAAGAAAAGAACCCAAGTTGCCAAATCGGTGCCTAAATAAACCTGCATCCTAGGATTAAGTTGCGATCATTTTGTATCTAAGATAGGAGTCCTTGAAACCTATGAATCTCGTTTTAGACCGTGAAGCACCACCTCTGCATGAAGATGAGACTGGAGCAATAAGGGTAGGAAATTCAAGAGTATTACTGGAAACCGTAGTTAGGGCGTTTCAAGATGGTGCGTCTCCTGAGTCTATCATTCATCGGTATACGACTCTATCCTTGTCTGATGTTTACAACACGATCGGCTACTACCTTCGACACCAAGATGCTGTAGAAGCATATCTAAGTCAAAGAGAGCAGTTGGCTGAAGCCGTGCAGCAACGTTTGTCTGATATTCAGCCCGATTTGAGTTCTATCCGTGCTCGGTTACTGTCTCAGGGAAATACTTAGCAGCGAATATGTTGAGCTTGTTGAGTGATGAAAATTTCAATGGTGACATCGTTCGGGGATTGCTACTGCGTCATCCTAACCTTGATTTGCTTCGAGTTCAGGATGTTGGTTTGAGGAAAGTCGATGATCCAGCAATCTTAGCCTGGGCAGCCACTAATGATCGCATTCTGCTCACTCACGATAGGGCAACGATGCCGGATTTTGCTTACAACCGCCTGGTTAGAGAAGAACCGATGGCAGGGATGTTTGTGGTCAATGATCGAATGCCTATGCGGCAGGCGATCGATGAATTGCTACTGCTAGTAGGTTGTAGCGAACAAACAGAATGGAAAGGTGTCGTACTGTATTTGCCGTTGTGAGACCGTAGTTAAATTAAGTCGCAGCGGACATAACAACGCCCATGCACACCGACCGCCAAGAGGTTACTTGTTAGTAGCATTAGGTAATCTGCGGCGGGTGATGGGCAACGTTATGCTGCCTCCGTTTTTGGCTTGGGACGTACTGAACTGTTATCTGCTGGGATCAAAAGATGCTCATCCTTGCAGCCCTGGTATAACTGGGGTATAACGAAAGGATAGAACTTTAAGCCAAGGCGCTATGAAAACTGCAATTTCACTTCCAGATGCAGTCTTTGAACAGGCGGAAGCACTTGCTCAGCAGTTAGGGGTGTCGCGCAGTGAGCTTTACACGAAAGCGCTACAGTCATACCTGAAAAGGCACAAACGTGAGCAAATCTTGATCAAATTGAACCAGGTTTACGCTACAGAATCCTCTGAACTTGATCCAGTGATGGCAAAGATGCAGTTTATGTCTTTGCCCCACGAGGATTGGTAATGTATCGGGGAGAAATTTGGTGGGCGAACCTACCCGATCCAGTGGGATCAGAACCTGGATATCGTCGTCCCGTCTTGGTGATTCAGGATGATACTTTTACCCAGAGCCAGATTAGCACTGTTATCGTCGTTGTCATCACTTCAAATATTCGGTTAGCGGAAGCACCAGGCAATGTATTATTACCGCGTGGGGTATCGGGTTTGTCGAGAGATTCCGTTATAAATATCTCCCAAATTTTCACGATTGATAAAACGTTTTTGGCTGAGCGCATTGGTTCGCTACCAGACTACTTGCAGGAGGAGATAGATGAGGGTTTGCGAACAGTTTTGTATCTCTAGCAAAGCCAGCTAACAGGTCGATGGGGCGTCGAATATCAGTTTCTTGATTCGTTTCAGTATGATTCATCGCCGCCCATCTTAGTCGTTATGCTGCCTCAAGTCATCGGTGGGGTATGGTTGCACAACTGTCTCTTATACACATCT
>PVWD01000203.1 GCA_003003615.1 filamentous cyanobacterium CCP2 | reverse complement strand
CCGCCGTTCCCCCACCCGTCACCACTGACCCAACGGCACTGCCATCGCGATCGGCTCCTGCCCGCAAAGGTTCTCCCTTTCGATCGGGCGTGATTTTCATCTTGTTTTCGGCGGCGATCCTGGCACTGCATTATGTAATCGTGCAGATTATTGGCACGGAGGGGCGGCTGTTTGGCAATGAAGCTTTGCCTGTTGGTGGGTACATTAGCCTAGCAACCTTCAGCAGTGCGCTGTTGGTACTTTGGGTGCGGATGATCGCGATCGTGCCGTTGCTAGCCTGGTTGGCGGGGTTGCTCTATCAACCCGTTTGGCGAGATGTCAAGCTGTTCTTTATTTCCAAAGATCGTCGGTTGCTGTGGAGCTTGATTGGCAGCGGCATTTTCTTAATGCTGTCCCAGGTGTTTCTCTACATTGCGATCGGCGAAATTGGCCCTGCCGTTGCCGCCACCCTAACTTCGATTTATCCCCTGGCAACGATTCCCCTCACCTGGACATTGTTTGGCGATCGACCCACTCGGCTGAAGATCATTGCGTTAGTGGCGATCGTGCTTGGGGCAGGGCTGGCTTTGACGGCAGCTCAATCGGCTTTGTCCAATGAAGGCATTGTGGCAGGTATTCTTTCCAGCATCACCTTTGCGCTGTATCTGGTGTCAATGCTGATCATCAATCGCCGTAAGCTCAACCCCGTCCCGATTAGCCTGATCCAAAACTCCACTATTTTTGTCCTCAGCAGCCTTTTCTTAATTGTCCTTGGCTCCAGGGCAACCCCATCCAACTGGTTCGGTTTAGTGATTGGCGGCTTGATTCTGGGCGGACTCACGATCGTCAGTTATTTTCTAAACGATGTTGGCTCACGGCTTTTGGGCCCGGCCCGCGCCACCCTGATTACGGCCAGCGTTCCAGCCCTGACGGCCCTATTGGCATTTTTGGTTCTTCCCAGTCCTCAAAACTCCCTCAGCGTGGGGCAGATTGCGGGCATCCTGATTTTGACAATGGGAAGTGCCGTCTTGAGCTTTGAGCGGGTGATTAATCAGATGAAGGCATCCCGGCAACGGTAAGTATGTTGCTGCAAGCAATGCTCCTGCAAGATCTGATGGCGGTATGAAATTGTTCTCACTGTACTGCCATCGCTCTCCGAGCAAACAAAGAAAGAGGAATGCTTGCAAAGCAGACAAGAAGCCTACCTCACAAGCATTACAGAACCAGGACAATTGGAGTAGATGTAGCCAATTACAAATTGCTGATTTGGTTTTCTCTCCCTCAATCGTCCTAACCTTTCAGTTCATTTACTTTTGATTCAGCAACCAGCCTAGGCTCCCGCGGCATCACGGGCGGCGGCAGCTTCATCCGGATGAATGCCCAAACGGGTCAAGTTAATTCGTCCTCGGTTGTCGATTTCGCGGACTTTGACGACAACTTCATCGCCGATCGCCACTTCATCTTCAACCTTGCCCACCCGGTAGTCAGCCAGTTGCGAAATGTGGATCATGCCTTCTTTGCCAGGAAGGAACTCCACAAACGCCCCGATCGGAATAATTCGAGTAACGCGACCAGCATACACATCGCCTGCCGATAGCTTCCGGGTCATCCCTTCAACAATGCTGCGAGCCTGACGCGCTTTTTCCCGATCAACCGCCGAAATGGTAACGGTGCCATCATCCTCAATATCAATTTTCGCCCCGGTTTGCTCCGTGATGCCCTTAATGGTTTTGCCGCCAGGGCCGATGACTAAGCCAATCATTTCAGGATCAATCTTGATTGTGAGGAGTCGAGGGGCATAGGGAGAAAGCTCTTCACGGGGCTGACCGATCGCCTCTAGCATCTTTTCAAGAATGTGCATTCGGGCCGGACGAGCCTGGTTAATGGCTTCTGCGATCGTTTGCATGGACAGCCCAGTAATTTTCATGTCCATTTGCAGAGCGGTGATGCCCGTATCCGTTCCGGCCACCTTAAAGTCCATGTCGCCCAGGAAGTCTTCAATGCCCTGAATATCAGTTAGAATGCGGACTTCCTCTCCTTCCTTAATCAAGCCCATTGCTGCACCGCTCACTGGCTTGGAAATCGGGACACCCGCATCCATTAATGACAGCGTTGAACCACACACCGACCCCATTGAGGTGGAGCCGTTGGAGGAAAGCACCTCAGACACCACCCGAATCACATAGGGAAAATCTGCTTTGGGCGGCAAGACCGGAACCAATGCCCGCTCTGCCAAGGCCCCATGACCAATTTCCCGACGACCCGGAGAACGCATCGGTTTGGTTTCCCCAACTGAGTAGGGCGGCATGTTGTAATGATGCATATACCGCTTCTGCTCATCAGGATGCAAATCATCCATTTCCTGGGCTTCTCCGGGGGTTCCCAGCGTCACCACCGACATTACCTGGGTCAACCCTCGCTTAAAGAGCGCACTTCCATGCACTCGCGGCGGCAGCAGTCCAGTCAGACAGCTAATCGGACGAACCTCATCCAGTTTGCGTCCATCCACCCGCACCCCTTCTTCCAGGATTTGCTTCCGCATCAGCTTTTTCGTGATGCTCTTGTAGGTGTTGCCCACTGCTTTGGGATTGGTTTCAGCCGCAACGCGCACCGGATCATCCTCTGGCAGTTCGGCGATCGCCTCGTCAACGGTGTCTTTTACGGCATCCAGTTCAACATCTCGCTCTGGTTTAGCCAGTTCAAACTTCGTCAAAATTTGCTTAACCGGAACGGATACCTTCTCGCTAATGTAGTTTTCCAGGGTTGGATCAACTTCTGGCGGTTCGACTGAGACAGGTTCAATCCCCAACTGGCTCATAATGTCGCGTTGAGCCTGGATCAAATCTCGAACGACCTCGTAGCCAAAGTCGATCGCCTCAATGATGTCTTGCTCTGGCAGTTGGTTTGCCCCCGCTTCCACCATAATCACCCCATCTGGGGAACCAGCCACAACGAGATCTAAATCCCCCTGCTCAATTTCGTGATATGTAGGGTTAATGATAAAATCATCGCCGATTAGCCCCACTCGCACGGCCGCCATTGGCCCATAAAACGGAATCTTAGCCAGGAGTACTGCGATCGAAGCTCCGGTGACAGCCATGACATCTGGCGGAACCCGTTCATCCAACGATAAGGTGGTCGCCACAACCTGGATATCGTCCCGCAGCCATCCGGGAAAAAGCGGACGCAATGGGCGATCGATCAGTCGGCTGGTCAACGTTGCCCGCTCTGGAGGACGACCCTCCCGCCGCAGAAAGCCACCTGGAATCCGTCCGGCAGCATAAAGCCGTTCTTCGTAGTCTACAATTAGCGGCAGAAAATCAATTCCTTCTCTTCCGGCTGCCCGTGTTGCAGTGACTAGGACGGCTGTTTCTTCAGACTGAATTAATACTGAACCACCTGCTTGCGGTGCAAGTAAACCCATCTTAAGCCGAATATCCCTACCATCCACGGATACTGACTTCTCGATTTCTTCTACCATGAAGCGCACAATCCTTAAATTAACTTCCTCTTTTCTTCTTCTGTCGCAATCGTAGCATCGATATCTATGTGGTGAAATGGATTATGCGATTGTGGTGTAGCTTGACAGTAATCTTTACAATTTTTAATAAACAGAAAGCTTTCGCATTAAAATATTGCAGAACGATTCTAATCTTGTCCCCTTCACCCTCCAAACAGCCTGATAGACCTAGCTTCGGTTCCATACCACCAAAACGACACCACAGACAATAAAGCCTAACCCAACCACTCGTTCCACGGGAATGGCTTCATGGAATACAAAATGTCCGAGCAAAACAGAAAACACATAGCTTGCAGCGATCGATGGGCCCACAATACTGAGACTGACGCTTCTCAAGACAAGAATGTAGGCGATCGCCCCAATGGCGTAACAAATCAGCCCCACAATCAAATCTGGAATCGTAATAATGCTGAGAACATGAGTCATCACTGACTCCGCCCCAGCCTTTGCTAGCTTGAGTGCCCCCGACTTGAGAAAAAACTGTCCACCCACGCTGGCCGCGATCGCCATAAACAACAAAAAAAATTCTTGCGGGGTCACTACTTTACTCCTGGATACCTTGTCTCTCCGTAGTTTACTCCGTAGTTTGTAGTGAGTTGCAATGGATTTGAGGGCAAGCTGCCAATCGCGTTAGACTGGAATTGTAACTAAAGATTGCAGATAGTACCTAAATCATAGTAGGTGTTGCTCTTATGGTGAACACTGCTCAGTATTCCTACACAGATGAACAAATCGCTGTTTGGTTGCGGGGCTTATTAACCGTCGCTTGGGCAGACGGACAGTTTGATGAAGAAGAACAAGAACTCATTGCCGATTTGACCCAAAGCGAACTCGCTCCCAAAACAGATCTCGGTGAAATTGACAAAATTAATCCGAAAGACTTGGCGGCAACCTTGGGCAAGGATAAACAACTTGCTGAAAACTTTATGCGAACAGCAGTCATGGTTGCCATTGCAGATGGCGTGTATTCTAGTTCCGAAGACGATGTACTGCACAGCTATTGTGTGGCATTAGAGTTACCACCTAAGATTTTAGAGTCGCTTCGTCTAACCCTGAACTATCGCCCTGAAGAGAACGGGGCAACCGCCGTTGAGGTGGGGCAAGCCATTGAACCGCTCAAGCCCCTGCGGGAATGGCTAGATCATTTAGACGTTCAAGACCCACGAGTTGCCCGGTTTCTGTGCAAACTGATTCCGCCGCAATGCCCCTTTGAACGAGATGTGAAGCTGTTTGGGCAAAAGGTTGTACACATTCCCCCCATGTGCAAACTCAACCCGCTTTATGACCAGCTTGTGGGTTTACGATTCCGTGCCCTAACGTACCTTGCAGACGAATGTCAGGAAGACGTAACCAAATACTGCTAGGGCAAACCCCGCTCAGGTGGGTCATTTAATCGTTTTGAAAGTGGCTTTAAGAGAGGACGGGCAAGATAGGCATCCCCCAAGAAGTTTGAGGTAAGATGCTCATCTCACAAGAAGTTTGAGGCAAGATGCCCAGCAAGTATGCTTAATCTGCATACATTCAGGCTGCTATTCAGTGAGGGATTCATCAACCCTGAACGGGGGAAAGCGCACAGATAAATTTTTGGTGATTGTTTTGCCCACCCCACCGATCGTCAATCACTGTTTCAACCAGTGAAAAGCCAAACTGCCGATATAAATGGTGTGCCGCAGGAAGTCCGGCAGCCGTCCATAGATAGATTTCATCAAATCCTACTGACTGGCAAAAGTCGATCGCCACCTGCATCAGTGAACGTCCTAACCCTTGCCCGTGGTAGTTTGGGTCAACAATAAACCAGCGGAGACGGGCTTTCTGGGCATTGCTGCCATCAATTGCAATACCACCAACCATTTGCTTATCCATCATGGCAACCCAGAAGCCATCATGGTCTGGATTAAAGTGCTTGAAAAATGCCGCCAGTTCCGCAGCAATTTCGACTTCAAACTGTACCCCCCAACCAAATCGATCGCTGTAATAACGACCGTGGAGATCCAGCAGACGGCCGATCGCCCCTGGAACATAGCCGCGATGAATCTGAATCGGAACAGGGATGTCTCGGTGTTTAAAATCTTGCATGGAGATAGCTGAGTAGTGGAGCGTCAAGCATTGATAGCGAGGAGTGGATAGAAAGGTTAGGACAATCTCAGGTGGCGGAAACAGATACAGATCAGGCTGAATCGGTGCTGAATCGGTCATGATCCAAAACCACCAATCCACACCCATCACCAATTACTCATTACCCATCACCGATTACCTATCACCTATTACCTATTACCAACGAATCTGCCCCCCTCGAACAGATGCAATTTAGCCAACTTATAGCGGAACAGTTTCACAAATTAGTTTTTGTAGCACGAACTGTTCTGCTCATTTTAGGGTTGAATTGCCTCTGTCCTCGCAGAGGGATGTCTGCCACCATAAGGCTATGAATAACAGCACCTCCCTCAAACCAACCCTACTCTACGAACAGGTCGCTGAACGGATTGCAGACCTCATTCACCGGGGAACATTGCGATCAGGCGATCGGATTCCGTCTGTGCGCCAGCTTCGCTCTGATTTGGGAGTGAGTATGTCTACTGTCCTGGAGGCCTATCGGCTGCTGGAAAGTGAAGGACTTGTAGAGGCTCGCCCCCAGTCTGGGTATTATGTGCGATCGAATGCTTTGACCTTGCCACCCGAACCCTCCATTTCATCGCCAGAATTGGTCGTGATGGATGTGGGCATTGGCACATTGCTATTGGAAGTGTTGGCAACTGCCCGTCGTCCGGGTGTTGTGCCGTTGGGCATTTCGGAAACCAGCCCGACTCTGCTGCCCACCCATCGCTTGAACCAGGTTTTATCGAAAGTGGCGCGTCATGCCGACATTAACACCAACAGCTACGATTTTCCGCCGGGAAATGAGTTCTTGCGTCGCCGCATTGCCAAACGATCGCTCAATTGGGGCGGTAGCTTGAATGCCGATGACATTGTGACCACCTGGGGCTGCATGGAGTCGATTAACCTATGCCTGCGGGCTGTGGCAAAACCCGGAGACACGATCGCCGTAGAATCGCCAGTTTCCTATGCTTTCTTACAATCGTTTGAAAGTTTGGGCATGAAGGTGTTAGAAATTCCGACCCATCCGCGAGACGGCATTAGCCTGGAAGCACTGGAAGCCGCCATTCAAACCCATGACATTAAGGCAGTGCTGATTATCCCCACCTTCAGCAATCCCCTGGGAAGCTGTATGCCCGACGAGAATAAACGGCAGCTCGTGGAAATGCTCACCCAGTTTCAAATCCCGCTGATTGAAGATGATGCCTTAGGCGAATTGTATTTTGGTGAGCATCGCCCTAAACCGGCTAAAGCCTTTGATACAGAAGGATTTGTCATGCTCTGTTCTTCCTTCTCTAAGGATTTAGCTCCCGGCTACCGGGTCGGCTGGACGGCTCCCGGACGCTTCCGGACTCAGGTGGAATACATGAAGCACCTCAGCACGATCGCCAACTGTACCCTTCCGCAGGTCGCCATTGCCGAATTTTTACAAAGTGGCAGCTACGATCGCCATTTACGCCGACTCCGCAAAGCCTTAGCCATTCAGGTGCAGCAAATGTTTCATGCGATCGGTGAATTCTTCCCAGAAGGCACAAAAGTCACCCGTCCAACAGGCGGCATGATTTTATGGGTAGAACTGCCCAAATCAGTTGATGCCCTCAAGCTTTACCAGCAGGCAATCCAGCACAATATCAGCATTGTGCCAGGACATCTCTTTTCCATGACCACGCAATATCGCCACTGTATTCGGATCAACTGCGGGTATCCCTGGTCAAGCAAAATTGAGCAGGCATTAGCCATTTTGGGACAGCTTGCCAAGCAGCAGCTTTAGGCTTTGGGGATTCAATTTGAAACTTGCACATCTTAGGAATAGAAATTAAATAAACTGAAATTCTTGTGGGGGGGCATTTTGCCCGCCAGTCAACCCACCAAAACATCGCGCAGGTTATCTAATCCACAGTCCTTAGCGATCCATACACCACCTGACTTAAAAATTGAATCGGGTAATCCGTAGCGCAGGCATCTTGCCTGCCAGGGGAACGATCGCTCAAATGACCAAATTGAAGTTGAAACTTCCATTTCCCCCACAGAGCATGGAAACAAGGAAAGAAAGATGACCGTTACAAGCCGCCGTTTTACGAGACTCTATTGGACTTTACCTGCTCCAAAGGGTTGACCTGAAACAAGACAACACCAGACAAAAATCCTAAAACTAATCCCGTTGTATGGCCCACCAAGCTGACCTGCGGCGTAAAAATATCGGAAACCACCTGCAATACAACAATCAACAGCACCAAGCGTAATCGTTTTGCCGCAATTTTCGCCTTTTCGCGTCGCCACCCCTTCAGCAAAATGGCCGCCATCACCCCCAAAATTCCCATAATGGCCCCTGAAGCCCCGACACCAAGCAAATCTGGCACATTTGCCAAAATTCCCAGAATCGTGATGCCCACCATTGAACCAATGCCGCTAAAGAAATAGCACAGTAAAAACTTCGGCACTCCCAAAATTCGTTCAACGAATCCGCCCAAAATGTAAAGCCCCAGCATATTGGCCAGCAAATGCACAAAGCCATAATGCAGAAATGTGGCCGTGATTAACCGCCACCAGTCTCCCGCCAACACGTCTTCCGGCACCAACGCCCCCATCCGGTATAGCGTCTCCTGATTCTCACTGCCGCCCAAGGCCATTTCAAACCCAAAAACAATTAGGTTGATGGCAATAAGCGCGTAAGTGGCATAGGGCTTCTGGCTTGTCAGCGTCATTTGCCCACCGTAGCGCGTTTCTTGCTGAATCGTAGTTTCAAGCTGTGTCAGGATTTGGCGTGAAAGGGGGGTGAGTTCTCGGTGCGGATTGGGGAGGGGGTGAGAAAGCCGCCAGCGAATCGCGTTTTGCGTTGCCGGATCGCTGTGGTGCTGTAAAACTTGCAGTTGCTCACGGGCGGATTCATGTCCTGCGGCTAGTTCGGCGGTTGCAAGCCAAAAATGCCGGATCTCGCGGGAATAGATTTTGAGAGAGCTAGTGTGAAAAAGTTGCCTCACCTGATCAGGCTGTCCGGCAAAGGCAAAGGCAATCATCCGCGCCAAATTGAGGCTAATGCCATCATTGCTTTTTTCCAGCCGATGCTCAAATTTTTCTAACCCCTGGATTAGCCCATTCAAATCTCCAATTTCACCGAGCGATCGCAGATAATACAGCCCCATCACCGGATCTTGAACCACCAATTCCTCTGCCCAGTTCTGCCGCGTCCAGTTCAACAATTCATCCCAGCGTGCCCCCAAACGGTAAAGCAGTGCTGTGGCGATCCGTCCGGTAGGTTTAGAAGAGGTGCCGTAGTGATTGAGAATTGTTGCCGCTTCGTCCATTCTGCCTTGCTGCCCTAACTCCAAACCATACAGAATTTCAGGGTATTCCCACCAGCCATCGGCCGGGTGCAACCACCGCAAGCAAAGCGCAAGCCGTCGGGCAGGGCGATATCTTTCCTGATAAAACAGCCGATTCACCTGAGTAAACCCCAACAAAGGAGTCAATACCAGCACTCCCCATGCTCCACCACTAATCCACCCAGCCAAATCTGGCACCAGCAGAAACGAGACGGCCAACACCGCTAAGATACCGCTCGAAACCATGACCCACCCTTGGGGTAAACGGGGTCGTCTTAACAGGGAAAACATACAGGAAAACAGAACCAGTTGGATCAGCAGAAGATTAAAGCTCATGAGGGATTGCAAAGGGCACAGGAGGAGAAGCAGGGAAGCAATTTTGGAGATTATGGGGTGATCCTAGGTGGGCGATGCTCAATCAATGCGGCTGAGTTCTTAAATGTGTGGCTATCTGTAGCCGAGTATGGTAAGGATCTGGCTTGAAATGAAGCTTAAGATATGACGCATCCTTCAGATAGCTTACTCGCTCCTGCCCCTTTTCGGCATTTGTCCTCTCCCCCCACCCCTTTTGCTGCATCTGCCTACCTTAATTTTCTGATTCCGGCAGGCTGTCCCCTTCCCACGTATGATCAAAAGCAGAGAATCAAGTGCTGAGGTCGAAACCGCAATATTGATTATGACTACGATTTGGGAGTTAGATTTTTATTCGCGCCCCGTCCTGGATGAAAACAATAAGAAGCTCTGGGAAGTGTTGGTGTGTGAAAGCCCGATGGATGTGCGAACTCCGGTGGATAGCCTGTTTCGCTATTCAGAGTTTTGCTCTGGGGCAGAGGTCAATTCTGTGCGGCTACGAGATGCTTTGAACAATGCGATCGCCCAAGCTCCCAAGCCTCCTGATAAAATTCGCTTCTTTCGCCGCCAAATGACCAATATGATCACGAAGGCGTGCCAAGATGCAGACATTCCGGTTTATGCGAGCCGTCGCACCTTAGCCCTTGACCAATGGATTCGGCAACGGATGCAAGACGTTTATCCCACCATGCCGACCTACCAAGACAGCAAAAATCCATCGGTAAATTTGCCTTCAGCCACCCCCCAACCCCTTCCAGACGCGCTAATGGGCGAGAAGTGGATGTTTGTCACCCTGGAGGGGGCAGCACTAGAGGAAATGCCAGAATGGGATATTGCTTTTGGTGAAGCGTTTCCATTGGCGTTAGCAGGGTTAGCTCCAGATGCACCAATTCCGGGGTTAGTGATTTTTACATCCCGCGCTTTGCCAATGGCTGCCTGGATGTCGGGGATTGAACTGGCTTTTTTGAAGTTTATGGATGTGCCGCCGCGTTTGGTGCTGGAAACAGGGGCTGATGATGCCTGGAGTCTGGCGAACCTGCCAAAGCCCACCTTGCAGGCTGAAGCAAAAAACTTTGAAACAGCAAAGGAAAAAGCAAATGGAGTACATTTTTTGGCGATTCAATCTGATCCAAAGGCGGAGTCTTTCGCTGGATTCTGGCTATTGCAGGAATTAAATCTGGCGTAAAGTACCGTAATCCCGGAAGATAATATTTAGCTTTTAGCGATCAGCCGTTAGTCCTTCAAGAGCTGTTGATTGGTTTAGATGATCTAAATGATCCATCTGAAATGATCCCAACGTATGAGCAGTAAGGCTGCTAAATGCAGTTTTACGGATTTAGCCTGTCTACTGATACATGTCCTGTGGCTCCCTGTTTCTTTTGTCAAGTATTTACGTTATTCAGCTTGCTGATCGCTGTCCCACTTTCCCTCCGGCATGACTCACGAACCCTATGGATTTTCGCAACTCACAACAAGCAGCCTTAGCCGAGGATCTGCTGGAATTGGCTATGCGATCGGGAGCAGACGCAGCAGAGGTGTTTCAGTCGCAGTCGCTTTCCCGCCCGGTCTTTTTTGAGGCCAATCGTCTGAAGCAGTTGGAAAGCTCCCAATCTGAAGGAATTGCTTTGCGGCTGTGGCGAAGGGGCTGTCCGGGGTTAGCTGTTGCCTACGGCCCGGTTGACAATCAGGCGTTGGTCGATCGCGCCCTTGCCCTAAGCCAACTCAATGAACCTGAAGCGATCGAGCTAGCCCCAGGTTCGCAAAACCGGTACCCTGATCTGGGGCAGGATGTATCCGTGGAGCGATTAGTATCTTGGGGACGGGAAGCGATCGCCCTGATCCGAGATGCCTATCCTGAAATTCTTTGTACCGCAGAGTGGGAGTGTGATGCAGAAACCACTCGGTTGATTAATTCGGAAGGCTTGGACTGTGGCTACACCGACACCACCTTAAGCTGTTATCTATCCGCAGAATGGGTACGCGGAGATGACTTCCTCAGCGTGTCTGACGGCCAAACCCATCGCGGCAGCCTTGACCCGATCGCCCTGGCCCAACAAATTATGCAGCGATTGGAATGGTCACAGTCGAATATTGCACCACCCACCGGACGCGCTCCCGTCCTGTTTACGGCTAAGGCAGCGGATATGCTCTGGGATACGATCCAGGCTGCGATGAATGGAAAACATGTGGTGGAAAAGGCTTCTCCCTGGAGCGATCGACTGGGCGAACCTGTGGTTTCCTCCCAGCTAACGATTTCCCAACAGCCAGAGATGGGCCCCTATAGCTGCCCCTTTGACGATGAAGGCACTCCCACCCAGCCCATTACCTTCATTAAAGATGGCGTATTGCAACTGTTTTACACCGATCGAACGATCGGGCGGGCCCTGGGAAGCGGGACAACAGGGAATGGATTTCGTCCCAGTTTAGGCAGCTACCCCACTCCTGGGCTATTTAACCTCGTTGTGCAACCGGGCTTTAAGTCATTGGCTGAACTCATTGCCTCAATGGATAGCGGCATCATCGTAGATCAAATGCTGGGCGGTGCGGCGGGCATTTCAGGTGAGTTCTCGGTCAACGTTGATTTGGGTTATCGGGTGGAGCGGGGTGAAGTGGTGGGTCGCGTCAAAGACACAATGGTAGCGGGCAGCGTTTATACAGCATTGAAGAACTTAGTGGAAATTGGTGATGATGCAGACTGGAACGGCTCATGCTATACGCCTTCTGTGATTGTGGAGGGGTTATCTACGACGGGGCGACGGTGAGGAATTGTGGGGAGTGGGGAGTAGGGAATGGGG
>PVWD01000516.1 GCA_003003615.1 filamentous cyanobacterium CCP2 | reverse complement strand
TTGTTGTAGACTCTCAAAGCACTGATCGATCGGTTGAAATTGCTGAACAGTATGGCGCAACGGTTGTGCAGTTTCAGTTCAATGGACGCTGGCCCAAAAAGAAAAACTGGTCACTAGAAAATTTGCCCTTTCGCAATGAGTGGGTGCTGATTGTTGACTGCGATGAACGGATTACTCCAGAACTGTGGGACGAAATTGCAGACGCAATTCAAAACCCTGAATACAACGGCTATTACCTAAATCGACGAGTTTTCTTTTTAGGACAGTGGATTCGGCATGGAGGCAAATATCCTGACTGGAATTTGCGCTTATTTCGCCACCCAAAAGGCCGGTATGAAAATCTGAATACTGAAGCAATCCGCAATACGGGCGACAACGAAGTGCATGAACACGTTGTCCTGGAAGGAAAAGTCGGCTACCTCAAAGAAGATATGCTGCACATTGATTTCCGCGATATCTTCCACTGGTTAGAACGACACAACCGCTATTCCAACTGGGAAGCCAGAGTCTATTACAACTTGCTGACAGGTATGGGCGAAGGTGGGACGATCGGCGCGAATTTGTTTGGAGACTCTGTGCAGCGCAAGCGTTTCCTCAAAAAAATTTGGGTGCGCCTACCCTTCAAGCCCTTCCTGCGCTTTATTTTGTCTTATTTCATTCGCTTAGGGTTTCTGGACGGCAAAGCAGGCTACATTTATGCGCGGCTCCTCAGCCAGTATGAATATCAGATTGGCGTGAAGCTTTATGAAATCCAACAATTCGACGGACAGTTAAACAAAACCCCAACTCCAAGCGCAGCCGTGCGATCGGTGAGTTAGGACGAAGAGCGGTCGATCGCCAAACGCAACAGCAGACCTAATCTTTTCCTATTTAGACTTATGCAGTTTCCTCCACCTCCCCTCAGCCAAAACCATTTCCACAACGACAATCCGCAACCCCCAGTCCTCAACCCTCAGTCCTCAGCCCTGATTAATCTCCGTCACTACGACCAATCCCATTTCGATCGCGGCCGTCCAGGTTGGTTTATTTTGCTGTGGTGGTTCGTGCAGGCGATCGTTTTTCCCATCACACCGCATAGTTTTCATGCGCCTCGAATTGCTGTGTTAAAGCTATTTGGAGCCAAAATTGGTCAGGGTGTGATGATTCGACCAACGGCTCGGTTTACCTATCCCTGGAAAGTGGCGATCGGGGAGTATAGCTGGATTGGCGATGATGTGGTGCTGTATAGTCTGGATCAAATTCAAATTGGGGCGCACTGCGTGATTTCTCAGAAAAGCTATCTCTGCACAGGAAGCCACAATATTCACGACATAGCATTTCGGCTAGAAACGGCTCCAATTCACATTGGCAGTGGAACCTGGATTGCAGCCGATTGCTTTATTGCTCCTGGTGTAAAAATTGGAGCGAATAGCGTAATTGGGGCACGGAGCAGCGTGTTTAAATCAATGCCTGAGCAACAAGTGTGCTGGGGAAACCCCTGCAAAGCCCGCTATCGCAGGGAAATTAGCAATGGGGAAATCAGCAATACAGTTTTGCAATCATTCTGATTAGCAAGGATTCTTGTGGGCAATCATTCTTGTCGCTAACTTTCTCCAGGGTTCAGATCAATCATGCGTCTGGTTGTGTAAGTGCCGATCGGACTCCAGAGAAGATAGGGTAAGAGCAGCAAAGCGGCAGGCTGAGAGATTCTCCAGACCAGGAATGCCAGAAGAATTCCGAGCAACATTCCTAATGCACCCAAAACAGTCCCTACACTGAGGCTACGCAGTCTCAACGTAGCTGGGATATAGGCAACCGTAACCACTTCAACCAATAAATACAATCCCATCAATGCCCAGGTTCTCAAGCTTCCTGGCTCAGCCTGCCAAACTAAAACCGCTGACCAAGCTCCACAGGCAAAAATGACTGTCCAGATGAGGGGAATCGCAGGCTCAAAAAATAGCCATCTGGGGCGATCGAGCCGAGCTGCCCAAGGAATATCTCGTGGGCGAATGAGGAAGCTACCCAAGGCAACCAGGAAGGCAATTCCACCGATGACAATCCATGAATTCAACATGGCTTACTCTGAAGGCTGCATATCAAGCATCAAAAGCATCCCAAAGGAATACCTGTCTCTTATACACATCT
>PVWD01000202.1 GCA_003003615.1 filamentous cyanobacterium CCP2 | reverse complement strand
TTGCCGTACCATCTCCCTTTCAATATTTTCAAACCTATTTGTTCATTGAACTCAGTAACTTCAAGCTGCCTTATCTAACGATTCATTGCCATGAAAAAAGGTCATACCCTTTCAGATATGCCCTTATAAAGCATCATAAATTGCCCCACTTTCTACGGTTTTTCCGCTGATCCTTGGTAGAAAGGTTACGTACCAATTTAACGCCTTAAATCAATTTTGTGAAGGGCTTTTCCGTATTTCTTTCAGCTAATTCTAATCTTAAAAATGCCCCTTAAAAATTACCTTACCTTTCCAATTATTTAGAGAAATAATGTTGATTCACTTCTTCTATTTTTCCTACTTTTGTGACTTTATTTCGCTCAAAATTCTGAAAATATTTGATAGCAACTTTTCTTTGCCCCACTTTTCCCCTGTTTCTTACTTTTTGATTTTTGATAAAGCTTTTGCAAACTCGCGTAAAGCACGGATGAACTGGTACTTCGCCCTGATAGCTCAATCATCCATTGGCATAGACGATCGACTATCCAAGCTGTCCAGTTTGTTAGGTCAGGGTTGGCTGGGGGGCAGGTTCATTTATGCGGGTTTTCTAAAAATCATCAAATGTTGCTGCGGTAAAACGTTCTTGGTTTCCTCCCATTCCAAACCCACAGCATGCAGTTCTCGCTTAACTTGCCGTTGAGTCATTTTATGCAAACCCTTAATGGGAATCAGCGGATTTTCCCCCCGATATTCTGCAAGTACCACTCGTCCTCTGGGTTTAAGTGCTTGCACAATTCCCTCCATCATTTCCTTGGGGTAGGCAAACTCATGATAGGCATCCACCATCAACGCTAAATCGGTGCTGTTAGGTGGTAGATGAGGATCAGCTTCTGTGCCAAGAATCGGTTCAACGTTTTCAATCTGGTTTTCCTGCTGCAAAAACCGAATAATGTCTAACATTTCCGGCTGAATATCGACCGCAAACACCTTGCCCTGCGGCACTAAAGGACTGAGACGAAAGCTAAAATATCCGGTTCCTGCCCCAATGTCGGCTACCACATCAGTTGGTTGTAGAGATAAAGCAGTGAGCAATAGATTTGGTCGCTCTTCCAGTTCTCGGCTCGATCGCTCCAACCATGCCGCCCCTTGATGCCCCATCACCTGAGCAATTTCCCGTCCCATATAAAACTTGCCAATGCCATCAGGATGGTGAATCGATCGCTCCTGATACACGCCCGTATCGCTCATCACGCCGATCGGCAAAGCAGCACACCCTCCCAGCAGCAAACCAATCACACCAACCAATACCACCAGCCATCGCATCATTATTGCCATACCAACCCTAAATTCAACCCAAAGAGATACACAATATCGTCATCATCACTCTAAGATTTAAAACCCCAAATCCAACATTCCAACTCTAAAATTGCCCAATGGAACTTTACCTAATTCGTCATGGACTGGCGGCCGAGCGAGGAACCTACGCGCACGACGATGAACGACCGCTCACCGATGCCGGACTTCGCAAAACCAAACGAGTCGCCAAGCGGCTGCATGAACTTAACCTTCAGTTTGACCTGATTCTGACAAGTCCTCTAGTGCGGGCACGCCAGACCGCAGAAATTTTGCAAACCGTTGGCTTAGTAAAGCAAGTAGAAGAGTCAGCGTATTTAGCTCCAGGTGGGGCTTTTGAGGCATGGCTCAACTGGCTGGAACAGTGGCGATCGGGGGGCGGAAATTCATTGGCGATCGTGGGTCATGAACCTGATTTGGGCGAGTGGGCAGAACGGCTCATCTGGGGTGAACCCCGGCACAATTTGGTTGTCAAAAAGGCTGGGATAATCGGCATCTATTTACCCGCTCAGGGAACACCCGTAGGACGCAGCGAATTATTTTGGTTCACGCCGCCCCGCCTACTGCTCAATGATTAATTCACCTCAGGCTAAATTTACCTCAGGGTGTGCTTGCTGTAATGGCAGTAAAATCTCTTACGCCTTGAACCCGTGGAAGTTGAGTTTTAATCGGATAATTTGTAGCGCAGGCATCTTGCCTGCCGGGGGGACGATGCCCGATCGCAATGGCTAACTTTAATTTTCAATCTCCATAAACTGACTAAAATCTGCACGATTGAGCTTATCTGATCTGCTGCTTGAGCGTAGATGTATTCCGTTTGAGCGTTTCCTGCGTTTCAATCAGTTGCGCTAACTGATTCTGAATTTTCTCTGCTTCTCGTTTAAATTTCACCTTGCGTTCCAGGGCTGCCCTCGCCAGATCTTCTCTTCCCCGCTTCAAAGCTAAATCTGCCGTTCGATGCCACGTCAACACCTGGTCTTGCGCTCGGTTGTACTGCGCCTGAAGCTGGTTTTGGGTTACGGTCAGGTTGCCCATTGCCTGTTGGTAGAGGGCCATTGCTTTCACTGGATCGCCCTCCTCCGCTTCCCGAATCCACTGGCGGGAGGCAAACGGGTCAAGCCGACTGACATCCAACCCGTAGTCGGTTAGCTGCTTGCTTTCATTGCGCCCAACCTTACACCAGGTGGCAAAATGCTCACAGTTATTGTTCATCAGGTTGTATTGCCGTTCTCCCAGTCGGCTTTCTGCCCTTGCAACTACCACATCCGGTACGTAGGAGGTGACGTATTGCTTGGTAAAGACGGGTCTATTCCAGGAGAACACGTCATAGGAGGTGCGGGCGATCGTCGGTTCATCCCCTCGTTTGGAGTAGTGAATCACCGTGCCATCCCCACAGTCGATGCCGTGATGCTCGTACACTCCATCCATCCCCATGAGGGGGCGCATCACATAAATTTGGTCGCCGCGTGCCATTGCTTTACTGAATCTGCCATAACCTTCCACTTAAAACTGTAGAGGATGTTCAGGGTATCAGCAGGAGGGAAAGTCCGAACCCTTTTCCGAGTCATTTTCCGAACCCCCAGTGGAGAAAGAGTTCGCCCCTTTTTGACCGTTCAGTTTAGGGTTGTAAGGTCGGCGCATTCGGCAATCTAGCCGCCTCCTGGCTCAGCGTATATGCCCTTTCCTCAACGGCTCCAGGAGCACCCATCCGCTCTGATTGTCCCTGGTTGTAGGACACCATCACACCGCCCGCATTGCCAGCCCGCACAATAATTTGGCTGGTTCCCATCCAGGTTTCCTCTGTTCCTTCCGGCAACACCCCTTCAAACTCAGTTTCCCCATCAATCACCACTCGCATCCAAGACTGGGCCGTCAAAGTCACATCCACCCGTACAGGTCTGCTGGGATCGTTTGGTGGACGGTTACTGGCTGGGCTGGGGGAAGGAGAAGGGATCGGCGTTGCGGTGGAATCGGGGGAGGCAACACCGCTGGTGGTTAAAGGGCGATTCAGAGACGTGATGGCGGGTTCAGGGGTCGATCGGCTGACCAAATGGGACAACAGGCTCACCGATGCCATAATTAGAGCAATGTAAGCAAGATACAGGTGAAGGGGACGAAGCTGGGCTGCCGGGGAATCTTTCCAAGACGGTGCTTGTGCTACCCGCATTTGCTTTTCGGTGGGGAAAGCATCAGCAAACTCGTTGCCATTTAACTCCAGTGCATCGGCATAGAGCTTAATGAACCCCTGGATGTAAACGGGTTCTGGCAGCTTTTCCAAATTACCTTCCTCGATCGCCCGCAGCAGCCGCGCTTGAATCATGGTTCTGGCAGCCACTTCGTCCAAAGACAACCCATAGTCTTCCCGGACTTGCCGCAAATAGGCACCAATTTCGCAGAGACGTTCAAACTGCTCTTGATATAGGCGGGAAGCATCCTTAGTCATATGTAGCCTTTGCTGAGTCATACCGTCTAACCTTTGTTGTCACTCTCTCACCAAATTCGTGCCTATCCAACTCGATCGAGGTTCTAGCATTTTTCTAGCGTTTTTGGATAGGGTCTTCGCAGACAAGACGAAGGAGCTTCGCCTACTTCTGCTTCAGTTTTCAAACACTCAACTTCAGTTTTCCCCAAGGAACGGTATTTACCACTCGGAAGCTCCCCCAGATGAATGGAGCCGATCGCCACCCGATGCAGTTTCACCACTGGGTGCCCCAGCAGTTCTGCTACCCGACGGATTTGGCGGTTTTTGCCTTCCCGCAGCACGATTTTCAGCAACGTTCGATCAACGTGGTTACAGTCTAAAACTTCGACCTCGGCCGATCGGGTTTGTTGACCATCCAGGGTAAGTCCCTGCCGCCATTGACTGAGGGTATTGCCCGTCGGATGTCCTTGCACCCAAACGTGATAGGTTTTCGGTACTGAATGGCGAGGGTGAGTCAGGCAAAACGTCAAAGAGCCGTCATTGGTGAGCAGTAATGCTCCGGTTGAGTAAGCATCTAATCGACCGACTGGATGGATGCCGCGATGGTGCCGTAGGGAAGGCGACAGCAGATCCAACACCGTCGGACGACCTTGAGGATCATCACAGGTAGACACAACACCTAAAGGCTTATGGAGTAGCAAGTAAACCGATTGAGGACGATCGGACGGCTGAACGAGCTTCCCATCCACCTCAATTTGGTCTTGCTCTGGGTTTGCCTGTTGCCCAAGCTGAATCACGGCTCCATTCACCCGAACGCGCCCATCCAAAATCATTTGCTCCGCCTGACGACGAGAAGCAATTCCCCATTGAGACAGAATTTTCTGTAACCGTTCAGCCATAAGTACAGGGGGGGATAAGTCAGATGAAATAGGCAGAGGGGCAGATGAACTAGGACAGGGCAAGACCTAAATCGGTGAAAGCAATCTACATCCGAGAGGGATTGATAGAGAGGAGCATAGAATTGAGGGGGCTACAGCAACTCTGGCTCATGCAATCACTTTATGTACAAATATTACAGGAATCAGTTGCCGAACAGGAGTCCTTTGAGCAGATTCACAGGAATTTTAGTTTGAAAGAGAATTTTAAGACTGGAATGGTAAACGCACTTGCAGCCATGCTCCTCCAGTTTCAGGATGATTGCTAGCATTGACTGACCCCTGATGAGCTTCCACAATTTGACGGACGATCGCCAGACCTAGGCCGCTACCTCCCTGCAAGAAAACGGACGGACTGCCATCGTTGGAGGGTTGAACCAGTTGAGCCGTTGAACTTCCTGATGGAGATGCACTGGAAGGGTCAGTATGGAGTGCTTTACGGGCGCGGGAAGGATCTGCCCGATAAAACCGATCGAACACATACGGTAAATCCTTTTCGGCAAACCCCGCTCCACAGTCAATCACATCTAAACAAACTTGCTCTTCTTTAGTGTAGTCTTCCGGGTTGGTTACTGTTTCCACTCTAAGCTGTACCTGAATCACCTGCTGAGATGGGCTGTATTTGATGCTGTTTTCTATTAAATTAATCAATAGCCTATGGATGCGGGCTTCGTCTACCTTCACCACCAAATGCTCTGGCCCCTCATAATCAAACTGAACTTGGTTTTTCTGAGCGAGCGGTTCCAGGCTGTCCCAAACGGCATAAATTAGCTCTACAAGGTCGGTGCGTTTCAATCGGAGGCTGTGGAGTGAATCCCGTTGAAGCCGACTGAGATCGAGCAGGTCTTGGACGAGGGTGCTAAGGCGGATGGTTTCGTTAATCAGGCGATCGACCCAGGCCTTTAAGGAGGGGTCAAGCCGATACTGGAGCGTTTCTGCTACCAGACGAATCGAGGTTAACGGCGTTTTTAGCTCATGGGCAATGTCGGAGGCCCAGCGATCGTACCGTTGCATTAGGGCAACTGCTTCCTGGCGGTTCTCCAAAAAAATTCCAACTTGATGGTCAGGAAGGGGCAACCCATAGCCTCGCAGGGCATAGGCTTGTTGTTCAGCCAAATGAGACGGATCAGAATTTGCAGGGTAGAACGTCCAATCTACCTGGCAAGACTTCCCTGCATCACGGGTTTTTTCAATTAGGTCATCTAGCTCGTAGGAGCGAACCAATTCCAGCAATAGCCGGGGCTTTTTGGGGCACGTATCCTGGCAAATGCCTAAAATCTGTTTTGCCTGAGCATTACACCAAATTAAACGGCTTTCATCATCCACTTGCAGATAGCCGATCGGCGCATTGTGCAGCACCTCATCGTAGGTGTGAATGGTTTGCCGCAACTGTTGATGCACCTTTTGCTGTTGGGCAATGGCAAGGGTAAGCTGGCTAGAGGGCGAGAACGATGATCCTAATACATCCGATTGTAAATTTTGCAGCACCCCCCTGAGCCGCGCCTCGGAGCGTGAGTGCCGCCACCACAGGACAGTTAGTCCGGTTGATAGCCCTAAAATAAATTCCAGGATTGCCACAGCGAAGTTAGCAGTTGGGTTGAAGGGTTAGCACTGAGTTGCTTGCGTTTGAGTGGCTAGCTCCAGAACGCCAGATTCCAGCATGTTTACCCACTCTAGCAAGTAATCAGCCTATCACCGTTATCTCACAACCAATCTAACTTAGCCAAACCGATAACCGAATCCTCGAACGGTTAAAAGATATTCTGGGCGGCTCGGATCAAGCTCCAACTTTTCACGCAGCCAGCGAATGTGAACATCAACAGTCTTGCTGTCTCCCATGAAATCTGGCCCCCAGATCCGCTCAATGAGCTGATCCCGTGACCAAACCCGACGAGGATGAGACATGAACAACTCTAAAATTCGGAATTCTTTGGGGGAAAGGTTAATTTCTTCGCCGCGGACTGTCACCCGGCACTCTTGGGGATATAGCACAATGTCGTGAAACCGTAACGCAGAGTCAGGCGTTTGCAGTTGGGAATGGCGATGACGGCGCAGCAAGGCCCGGCAGCGAGCAATCAGTTCGCGCATACCAAAGGGCTTGGTCAAATAATCATCTGCCCCCACTTCCAAGCCAACCACGCGATCGGTTTCTGTTCCTTTCGCACTGAGCATTAGAATCGGAATACTGTTTCCCTCGTGGCGCACCAGACGGCACAGGTCTAACCCATTGACATAGGGCAACATCAAATCCAAGATGATCAAATCAAACTGAAGTCCATCAGACGAGAGCAAGTCTCTACTGGGGCTTTTGCCCACCAGTTCTAATCCTTTACGTCCGTCTTCAGCCACAATCACTTCATAACCTTCCTCCATTAAAGCGAAGGTAATCGTCTCTCGAATCAGCTCTTCGTCTTCAACAAGTAACACTCGCCCAAGGTTAACCTCTTGTTGAAACTTCGTCTCCTCTAGCGTGATTGTTGGAGGCATAAAATTACTTGCGCCTGTACTTTCCAAGCTAATCTTATCAGAATCAAGTTCTTTCAACTGATGACAACCTAAAGATAACCTGATACTTTTCTGTCAATTAAGATACAGAACCTGAAGGTGTGGCGATCGGGGATTGGGGATAGGCAGATAGCCATCGCGTTAGGGCCGATGAACGAGAGATTCCACGCCCACATTTAACCAAGAATCAGCGTTTCAATTCCCGCTTCCAGTTCCTTCAGTGTTGCCCTGCCCACAACAGCGATTGTCAATTCCCAGGCTTTCTAGGATCAGATCGCTCACCGCATTGGCAACAGCAAACTCACTGTAAAAACTCTCTGAAAAGTCAAAGGCTTGCATTTCAGTCAGAATCGCAATCACCAAAGAACCCAGATCATTTTCGCCTTCCATGCGATGGCGGACAAAAACCTGAGAGGCTCGTTTGGCAATATCCTGATTAACGGCTTCTGGGATAAATTCTTGGTCTAACCACCGACGAAGGGTAGCACAGAGCCATTCGCCCTCTTGCTGAGGATCTTTGGCAGGGGAAAGGGTAATTGCTTGAATGGGTTCAGCCATAGGCGATCCTCTCGGTTTGCAGAATGCCGACGGTGCTAAGCTAGCTTAATCCGATCGTGCCACGCTGGTGCTTCAATGTGACTCAACTTCAGTATGACATTCCAAGTATCATCAAAGGCTACGCCCAGGGATATTTCCTGATGGCAGATGACAAAGGCGATCGTTTGGGGTGGTATGCCAGTCAGGAAAGGGCATTGATTCCTCTGGACGATCGCTTTCGCTATCCCAAATCATTGCAGCGAGTTCTCAATCAAGATCGCTTTTCAGTGGCGATCGATCGAGATTTTCGAGCCGTTGTGAATGGGTGCGCCGATCGGGATAAAACTTGGATTTCGTCAGAGCTAAAGGAGATTTACTGGGAGTTGCACCTCAGCGGATGGGCCCACAGCTTTGAAACGTGGCAGGGAGAAAACCTCGCAGGCGGCATTTTGGGGATTGCCATTGGTGGAGCCTTTATTGGAGAGTCAATGTTTTATCAAATTCCGGAAGGCTCGAAGGTGGCAATGGTGAAACTCGTCGAACATCTTCGATCGCGGGATTTCTTGCTTTTCGATGCCCAAATGACAAACCCTCACCTGGAACGGTTTGGCTCCTACATTGTCAGCAACCGGGATTACAAACGACTCCTAAGGCAGTCTGTTGTGCGATCGTGTGAATTTACATAACGGGGGGGAGATAACTTGCTCAGGCAGAGAGAGGAGGGGCAAGAGGCCCATCCCGCCAGAAACTATCCCGCCAAAAACTATTCCACCAGAAAATTGCCCAATTACACCTTCTAGGACTTGCCGTAGGCTGAGATCGGCTCTTTGATGAACCGGATATACAAGTGTTTGAAGGTGGACTTAATCACGCGGGGCATCCCAAAGTCGATCGGAGCCATGCGGGAAGGTAGTTTCCAGTCTGTCACCTGCAATTCGGAGGGGTGACACAGGGGAAATTGGATTTCTGAAAGTTTTGGGCAAAGTCCGAGCCGTTGGGAGGCTGCGACGGTGGGAATTTGGGTTGGATCAACCTTAAGGGCTTCCACCATGGACCGATCGAGGGCAAACACATTCGCAGAGGCTCCCAGGATGCCCAAATCACGAGGTTCACCGCCACTGGGGCCGTTTCCTTCATGACCGATAATGCCGTCCATGATTGTGAGATTGGGGGCGATCGATCGGGCCGTTTCCACCAGCATATTGCCAAAGCGGGCACTGTCTTTGCCAGCCTCCATGTGCCACCATGCCTTCATTTTCCCAGGAACACAGCCAAACAAATTCTTCACGCCCATTGTCAAAGTCAACTGCATATGAGACTTGAGCTTGGGCAAATTAATCACCACATCCGCTTCCATTGCTTCCTTTGAAAGCAGGAGATGGTTAAACTCCTCACCTACCGTTTGGTAGCGTGCCCCCTGGAAGTCAATAATGGACAATCCTAACTCGTCAATCATGGGCTGATAACCATTGGCAATTGCCACCCCCCGCGCACTGCCAAACGCCGGACTATCCCCCAAAAACGGCTCTCCGCCTGCCTCTAACACCAACTGCGCCACACAATACACCACTTCTGGGCGAGTCGTACATTCCTTTCCCGGCCGTGCCCCCGTCAGCAAGTTGGGCTTCAGCAACACCCGATCGCCCGGTTTCACAAACGCCGCCATTCCCCCCATCGGCTCCAGTAGTTGCTCAATGGACGATCGTAAATGCTGATGCTCATAAGATGTAGCCCGAATTAAACTCACGATCGGCATCCTTCTCTCCTCCTTCATCTTCTTGCAACCTCCAAATTTCCCTTCCCGTACAGACGTGAGATTTCGCGTCTCTACCGCCCCCGATTCAACGCCGTCACCCGCTCTGCATTGTTAAAAATGCCTTCCCCATGTAGCTGGTTCATTGGTGGCTTAATTTCAACCTTCACCACATTTGCCACATTAATCATTACCGTTTGTTCTGGCAAATTCAAAATCCACCAGTCTTTCTCTAGGAAGCGGCGCATTTCCAACTGCAAGCCTTGCACCGTCGGATCATCTGGTTGCTCAAAGACGTTAAAAGACTCGCTTTGTCCGTTAAGGTAGTAAAACGTAAATTGGGTGTAAGAACTTTCGCTATACATCAGCCGCTTCCTTTGATATCCAACAAATCCACGATCGACCCCTAAGTAATGCGAATTTAATAAAATCCTGATTTCCGGAGGTAGGGGTTTGGCATTGCCAAACTCGTACAAATGTAATTTTTCAGGTTATTTAATCCACGATCCTAAGCCCAAACGATATGGGAATCGATTGCAGCTTCATTATTTTGCCCTAGTAAGGTTCTGCGCGAGAAATAATCGCTTCCCCCGTTTCTGTGTCAAATAAATGAACTTTGTCGGGGGATAAAGATAGCCAGAGCGTTTCGCCGATCGTCACGGTGCGATCGGGTTCAATGCGGACTTGTAAAGGGGGAGAAATGCCTGGATGATCAGCCGCTTCCGATAAGCTGACCATTAAATAAGTCTCGCTGCCCAAGGCTTCTACCCGCTCCACTTGAACCGGCAAATTTTTGGGGGCAGGCAAGCTCACACTCAGGTGTTCTGGCCGAATGCCAAGGGTGATCGATCGCCCATCATAGGCTTTGAGGCTGGATTCCCACTGTTCGGGTAGGGTAATCCGAAACTGGGGATGCTGAATTAATAGCGGAGCCTTCACCTGCACCGGAATAAAATTCATCGGTGGAGAGCCAATAAACTCTGCCACAAAGCGATTCGCCGGAGCGTTATACAGTTCCAATGGACGAGCGACCTGCTGAATTTGCCCTGCATTCATCACAGCAATCCGATCGCCCATTGTCATAGCTTCCGTTTGGTCGTGGGTCACGTAAATAGTCGTAATCCCTAACTTACGCTGAAGGTTGACAATTTGGGTTCGCGTTTCCGTTCGCAGTTTGGCATCCAAATTGGACAACGGCTCATCCATTAAAAATACCTGCGGATTCCGCGCCATTGCCCGCCCTAAAGCAACTCGCTGCTTTTGCCCACCGCTAAGGGCATAGATAGGTCGCCGCTTCAGGTCCAGTAAGTTAATCGCCGCCAGGGCATCATCTACTCGATGGCGAATCTCCGCTAAAGGAAGATGCTCATCAACTAGGCCAAACGCTACATCGGCGCCCACAGTAGGCATTACCAGCTGATGATCGGGGTTTTGAAACACAAACCCCACTGGTTTTTCAATTGACCACTCCCCAGCTTGAGGTTGCAGCAATCCCCCCAAAATTTTCAGTAGGGTCGACTTGCCGCTGCCGTTATTGCCTAGCAGCATACAAAACTCGCCGGGCTGCACCGTCAGTGAACAGCCCCGTAGTACGCTCTGGCCAGACGGCCATTGAAACTGCAAGTCACTAACCCTAATCGCCTTAGAATTTTTGGCCGTCACAACATTGCCAGGTAAAGGTATGGGCTCCTTATACAACCCGTTATTGATCGCTGCTCAGTGTAAAGAAGCCGGGGGGGCGTCCTGACGCAGTTGCTGTTCCGCTCTTTTCAAAAATTTGAACGGCTGCTATCTCGCTACCTAAAACGCTGATGCGCTTGTGAGGTTGCTGGTCACAGGTCACTTCAACCAGCTGTCCGCTACCGTTACGTAAACCCTCTGTCAGTGAGTTATAGAGCGCTTCTGCCTCGCCCTGTTCTTTCTTTTGCACAGAGAGAGGCATAGCCGTGTGCTTCAACGTCAACTCGATCGTAAACATAGTCAAATAGTACTCAGTAAAGTGTAAGGACTCAGACGGCTTTCCCAAGTTCGCCTTTCTCTATACGAGTGTAAAGGGTCGCCATCTTAATGTTTATAGCTCCATTCTGCTGGGCATAGCGCTTTTCGGTGGCGAACTCAGCAGCTTTCTAAAGGCTTAACTCAGCCATACTAAAGCAAAGGCCAAAGCTTTAGGCATCGAAATTCACTCCATTGGCATAAGCAAAAATGCTCACTAAAATCGCCGCAACCTAAAGATAATCTGGGTTTTCAGCCCAGCTCTCCTAAAAATACCCCTTATAATGATAACTACGGTAAAGAATAGTAAACACTACTCATAATCTAGGGGTGGCCAGGTTGACCAAAAGTCAACCCTGTGTCCTTGGGTTTGAGTGGGCGCCATTATTTTCCGTGTATATACCTTGTTGTTAGATAGTTACGGAGACTCGCGTATGACCATAGCAATGGGACGCGCGCAAGCCGAGCGAGGATGGTTCGACGTCCTCGACGACTGGCTCAAGCGCGATCGCTTTGTCTTTATCGGCTGGTCGGGCCTGCTTTTGTTTCCCTGCGCCTTTATGGCGGTTGGGGGCTGGCTGACCGGCACCACCTTTGTGACCTCCTGGTACACCCACGGCCTGGC
>PVWD01000515.1 GCA_003003615.1 filamentous cyanobacterium CCP2 | reverse complement strand
AGACGGGTAATTGTCTGGCAGTCTTGCAGGGCGATCGCAGTAATCCATCCAAGTCGGTGGCTTGGCATCCCGATGGCCATATTCTCGCCAGTTGTGGAGATAGCAACCAGATCTGGCTGTGGGATGTGCGCCGCAAAGAGTGCCTGAAAACCTTGCAGGGGCATAGCAATTGGGCGGTTGCGGTTGCCTGGAGTCCGGATGGAAACCTCCTTGCCAGCGGATCTCAAGATCACACTATTCGGCTCTGGGATCTCCACACCGGAAAATGCCTGAAAACCCTATCAGGACATCGCAACATCGTTTGGGCGGTTGCCTGGAGTCCAGACGGAAAAAAGCTAGCAAGCGGCAGTGAAGACCAGAGCATCAAAATCTGGGATGTGGCGATCGGTCAATGTCTCGAAACGCTACAAGAGCAGCGTTCAGTCCTGGTCGTGGATTGGCACCAGGATGGCACACTGCTCGCCAGCGGGAATGCAGACCAAACCATTAGAATTTGGGACACCTATACAGGACAGTGCCTCAAAATTTTGCAGGGACACACAAACGCAATTTGGGCAATGGCGTGGAGTCCAGACGGACAGACTCTTGCCAGTGGTTGTGATCAAACGGTGCGGTTGTGGGATGTCCAGCAGGGGCAGGGGGTGAAAACCTTGCAGGGGTATAGCAATTCTGTCTTTACAATTGGCTGGAAGCCGGATGGACGAATCCTTGCCAGTAGTAGTGGCGATCGACGGGTGCGGTTGTGGGATGTTCAGCAGGGGCAGTGTGTGAAAAGCCTGACAGGATGCCATCGCTTTTGGGGGTTAGCCTGGAGTCCTAATGGCAAAATTCTTGCTATTGCTTCTTTTGATGCAATGGTGCGGCTCTGCGATCCGGATACGGAGCAATGCCTGAAAACGCTGGCAGGGCATCATGCCTGGGTTTGGGCTGTTTCCTGGAGTCCCGACGGACAAATCCTTGCCAGTGCATCAAATGACAAAACGGTGCGGTTGTGGGATGCCAGCACGGGAGACTGTCTAAAAATTTTGCAGGGACACAGCAGCCATATCTGGGCTGTGGCTTGGCATCCAGATGGTAAAACCGTTGCCAGTGGGTCTGATGATCAAACCATTCGCCTGTGGGATGCCAGAACAGGGGATTGTTTGCACGTCTTGACGGGACATACTGCCTGGGTGAAGTCTGTCGCTTGGAGTCCGGATGGCAAAACCCTTGCTAGCGGTTGCGATGACCAAACCGTTCGGCTATGGAATGCCAGCACAGGAGAATGTCTGAACATCTTGCAGGGACACGGCGATATGGTGAGAACGGTGGCGTGGTGTCCGGATGGGCAAATCCTCGCTAGCGGGTCTGAAGACCGAACCATTCGGCTGTGGCAGGCAGATACAGGAGAATGTTTGAACATTCTGAAAGGTCATATAAGCCAGGTGGGTTCCGTGGCGTGGTGTCCAGTGGAAAAGGCAGATCACTCCGATCGCATTCTGGCCAGCAGCAGTGCCGATGAAACCATTAAGCTTTGGGATGCTAGCACTGGAGAATGTTTGAAAACCCTGAGAGCCGATCGCCCCTACGAGGGGATGAACATCGCGGGAGTCATGGGGTTGACTGACGCGCAAAAGGCAACATTGAAGGTATTAGGGGCGGTAGAATCCGATTAGAATCTGCTTCAACTTCTTTTACAGCAAACTGGTTTTCAGGATTCCGTTCCTGTTGAGTTGTTTTCTGTCAATCTAACCTCAGTTTATCTTTTTTAAGTCTTTTAATGTTCCCATTCTGATTCATCAGCTCAGGTGTTAGGGTAACGGATGGAAAAGTTAGAACGACTGAGTTTATCGCAATCCATTGAGAAATGACAAGAAAAGGTGTTTCCCGATGATGCGTAATCGCACGACGCAAAATCATCTGGTATGGGTGAAATGGTTTGAAACTCTGTTTCTTTTCAGCTTTTTCATTGCAAACAAACAAATTGATCGATCGTATCGATTTTGACTTGATTTGCGAAAACATTGGTGATAGGCTCAGCAACAGTCACCTTTTGGGTTACACAGCCACAGAGGTGATGGACGACCTAGAGACGAATTCTCTAGCGGAGGTCAAGCGTGGCCTGGCAAGCAAAACGCTCAACCTCCTAACCACAGACTAAGCTGGGTAGTCCGGGCTAGGGTGTATGATAGCACCCCATGCTCTCGGCTTGCCCC
>PVWD01000514.1 GCA_003003615.1 filamentous cyanobacterium CCP2 | reverse complement strand
CCTCACTCCTCACTCCCCCACTCCTTCCCCATTCAAATCCTGCTCTTCCTCTTCCCGACGGGGTTCCCAATCTGAGACACTAGATAGAGTGCAAATTTTTCTCTCCTGTCCGGTTTTTCCGTGACGCTCCTGCGACCCGCCCCTCAATTTACCTAATTAACTTACCCAAGTTTGATCCTCCTATGGCTGGTGTATTAGATGGCAAAGCCCTGGCAACTCGGATGCAAGCGGATCTTGCCCAACAGGTAAAAAACCTCCAGGAAAAGGTCGGCAGACCCCCCGGTTTAGCGGTACTAATGGTGGGGGATAACCCGGCCAGTGCTGCCTATGTCCGGGGCAAGGAACGAGCCTGCGCCAAGGTGGGAATTGCCTCCTTTGGTCAGCATTTTCCGGCTAAAACGACTCAGGCAGAACTGGAGCAAGTGATTCAGGCTTTGAACCAGGATGAGCAAGTAGACGGAATTTTGGTTCAGCTTCCCCTACCCGATCATTTGGATGCGGTAGCTTTGTTGAACCAGATCGATCCAGACAAGGATGCTGATGGATTACATCCCATGAATTTGGGTCGGTTGGTGCGGGGGGAAGTGGGGCTGCAAAGCTGTACGCCTGCCGGAACGATGCGCCTGTTGCAAGAATACGATATTAATTTAAGGGGCAAGCAGGCAGTAATGGTAGGACGCAGTATTTTGGTGGGGAAGCCGTTGGCGTTGATGCTGCTGGCGGCGGATGCCACTGTGACGATCGCCCATTCCCGCACTCCTGATTTGGCTGCGATGACCCGTACTGCCGATATTTTAGTGACGGCGATCGGTCGGACAGAACTGATCACACCAGAAATGGTGAAACCAGGGGCGATCGTCGTAGACGTGGGGATCAATCGGATTGAAGATGAAACAGGAAAAGCTCGGTTGGTGGGAGATGTCCAATATGAAGCCGTTAAACAGGTTGCTTCGTGGATTACGCCCGTTCCCGGTGGAATTGGGCCGATGACTGTTACCATGCTGTTGCACAATACAGTATGGAGTTATTGTCAGCGTTTGAGTGTAGCTCCGTAGGGAGATAAGAAAAAATGACACGTTCGGTGAATCAAGGAATCGTCATCACGGAAAACCAACCGCCTGACCTGCCTCTATTTAATCTGAAGCATTATCTGGCAGAACGACAGGCGATCGTTGAGGCAGCCCTGAATCAGGCGATCGGGGTAATTTACCCGGAAACCATCTATGAATCAATGCGCTATTCCCTCATGGCAGGCGGGAAGCGGCTTCGACCTATCCTTTGCTTGGCAACCTGCGAACTGGTGGGAGGGACGATCGACATGGCCCTGCCAACGGCCTGCGCTCTGGAAATGATTCATACGATGTCCTTGATTCACGACGACCTGCCCGCGATGGACAACGATGATTACCGTCGGGGCAAACTGACGAATCACAAAGTTTACGGTGAAGATATTGCCATTTTGGCGGGGGATGGCTTGCTGGCCTATGCCTTTGAGCATATTGCGGTGGAAACGCAGAACGTACCCGCCGATCGCCTGTTGCAGGTGGTTGCCCGCGTAGGACGAGCCGTTGGAGCAGCCGGGCTAGTGGGTGGGCAAGTGGTGGATCTGGAATCGGAAGGCAAATCCGACATCACTTTGGAAACCCTGAACTTTATTCATCGTCACAAAACGGGGGCTTTGTTGGAAGCTTCTGTCGTTTCTGGGGCGATCTTGGCTGGGGCTTCAGACAAGGATGTTCACCGTCTGACTCGCTATGCTGAAAATATTGGGTTAGCGTTTCAAATTGTGGATGATGTTTTAGACATTACTTCGACCCAAGAACAGCTTGGCAAAACCGCAGGTAAGGATCTACAAGCCCAAAAAGCGACATACCCAAGCATTTGGGGTATTGATGAGTCGAAGCGGCAGGCGGAACAACTGATTGCCGAAGCAAAGGCTGAATTGGAACCCTATGGAGAAACGGCTCAACCCCTGAAGTCGATCGCTGAATTCATTACCGCTCGGACGCATTAGCGTTGGGGAGTTAGGAGTTAGGAGACAGGAATACAGGAGTCAGGAATCAGGAGTCAGGAGTTAGGAGGAGAAGTTTACCAAAACATCGTCGATTCGCCCGATGCTTCAATTAAAAACAAGAATAAGAGAAAATATCGATCCCTCACTGCTATTTCTCTCTACTCCCCATTCCCCACTCTCCTACCC
>PVWD01000513.1 GCA_003003615.1 filamentous cyanobacterium CCP2 | reverse complement strand
AATGATTCGCTTAATGTTGCAACGTTTAGGGGAACAGCAGGAAGTGATTTAATCATTTATTTAGAAATACGCTCTAACGGGTGGGCTAACCAATGTAGCCTAGAAATCCTTCTGTTTCTAGTGTTTCTTCGGATTGAAAGATTGAGTTATCACTCCTGGGCAAGTGACGGCATTGATTGCGCCCAGCTCTGCTCATGATTTGGGACAGGCACTTCTGGGATGGTCGGCTCAGTTTTGTAGTATGTTGTAGCATGGAGAGGCTGATCACTTTGTCACAGTATGAACTTTTTCGCTAAGAGGACATGACCTACAGCAAAATTTACAACAATGGCTTCATGCTGTTGCACTATCGGCTGAAACCCTGAAGGACAAAAACGAAGAAAAGATCTATGCTTGATCGCTATCAAACAAGTGTTGCCCAACATTACAACCAGAATGTTTTTGATTATGAATTAGTCCGACTTCACGAACACAGCCCAATCGAGTTTGCCATCACTGCACGATACCTGAGGCGATGAGTTCCAGGTTGCCATAGTCGGTCTCGAATCGTTTACTGCCCCTTTTCCAACCAACGTTCATACACTGACATCCGCACAGGTTGAAGCCTGGATGGATCTGGTGGAAAACATTGGGCAAACGCCAGAGGGATTAGGTATGTCCGATCATTTTCTCTACATTGGCAAGAAGGAGTGACAACCTGCAAACCGCTATGATCTACCAGACGACGTATCGACCACGATCGCCCCTCTCACAGTTCGTAGAATTTCTTTGGTTTCGGGAAAGTGATCATCTGCCACAATCCCAGTCGCGCTTGCTGCCGATCGGCTCAATGGAGTTGGTGATTAACCTGCACGAGGACAGGATTCCGCTGTTCGATCGGCAGAGTCGAGCAGAGTGTGGCAGCACGAACGGCACCATGATTTGTGGCACCCATTCCGAAGGCTACATTATTCGCATCGACCGCAAGATATCTGTGATGGGTGTCCATTTCAAACCGGGTGGCAGTGCATCATTCCTGGGGCTGCCTGCTGGAGAATTGTATAACCAGCGAGTTGGGTTGGATGAATTATGGCAGGTACAGGCTGCTGAACTGCGCGATCGCCTGATTGCAGCACCAACCCCAGAAAACCGCTTTCTGATCTTGGAACAATTTCTGTTGATGATGATGCAGTCGCCCGATCGCGCCACCGTTCTACAGAAGCATCGTCATCCTGTGGTTGATTTCGCCTTGCGAGAGTTGAGGCGAACGCCGACTCCCAGCGTTAGCGCAGTGACCGATCAAATCGGATGCAGTGCCCGCCATTTCAATCAGCTTTTTCGCGATCAGGTGGGGCTAACGCCCAAGCTGTTTTGTCGCGTCCGACGGTTGCGGCAAGTCCTCTACCTCGTTGCTGGCAAAGAGCAGGTCGATTGGGCAGATCTGGCGTTCACCTGTGGTTATTTCGATCAAGCACACTTTATCCACGACTTTCGCTCGTTCGCCGACTGCACGCCCACTGAGTATTTAGCCCAGCGGGGCTTTCATCCCTGCCATGTGGTTCTGCCCAATTAAGGTCAATTTTTTACAATCCTGCTGCCTGCAAACTGCGTCATAATCACAAACAAAATTGGGTGAGGAAACTCTATGGAAATTACCGCTTCAGCAATCTCGCTCAACGTTGATGATGTCACCGCATCAGCAGCATTTATCAAGCAACACTTTGGCTTTAAGGAAGACATGTCAGCCGAGGGCTTTGTATCACTCTCTCGACCCGATGCAGGATTTAATCTAATCTTTCTACAAACTGGGCTGAAAAGCTTTAAGCCAACCCATCTACGCGGTCATCGGGCGGATGGCTTGCTCGTTGTTTTTGTTGTGAATGACATCGATCGTGAATACACCCGATTACAGTCTGAGGGAGTCACAATTACGACTCCGATTGAAACAGAACCCTGGGGCGAACGATTCTTTCAAGTGACTGATCCAAATGGGGTTGTGTTGCAACTAGTTCAATGGATGACCGATCAAGCTGCATCGTGATCTACATTTTTGGAAAGCGATCGCAAAATTTTGACAGTAACGCAAGAATTGCACAACCGAAGCTAAGCTAGTTGCCTAAACTGGGGTAATACAAAATTTAACTACTGAGAGGCGTTGTTGCATAAATGTGAAAAAAGACAGAGTTAGGATTGAGACCCTTTGAGATTAAGCTTCAACCCAAATCGAA
>PVWD01000029.1 GCA_003003615.1 filamentous cyanobacterium CCP2 | reverse complement strand
AGATGTGTATAAGAGACAGGTATGTAAAGCGTCTAACACCTGTTCTGCGGACTGAAATCGCTGATTCGGGGCAGGCAGCAAAAGCCGATTCAAAATGGCAGCTAGCCGATCGCTCACCTGAGTTTCCGATCGCCAGTTAAAGCTATTGCTGAGGGGGTCAAATAAATCATGGGGCTGTTTTCCTGTGAGCAGAGTAATGCAGGTTACGGCGAGCGCGTATAAGTCAGTAGCGGGATAGACCACACTTCCTGCCACCTGCTCTGGTGGAGCATATCCTCTGGAATAGATACCCGTCGATCGTCCGGGAGGTTGTCCGGCAATGGAGGCAGTTGTCGTCACTTGTTTCACGGCTCCAAAGTCCAGGAGAAAATATTGCCCATCCCGATGCTTCATGATGTTGGAGGGCTTAATGTCTCGGTGAATTGAGCCGTTATCATGAACGAATTTGAGCACCTTGAGGATTTCCTCCATCATCTGGGTCACATCTACCTCAGACATGGCTCCCTGTTGCTCCAGCAATTCCTCCATGTTTTTGCCGTTAATGTACTCCTGAACCAGATAAAAGAACCGCTCTGTTTCTCCAGGGGTGCGGCTTGGCACATCCAGTTCAAAAAACGCCAGGAGGTTAGGGATTTGTGGATGGCGGTTGCCCAAACTTTCTAGAACTTCTGCTTCGCGTTCAAACAGGCGTTGTGCAAGCTTGAGCTGCTCTGGGGTGAGATTGCCCGAAGGTTGAAACTGCTTCACCACACACTGGCGCATGGTAGGCGTATACCGATCGATCGCCAGAAACGCCGCACCAAACCCGCCCCGACCCAGGAGCTTTAGAGGTAAATAGCGGCCTGCCAGAATCTGCGGCATCCCACAGGTGATGCAAAATTTCTGTGATGCTGACTTCAATGTAGTATTGTCGTCCAGATCTGGAAAATGATTCAGTGGTCGGGGGCAGGTCGGACGTGTGCATTGAAGTTCCATGTGTCGTGCAACTAGCGTCGTGCAACTAATTTCCGCCAGGATGAGATGGGGTAGGCTCTAGGGACAGAGGTTCCACAGGCTCAACGATCGCCTTACTAGTGTCTTCAGGAGGCTTATAGGTAGAAAATTGAGGCAAAACTTCCTTCATGAAAGCATCGGCTGCCTTGGAACGGTATCGGTTGGGATTAATGATAACGGACAGGGTTCGGTTCACAACCACTCCTTCAATTTTGGAGCGATAAAGCACCTCCATCTGAAGCTCCTTTTCGATCGCCGAGATCGACACAAACGCTGCTCCTAAGCCAGCCTGCACCGCATTCTTAATTGCCTCGATCGTATTCAGTTCCATTTCAATCTTAAGCCGTCGCGTTTCAATGCCACAACGGGTTAACACCTGGTCAATCACCTTACGAATCGTAGACTGTGAATCCAAGGCAATGAACTGAAGCTTATACAAATCATCTTTTTCCACCTGAGCATTTCGGGCCAGGGGATGAAACACCGGCAGGATCAGTGCAAGTTCATCTTCAGCATAGGGAATAATTTCTAAAGAATCCTGCAATTCGGGGGGCACCTCACCACCAATGATGGCCAAATCAATCTGCCCATTCGCAACACTCCATGCAGTGCGACGAGTGGAGTGAACGTGAAGCTGTACTGCCACTTCAGGATACTTCTGCCGAAACAAACCCAGCATTCTGGGCAGCAAATACGTACCCGTCGTTTGACTGGCTCCCACAATCAGGGTGCCGCCTTGTAAATTTTGCAAGTCTTCAATGGCGCGGCAGGTTTCCTGGCACAAACTCAGGATGCGATCGCCATAGCTGAGTAGGAGGTGTCCTGCTTCCGTCAGTTGGGCACGTCTCCCCCCTCGATCGAACAGGGGAACATCCAACTGTCGCTCCAGGTTTTGCACCTGAAGACTCACGGCAGGTTGGGAAACATAAAGACTGTCGGCAGCACGCTTAAAGCTTCCCTCGGCGGCAATGGCTTTAAGAATGCGTAACTGATCCAAAGTAAAAGGGAGATCAGACATAGCTGCTACATGACAAAGGGAAAAGAGCCTGAAAACCAAACATGATAGACAAAACTATCCGAAAATGGGAAAAAACCCCCTCAAGAAAAATTAACAAAGCAGTGCATCTAGAGCTAAATCCAGAGGCACTGCCTGAACAGGGGCATGATTATCCATAACGCTGCCTGGTGAAATAGGTTTGAAAACGAACGGTTGATGATCTGAGAGTAATATGAGTTGAGCTATGGAGAATCATAATTGATAGGTAGATTTTAGGTCGAGAGAAACAAGGGAATTGCATTGTTGCTCTCCGCCTTTCTCGTGTCGGTCATCGTCAAACATAATCATTATGCTGACATACTCTGGGTTGAATCTCTGGTTTTGTTTTTTGGGGTTTGAAATTTGAAGCAGTGTGAAACGTTTTACTTTGATACGGGTACTTAGAGCCTTATGAAGCGGGAGGTTGTTCAAAATTTTCTAAATTTGCCCGGAATCACCGGACTCGCTCTCATGGATGGACGATCGCGCCCCTATTTCTGCGGAATGGATCGATCGCTCAACTTTCAGCAAAAAGAGGCATTGGCTCAGGGAATTCAGCAAGTCATTGAAACAACCCCTGCCGATTTTGATTTTTTTCAATTTCAATTCAGCGGGCATCAAGTTTACATTTACAAGCTGCATCACGGAATGATTTTGCTCGTTCTGACGATTGACACCTTACCACAATCTGCCTATGCCGAAGTTGTAGAACGCCTCAAGGCAGAACTGCAACAGGATGTCACCAACACGATCGCCACCTTTCGGCTACTCGCAGGAAGCACAACCCTGCCAGGGCAAAATTATTGGAAGCAAGACTCTAACGGCAATCCTTATACCAGCAGCCCTTCTGGGTATGAGGTTATTCACGAGCCGATGTTCCAATTATCCAGTCAAGCCTCGGAACGAACCCAGCCAGCTACTTCGATCGCCCTCAAGGAAGTTTTGCTGGCCATGAACCAGCTCAGCCAGTACGCAACCCAGTATCTAGGGCCAATCGTCGTTGCTAACTATTGGAAAGCCACCCGCCCAAAGGGAGATTGGCTAACGTCCTTTCAAGTTGAACGATCGGCTCAAATTACCCTCTCAGATGCATCTGCCTCATCTACCCTGTTGACCGCAGAACAACATCAATGGTTACGCGAGTGGGTGGCTGCCTTTATCGATCGCTGTACCAAAGTCATTCGAGATTTCCCAAAATCGTTGAGAAATGCCGGATTGGACGATCGACAAAAATCTCTTTTACTACGCGACTAGCCTGATTTTTTGGAGAATTTATCAATGGTTAAGACCGTTCGCCTGGAACCGATCGCTCAAGAAACCTCTGTTGAAACCAACGGTAATTTACTTTCGATCTTGATCTCAGAGGATCTGGATGTCCTCAAAGAATGCGGTGGCAGAGGAATGTGTGCGACCTGCCATGTTTATGTAAGAGAAGGCATGGCTGCCCTGTCGCCCATCAACCGTCGAGAACAGCGAACCCTGGAAGTGATCACCACCTGCAAGCCAAATTCGCGGTTAGCCTGTCAGGCTAGAGTTTTGGCTGAAGGCGTTGTGGTAGAGCTTCCGCCCGGTATGTACATTAACTCAATTAAAGATATTGAAGCTCTCATTGGCAGGCGAGCCGAGCAAAACCTACTGCACCCCGTTACCGGACAAGTTTTAGTTGAAGAAGGCAAGCTCATCACGCGATCGATGCTGAAACAAATCGAAAACAACACCAGCTTTAACTTTGGATCTTTCTTCTCAAATAGTAGTGATATTTGAGGGCTGAGAACCAAGGACTGAGGACTAAGCCATTGATCAGCAAGAGTCAGATAAAAAGCAGGATGGGCACTGCCTACTTGCCCATTTTGGCAATCGAAGCGATCGGAGTCAATGTTAAGAAATTTGTTGTTCTAGATGGAATGAACGATCGTTGATTTTTGATTAGAACAGTTCACATTTTTTGTCTTTATGCTGAGCCAGTTTGAATGTCTTAGTCTTGCAATGGATGGTCGATATGCCACCGATTTAGAACTGCAATTTATTGTGGATTATGTGCAATCCTTTCAGCCACGACTTGAAGCCTATTTAAAACTGCAAGAACTAGAATCAACCCTGGTACAGCAAACCTACGATAAGATGCGATCGATCGATGCATCCCTGTTTAACTATGGCAATGCAGATGCCAGCCTGAAGTGGAAGCAGGACACTATTCGGGTATTACGGTACACGGCGATCGCAGTGCTAATGAATGATCCAGACACGCTAAGAGAACGGTTTTTGCTGTGGTTTCAAACCGTCATGCGGGCCTTTGGAACTCAACGCAGTTGTGACATGACCTATCGAGTGTTGCAAAGCATCGTTAAGCAACATTTATCCCCCTCGGAAGCTGATTTGGTTTGCCCCATCCTGGAGCTAAATCGCTGCACACTAGGAGTAATTGCCTAATTGCTGTGAAGAACCGTGAAAGGGAGCATCCCATTGATGCAAATGGACGTGATGCAAATGGATCGATTTCCGTAACGCAGGCATCTTGCCTGCCAGTGAGAGATTTGTCATGGAAATGCAAAAGTGGGATGCACCCCCGTGAAAGCGACGTGTCTGCTTATATAATCAAGAAATATTGAAAGCATGATTAAGAAATATTGAAAGCAAAAAAGTTTTATTTAGAAATAAAACGTGGGATTGAGTGAAAAACAATTTGCGTTAAATATTTTGAGCTTTTGGGAATATTCACATCAATAGAGATGATGGACAAACGCTCTTCAACAAGTGCTAAATGCTAATTTGCAAAAACTCTAATTTTTGGAGATCTTAACGATCTTTGATGCAGTGAGCCATTTGCAGGGAAAGCAGGGCATTATGATGATGTTATGTTTCTGCCAGTGTTTTTGCACAAGAATTGCAGCGATGCATTGCTTTTCCGAGTATTTGCATTGATGTTCATTTCAAGGCAGTCATTCTGTATTCGCTGACAGATTCATTCAGACGACAGCACCCCTTCTTTCATCTCGCTTCTACCTCAAATTCAGTTGGAATTTGTCGAGCAAAAATCCTATGGTAACTGCACCCGAACCCTTACATCCTGCAAAACGAAAAAACCCTAAGAAGCATAACCATTACGGGTTTCAAGACTTCTTTCAGTTTGATACTGAAAAGGGCATCATAGTTGATTGGAACGGTAGCCAGAACGTTCTTACGACAGAGGACTTTATCATTGGGCTGGTAGAAGGCTTAGAGGAAGAAGTGGGAGAAGCTTCAGCAGCCACCATGTATACGATCGGCTGTGAATGGGGGCAAAAAGATGCCTTCTTCTTTGAAAAATGGTTTGAAAAAGAGTTCGATCGCAGCGTTCGCCAAACCAATCTTTTATTCCTGCTAGAAACCTGGTGGTGGCCCTTTACCTCCCAAGGGTGGGGCCGTTGGGAAGTGGACATGGGCGATCGAAAGCAAGGGTTCATGTTTATTAACATTTTTGACTCTGCGGTGGCCCGTACCCTAGGTGATGTGGGTAAGCCCGTTTGCTATCTTTACGCTGGCTTGTTTGCAGGCTTTTTCACAGAGCTAGTTAAGAAACGGCTCAGTTGCATCGAAATTCAATGTTATTCAATGGGGGAAACCTACTGTAAGTTCCTGCTGGGTGGACAAGATCGCATTGATGCGGCTGCCTTCTGGATGAATGAAGGGGCAACGGCCAGAGACATTGAAAAACGCCTGCGTGCAGGAGAGATATTGCGATGACGAGTAGGGTTTTGCCTCAAACCAATTTGCCTCACGCAAATGGTTCACAATCTGGCGGTTCACAATTTGGTTCAGCCTCTTCTTCCACCGATAGCACCTGGATGCGGCAAACCGTTCGCCAGTTCTTTGGCAACTTCAACTGGAACGACAATCCGCCAGAAGTTCAGGAACTCCGCCAAACGGTGTCCAACGGGCAACTGCCATTGAGCCTGACGCTGACTGTTAAACAATTTTTCACGGCGATCGACTGGGACGGCAACCAAATTGCCTCCCTCCCTGCCCCTGAGCAACCTGCCGTTTCTGTAAATCCCGTTGATGCCTTCACCCTGGATGACTTTTCCGATCTTTTCTGATCTGTTTTAGAACTTAGGTGCTTCCAATTATGCATCCCCAAATTGACCAAATTTTTGACAACGCCGAGACTCGATATCTCAAACCAGAAGAACTCCAATGTGTTACGCAGTATGTTGAATCGCTCCCGGAGCGGTTAGAGGTTTATCGCCATTTGCGCGATCGTGAGCTTGAAATGATGCAGGCTGTGGCAGATCAACTGCAAGCTCAGATGCCTCAGGAAAAGCAGGATAATTTAGAACGCTGCATCAAAAACGCGCTATTAATGCTACGCCATTGCAGTATGGCGATGTTATTGAATGATGAATCGCTAGTAAAAGATCGATTTTTAAGTTGGGTGAGTCAAGGTGTTAAGGTTTACAACACTGAAAAGATAGACACCCTCCTTCATCGATTATTGAACCAGCAGCTTAAGCAGTCCCTCAGTCCTTCCCAAATGAGCCTTCTTGCTCCCATGCTCACCCTAGCTCAAACTGCCCTTCTCTCTGCATCCACCTCAGTCAACGGGGCTGCGCTCGGCTAACCCCGGCAAAACCTCCCGTACAGACGTGAAATTTCGCGTCTCTACTTCTCCACTCCCTATTCCCCACTCCCCACTCCCCAACTATGATTTCCGTCGCTGACTTACTCGTCGATAACCGAATTCCTGGTAATTACTTTGCTGTCGATGCCTACGTGCGGGGCGACCTGGAAATGGGTCTGCTAGAGAACCGTCAGGGCGATCGGCTGCTTGCTCTCCCTGAAACGCTAATTCAAGCCATATACTCTGGTCTTGACAAAGAAACGGGGCAGGCAACTCGTTTAGTATTATTCAACTGCGGCCGCTGGTGGGGCAGGAGCTTTTACACCCGCTTTTGCGAACAGTTGACAGATTATTACAACATTTCAACGGCAGATATGCCAATGGTGGAGTTTCTCCAGTCTTTACAACAGTGCTGGGTGACCCATGGCTGGGGCAGGCTTGACCTGGATCAAACCTACCAACATCGCGGATTTTTAGTCATTAAAACCTGGAATTCTCCCTTTGCAAAACTGGCTCCCAACTGGAACCAGCCCGTTTGTTACCTGGAGGCAGGTGTCCTTTCTGCCTTTTTTAGCCATCTCACCGGGCGCGACTTGCACTGCATCCAAACCACCTGCGAATCAATGGGGGCAGACTGCAACCGCTTTATTTTAGGACTGCCAAAACGGTTAGAGTCGATCGAAACCATGGTGACAAACTTAGATCATGACTCAATTATGCGAGAACTGTGTCAATAGTGGACTAGGACGCAAAAATTGAGAGGGGTGAGGGAGGAGTAGGGAACAAGGAACCGGGAATCGGGAGCGGGGAGGAAGTGCTGGGAACTGAATTAAGACATTCAAAGTATCGAATCCTCGGACTGGTAGGGCAAGGGCAGTTTGGTCGAGTCTTTTGTGCAGTACATCGCCAGACAGGAAAGCTCGTCGCCCTTAAAAGCTTGGAGCGTGAACGATTTCCGACCCATAAGTTTTTGCGTGAGTTACGCATTCTGCTGAGTTTGCAACACCCAAATATTGTCACCTGTCAGGCACTGGAGCAAACCACCACGGGGCGTTGTTTGGTAATGGACTACTGTGAGGGAGGAACCCTCCGCAGCCTGATGTTGGAAGATGCCCGCCTCAGTCTTCCACAAAGCTTAAAGCTTGTCGCAGATATCCTTGAGGGGTTAGTCCATGCCCATAAGCGGGAGGTGGTTCACTGCGATATTAAACCAGAGAATATTCTTCTAAATGTCACGGCGACAGGATGGACTGCTCGCATCTCAGATTTTGGGATTGCTCGCATTAGCCAGGAGTTAAATAACCAGGATTCCGGCAATACTGGCTCACCTGCATACATGGCTCCAGAACGGTTTTATGGGCAGTATTCTCTGACTTCTGATTTATATTCTGTGGGAATTTTGCTGTTTGAACTTTTAGCAGGGTATCGTCCCTTTTCTGGAACACCCACTGAGCTAATGTCAGCTCACCTGAATCAGCCGGTCAAAATTCCTGAAGCCATTCCTGAAATCTGGCATCCATTTCTGGTGACTGCACTGCAAAAGCTTTCCGCTCGTCGGTTTCGATCGGCCAACGAAATGTTGTCTGCTCTCCGCTCGATCGCCAATGCAGAGGGGTCTGGCTCCTGGCTCGATCGCTCAATTCATCTGCCCTTGCTCCAACCTGCTCCATCGCTTTCTATCTCACCCGTCCGTCCTCAGCACACCGAACGGCTAACTCGTCCCATGACTGCATTAGCAGCGATGCAGTCGGTTTCCAAGGCTAGCTTGCCTCCAACTAACCGATCGAACGGGGAAGCCCTCAGCCCGATTTATCTTTACCGAGTAGACAAACAATCTGTCATCGTTCAACCATTTGAGCGGTTTAGGGAAAACAGCGAGGCTGTGCCGTCTTCTCAAGGTTCATTGCGTTCATCATCCCCTAAAGAAGCTCATCGTTCGTCCTATGGCACTGCCATTGAAACGATTTTTCCGCGTCCCCAGGGCTGCTTTGTCGTCACGCAACGATCGCTCCACTTAATTCCACAACCGGCAGAACCTCCGCCTGATGAAATATCGCCTCCGATTTTGGAGTTTGAGCAAGGCAGTTTAGTGGCGATCGAACCGTCAGGACGATGGATGGCACTACTCACGATGGATGCTGAGGCAAAAATTGGAACGCTGACGTTTCATCCTTTACCTGGAGTTTCTTCACGCCTCTCACTTACGCCCTTCCCTATCCAAATTCCCTTAAAGCGGTATCATGCTTCATCCCTTCAGCTTTTGCCGTTAAATCGTAGCCATGTGGCAATTGTGGCTGAGGCACTCACCAACGGTCAGGGGCGATCGTTTCCATCTGCGGCTCAAGCTAAAGATTCAGAAGCTAAAGATTCAGACACCCCAGGTAAATTCGTTAAAGTGTTGACGCGAAGAGGACAGGTCGTTGGGGCGTTAGATTTACCTGTGAACGCTGGACAACTTGCCCTAACAGCAAATCCATATCGGCTGATGACCGTTGACCGCCAAAACCCGAAAACAGTATTACTGGTAGACCTTAAACCCTATCGAATTTTGCGGATCGGCGTAGACATCCAACCCACTCACCTGATTGCCACCTCCTGGGGCTACATTCTTGCTAACCCCGAAGGGGCGATCGTCGCACTGGATCGAGAAGGACGACAAAGCGGACAACTGCAAACTGACTTACCGATTACAGCTATTGCTTTTGGGGCACCCCATACCCTCTTCGTGGCAACCTGGCAGGAACCACAAGGAAACCTCCATGCGATCGACTTACAAAAAGCAGACCTAGAGCTACTGTTCTAGATCAAGGGGCAAGGGCGTAGGTCTTAATAAAACCCAATGGGCAACTTATTCTGATCTCTTGTGAGATGGGCATCTTGCCCGTCCAGACTCAGCAGGCAAGATGACTGCGCTACGGAAAATCAGAAATTTCAGGCTTTAATTGCACATTGCGTAATAAAGGTAATTGATATCTACAACACGCTTTGCATCACCAGTTCTCCGGCTGGAATGGGGGGTGCCGTTGCTGATTCTGCCGTAATTAATAGTTGCGAAACTTCTGCACTGCACACCTCGTCAGCAACTGTCCAGCGAGTGGTTACGCTTCCCGTCGGCAAGGTATTGAACTGTCCACAGTAAACTGGATCAGGATTTTCTGCCACGATCGCCCATAGCCGATAAGCCTGGTTTGAAGGCAATTCCGGTAAATTTTGCACCACAGCAAAAACTTCCTGTTGGGTTGGGTTGATGACTAAACTGCCAGAGGCACGCTCAGCATCCTCTGTACCTTCGAGGGCGTAAAGCCGCGTTTCGGGCTGTTGCAGGGCAGTAATAATATCCTGGTTTGCCTGAACCTGTTGCCGCAACTGGTAGTTATCTAATGCCAGAGCCATCACCAATACAGCTGCAACCGCCCCCCCCATCCCCAACAGCACCGGATATAAGCCTCTAGAACCCGATCGCGACATTGAGACAGCCAAGGGCATTTGTCCCGATCGCGCCGTTTGCAGAATATTGTTTTTGAGGGAAGGAGAAGGTACTGCATCAGAAAGTGACTCCGAGACAAGGAGAGAAGTTTCCTGAAGACGATCGAGTTCTGTTTGCATCTCAGGATGATTTGCCAAAACCTGCTGCAACTCTTCTGCTTCTTCAGCACTAAGATTGCCCAGGGCGTACCCTGCCATTAAGTCTTGCCAGCGATCGGGGGGGGAGGAGTGCGTCATCGGAGGAATTGAAGTCGCGGATCTAAAGAATTGGTTTAAAGAAAGAGCCAGTTAAAAAGAAAGAGATAGTTAAACAGGTGGATGAATCAGAGCTTTAGGTTAACGGTTTTGGCGGTTCTAAAGGTCGTTAAAATTCTGGTTTTGGGTTGACTAATTTGGGTTGACTAAAGGGTGTCTTGTAATAACCTTCGGAGTTTTAGCAAGCCTTGGCGCGATCGAGTCTTGACAGTGCCGAGGGGAATGTTGAGCCGTGTAGCAATTTCAGTCTGAGAAAGTCCCTCATAATAGGCAACTTCTAAAACCTGTCGTTCTGCTTCGGGAAGTTGCGCCAACGCTTCTCGAACTCGCTGTGACCGTTCTAGAGTAGAAACCTGTTCTAAAGGCGACGCTGAGAAGGTTTCACCCCGCACAACGCCCTTCCACCGTTCTAAAAATTTGAGCTTTGTCCCCCGCGATCGAAGTTTATCAATGGCGCGAGACCGGGTCATGGTGGTTAAAAAGCTGCTGAGGGAGCCGCGTTTGGGGTCATATCGATTGCGATGGTAAAGGGACAGAAACACGTCTTGAGTCAAATCTTCTGCCTCTTGAGCGTTTTCCAAAATTCGCAGTGCCAGCCCATACACCAGACGAACATAGCGATCGTACAGCGTACCTAATGCCTCAGACTGTCCTTGCTGCATGGCTTGAAGCAATTCAAAATCTGTCGCATCAGACATGCGGTGGCTTGGGTGGCGAGGGTCAGGCGTGGGGGAGTCTGTAGACATTTCTTGAGAATAACGCCAAGTGAATCTTAACGGAATTATGAATTCCGCCATCACTTCATTAAAACTCCCTACAACGATACGAAAACCAAACCCAATTGGATTGTCCCAATTTTTATGGCAACAGATCGTTAAATGAGGAGGCAAGGTGCTGAGTCCACTGAATGAATAAAACTGGAAACGGAGAATCTTTCCTGCTCTGGTATTGGGAAACGATCGCCCGGCAGCAAGGAAGCGAAAAGCCAATGGGTTAAATCCGATCGCAGTGGGTACTCGTATATCTCATAGTTTGATTCTTTGAGAATGTGTTGAACCTGGAGTACGCATGAACGATCACAAAATTATTTCTGTACCTCGTCGGCAGTCGAGTTTCCTGTCTCGTCGGTCTATTGTTTTGGGTGGAGCCGTTGCTGGGTTGAGCGGTGCCATTGGTTTGTCTGCGGCTCGTCCTGGTCGGGCTTCCAGTCATGGGGCTGCGAGTGATGCCGCCAACGATGCTGAAATTTTGAACGGTGCCCTCTACTATGAACATCAGGCAATTTGGGCCTATGGTGTAGCAGCAGGCGAACTGAGCGATACTGAGGTTGGGCAGGCGGTATTGGCTTTGGCTCTCAGAAACCAAGCAGACCACATGGCCCACCGAGACACCCTCGCCTCAGTGGTTGAAAGTTTAGGCGGAACTCCCGTCAATGCAGAAGACAGCTACGACCTGTCAGGATATATCGAGCGGGGGGAAGGCAACCTGGATTCAGATGTGAACATTGCTAAACTGGCTCTGGCATTGGAAACAGATGCAGCGATCGCCTATGCTGGCGAAATTGCTAACTTGAAAACCCCCGCTTTGGTGACTGCTGGAGCGACGATCGGCTCTACAGAATCAGCCCATGCCACTGCCATCCGTGCAGCCTTTATTTCACTTGGTGTGGATATTGACTACGTTCCGGCCTCCTTTATCAGCATGGATACTCGCGAAGAGTGGGTGCTAAAAGTCTAGTCGAACAAATTGCGTTGTTTTTAGAGCTTGCAAGTTGTGTGACCCTGGCTCGGTAAATGTTGAAACCTGATGATCTCCCCCCTTTGGTGAAACTTCTGGACAAGCTCTGAAGTTATGCCGAGGGGGGTTTTATGGCAACAGATAGTCGGCTGAGGACAATTGACGTAACCAAATCTAATAAAGTTTGGCGATCGTCCCACTGGCAGGCAAGATGCCTGCGCTACGGATTACCTGATTAAATTCTTAACTTCCACAACAATAGGTTTGGCGATCGTTTAATTGAATCCCGCAACTCCCCACTCCCCGCTCCTCACCTATTCAACAGACTCTTCCGGTTCGGCCGGTTCAGCCTCTGGGTTGGCTTCAGGTTGGGAAATGGCTGTGCCAGGAGGTGGAAGTGCCCCTGGAGCTGCGCTGGCACGGGGAAGCAAAATCCGAGCATCATGGCGGGTGGTGCGGTTGTCTTGTACGGCAGTGGTTAACCCGATCGCCTGAAATGATCCTAAAACTTCCTGACTGGATGGGGAAAAGGCGGGAACGGGCAAGCTGATGTCTGGGTTGATTAAGGGGTCGATCGCGATAAAAAAGTGTCCATTGTTGGGTTTAAGGTCGGTTGCGGTAGCGGAGCGGAAAAGGTCGCTGTTTACCAATGAGGTTGTGGGAGTAGGTAAAACGGCCTCTGCCACAGTGGAACGAGTTCCTGCCCCCAGTGCCAAAAACATCACATCCCCTTCCAGCCAGCCGCGAGTCAGAGACAGCGAACCAAAAGGAGAAGTCCACTGAGTGACGGGTTGCCCTTCCACCTCTGAGGCTTGCACCTGCCAATCATTTCGCTCTTGCATGGCCAAATCGAGCTTTTCCCATGCGGCATCTGCGGCTCGTCGATCGCTCACCTGAAGCATGAAGAGTAAACCTGTTGTTGGCGGTGTGGTGGCATTGGCGGCAGGGGCAGAGAGCAAGGAAAGGGCAAACTCTCCACCTGTCCAGGGAACAATGTCTTGATCCCAATCGAGTCCAGTCAGGTTGTTAAAGGTGCGCTGAATGGTGGCAGGGCTAAACGCCTGATTGCGAGGGGCTGCCTGGGAGACTTGTTCTGCTTGTTCCTCAGTGGACTGGCTGTAGGTTTGCCAGAACTGCTGAAAATCATCGCCTGAAGTCATTAAAACCGACTCTTGAGGCAGCAAAACGGGCATCCGATCGGCTTCGTTGTCCACCTTCAAGCGAATCCGGCTATTGGGGGCAAGCCAGCTCACTCCCCGGAAGCGCAGCCCGTCTGTTTCCAGGGTCATGGCTGAGGCAAGGCCCTGGTTGCTTTGCAGCAAAGCTAATAATTGTGGCGGAATCGGTTGATTGGTATTGGTTGCCGTAAATTCTCTGGCGGTAGGAACATTAACATAAACCCGCATGAAGGGATTCGTCACCGTTTCGCGCAGTTGGCTAAAGGCTCGCCCATAGTCGGCACTACGAGCCACAGACGGTTCTCCCCGGAAGGTATCAATTACCTGCTCCAGAGATCGTGTATCACCAGAAGCAATCAGAAAGCGATCGTCCAATTTTGCCAGGGCATAATCCAACCGTTCCTGTCCGTGAACCTCGCGAATTTTGATGCCTTTATAGTCTCGGTCTGCCCAGTCTTGCCCTTCTCTTACCGCAGGTTGGCTCCAAAATGATTCGGCCCGCGTGGCATTGGCGATCGGCATCATCATCACCGCAGAGCGATCGTACTCTGCCGCATTGGGCAACTGATAGGGCAAAATTTCTGGATCTGACTCCTCCGAAAACTCCGGATTGAGAAAAGCAACGGTAATTTCTTCCCCTACCCAAGGCTGAATATCCTGTTGATAATCAAGCCCATTCTCGTAAAACAGCCGATCGCGCCATCTCACGAGGGTTTGGTCAAATGAACTCTGAGACTGAGTGTTGCCATACTGCCGTAACCGTCGCCACTGCCCTGCATCCGTTGAAACAGATAAGCTGATGGCCGTATTCTGCGGCAAAATGTCGGCTCCACTGGGCAACTCTGAAATGGGAGTATGCTGCCTCAAGAGCCACCATGCCGTTGCTCCACCTGCCACTAAACCTACCGCAGTGCCAACGGTAATCAACAGGGTCGATTTTTTCTTCCAGATTGCTTTCACGGGTTAACGCTCCATTGCGCGATCGGTTGCGATAACGCTAATTGAATATAGACGATCGATCGGGTTTCTGTGCAAGTTCGTTATAAATAAATCCTGTTAAATAAATCCTGATGAATAATCCTGAATCGATTTGGATTGAGTGGAGTGTGCAGTCTGCCTAAACCCGGTAGGCCAACACAAACCGATCGATTCCGGCTAAGTCTTTGTGGATTTGAATCGAGCAGTAGCTGCCCTGAGCTTGCAGGAGTTGGGTGACGGCTTCTGCCTGCCCTGCCATTAGTTCAATCAGCCAAATCCCGCCAGAAATCAGATAATCTGGAGCAGTTGTAATTAAATGCCGAATGCAGGCTAAGCCATCCTGTCCACCATCCAGGGCTAAATGAGGCTCATGCAGGCTGACTTCTGGTTGTAGGTCAGAAATCATGTCACTGGGAATGTAGGGCGGATTAGACACCATGCCGCTCAAGTTGCCCTTTAAGTGGGATAACGGTTCAAACCAACTGCCGTGATAAAACTGGATGCGATCGCTCAGTCCCAATTTCTGAGCATTTGTTTGGGCAAGAGTGAGGGCATCCAGGCTGTAATCCACTGCATGAAGCGTCGCCTGGGGGAAGGATTCGGCCAATCCCAGGATGATGGCTCCACTACCTGTGCCTAAATCTGACCAATGCCCCGTTTTTAAGGTAGGGCTAGCCTGAACAGCGTTAATCGCCAGGTCAATGATCTGTTCAGTTTCAGGACGAGGAATCAGTACCGCAGGCGAGACAGTCAAGACAAAATTTCGCCAGGGTGCTACCCCCACAAGGTACTGCACAGGCACATTCGCTTCAATCCGCCGTTGCCAAAGTTCTGTTAAGTCTGCTAGCGATCGTGTGAGGGGAATTTCAGTTCGGGTTTTGAATGTTTCCAGACGCAACGAAAGACGATCGAGGGGAGCTACCTCCTGAAGCAGCCAATCCACTTCATTGGGGGGAACGTTTCCTGCGATCGCCTTTTGCTTTGCCTCAAACCGCCACTGCCACAGTTCTAAACCCGTCACAATTTGGGCAGCAGAAGCATCCATAGGGTTTATTGATTAGGCTGAGCGGGGGCTTGTTGATTGGGAGCTTGTTGCTCATTCACGCGCTCCTGGAGCGATCGAACAAATTCAACGCTTTCTCTGGAGGGAACTAGATAAATTTGGTTGAGATCGGGGTTATCGCTGCTGCGAAGGTTGTCAATTAATCGTCCCAGCGAAATGACCTCTATGCGCACGGAGTCAGCCAACTCAGGCTGGGTTTCCCGCAATGTGGCGATCGTCGCTTGAATGTCGGCTTCGCTGAAATACATTGGGATGACTTCCTCTTCTCCCCGCAGCACGGTCAGCGTTGCTTCATTCTCCCCCTCTCCCGACTTAGCAATAAACAACGGCACACCAGGGAACTCCTCCAGGTTTTGGCCATCCTCCCGCAAAATCGTCAGGGCTGCTTCCACTTCCTGAGGAACCGGAATAAACGCAACCTCCAACGGATTCTCTTCACTTCTGCCCGCCAGCGCAATTTCATAAACCTGTGCCAGCGAAACTGGTGCTATCCGAACCCCTTCTGCTGCTTCTGGGTTGGTTGACTGCATGTTCCGCAGGAAGTTTTCAGCATTCTGATGGCTGATGAAGACTGTGGCAACCGGAAGCGCGTCTGCCTCCTGGGAAAGAGTTGCTACCACCAGGGAACCCTCACCATCAACTAGTGTAAAAACTGGAACGTTATCTAACCGCTCCATGACTTGTTCATCAGGAAGGGCCAGGACTCGTGCGCTACCACCGAAAAGGGAGCCAAGTAGCACACTTCCAACCAAGGTTAAGGTGGCACTCCAACGGATAAATGACTTCATAAACGCTCCTTGAAAAACGACATCTGCACTCAACAAATTCCCCATTGATCATGTGCTTTTTCCCACAATTACGTTCTGCTCAATCCTGCCTTGGGGATGCTTTGTGACCGATTGACCAAACGAATTGGCTGCTCCTCATGCCTTTACTCAAGCTTAAAATTCTACCTGTCTTCGTAGATTGGTTACAAACCTACCGAAACTAGCAAACAAGGTTCACACAAATTAGCATTATTGGCAACCGTTTGGGGCATGTTCCTATGACACTTAATAGTGGATGCTGCATCGTGGATGCTGCCCTCCTCAGTGACTCGCCAACAGCAGAAATGGTTCCACTTGGCTGAAGTATGATGATTAGTTACTCAGTCAATTCATGATAGATGATGAAGACTGTGGCTTGTTGCTTTAGGGCTTGCTGCCTCGGTGCAGTCTATTGTCAACTTCTTACTTTTCTCGTATAAATTTCGTTTTCAAGGTGGTTTTATTCTATGCCTCAACCGACACATAAACCGACACTAGCTCATCTCCAATCCCAGTCCGATCGCCCATTGCGTCAATCCATAACAGCTTGGCTGCGAACCGGAAAGCATTGGGGGCAGGGAGGGATGATTGCTTTACTCCTGCTATTGACCGCTTGCGGCAACGGAACCCAAACGACGACCGAAGCTCCTGAAACCGAAACCGAAACAACAACGGCCAGTAACGGCACGGACGGTGCCCTGAAGCTTGGCTCACTGCTTCCCATTACCGGCGATCTGGCTCAATATGGCACAACCATGCAGGATACTGCCCAACTGTTGATTGAAACGGCGAATGCTTGTGATGGAGCTTTGGGGCAGCCGGTTGAACTGGTTTCAGAAGATGACCAAACCGACCCGGCGGCTGGGGCTTCAGGTATGACCAAACTGGCGGAAGTCGATCGGGTGGCTGGCGTAATTGGGGCGGCGGGAAGTGCTGTATCCAGTGCTGCCGTTGATATTGCAGTTCGCAACCAGGTGGTGCAAATTTCTCCTTCTAGCACCAGCCCAGAGTTCACCGAGCGGGCCAGACAAGGCGATTTTGATGGTTTTTGGTTTCGCACGGCCCCACCGGATACTTTTCAAGGTGATGCCTTAGCGCAACTGGCTAGGGAAGAGGGCTTTGAAAATGTGGCAGTGTTGGCCATTAACAACGACTATGGGAATGGTTTGGTTCAAGCTTTCACAACTGCCTTCACTGCTGAAGGAGGAACCGTGATTAATGAGGCAAACCCGACCCTTTACTCTGAGGGTGCAACAACGTTTGATTCCGAGCTAGCGGCGGCCTTCAGTGGTGATCCAGATGCGGTACTATTGGTTGCTTATCCTGAGACAGGAAGCTTAATTCTAAAATCAGCCTATGAGCAAGGGCTGCTGGATGGCGAAACCCAAATCCTCCTCACGGACGGCATGAAAACCGATCAGCTTGCCGAGCTAGTGGGTAGAGATCCAGATGGCGGCTACATTGTGTCTGGTGTGATTGGAACGGCTCCTAGCGCAGGCGGCCCCGGGCTGGATGCTTTCCAAGAAATCTACACGTCTCGGTTTAACCGTGATCCTAATGTCTTTGATCCAAACACCTGGGATGCGGCCGCAGTTCTTTTACTGGCAGCAGAATCCGCTCAGGGAACAACGGGTGCTGCATTGAAAGATCAAATCCGGGAAGTGGCGAACGCACCAGGACAAGAGGTTTCAGATATTTGTGAGGCTCTTGCGCTGGTTCGGGATGGACAGCCCATTAACTATGAAGGGGCAAGTGGCAGCGTGGACTTTAACGACGAAGGAGATGTTGTGGGAGCCTACGATGTTTGGACAATTACAGATGGTGGCAGCCTGGAGGTGCAGTCTACGATCGAGGTTGGCGTAGATTAATTGAGTTGGGCAAAGTCCCAACAAGAGGCATAACAAGCTATGTAGCCTACAGTTTGTGGGCCGATCGCTGTAATAAAATGCCTACCAGATCCCTGGTTTCTTTAAAGAAGCTGGGGGTCTGCGTTTATGGCGATAATTTATGGCGATATAACAGCATGATGGCAAACAAAGCGACAAGGAGAGTGCATGACCGCAACTTCACCTGACTTTAGTTTTTACATCAACGATCGCAATGTTTGGCTAAACGGTAGTGCCGTTGCCTATGCGTTAATTGGATACGGATTCGGTATTTTTTGTATCACGCAACAGACAGGGTGGGTGAATCTGATCGGTATCATTTTAATCACCCATACGTTACTTTGGTCTGCCTATTTGGTGCATGAACTCATTCATGGCAACTTGTTTCAGCGATCGTTGAATCATGTCATTGCTCAGATTCTATTGTTCCTAACGGGTTCCTGCTACAGCCAATATCGAGCGGTTGCCAGCCTGCACCTGGCCCATCATAAACATCGGGCAGATTTTGCTTCATTTTCGATCGCCAATTATCTGAACAGCTTACCCAAACCGATTTTGAACTGGGTCGTCACTCTGGAGTGGCTCTACTTTCCGATCGTTGAATTCGGCTTACGCTGGATGGTGGCCATTTCTCCATTTTTGGAACCGCATCGCCGTGATGAACGCCTCAAAAATACCCTGCTGTTGCTGCTACGAGGAGGGCTATTTATTGCGCTTGCCTTATATTCAGCAAAAGCCGTAGTTCTCTACTTTGTTGCATACATTAGCTTTATTAACATCTTGCGGTTTGTAGACTGTTTTCAGCACACCTATGAGGTGTTTCAATTTGGGGAAGCAATTCCGCAGTTTGATTTGGCATACGAAGAAGCGAATACGTTTTCAAATCTGGTGTCTGCTCGTTGGTCATGGCTGAATCTGCTTTTGCTCAATTTCAGCTACCACAATGCCCACCATCGGGTGATGCGCTGTCCCTGGTATTTACTGCCGCAACTAGATGCTGAGCTATATCCGCGTGACTATCGCCAGTATGTCACCCTGGCGCAACTCGTTCGCAATTTTCACCAATTCCGAGTCGATCGGTTATTTGGCAATCAAGGAGCCGTGATTGAGACAGAAAATGGAGTCAGTTTAGAACAGTTTGTGGGGGCAGTCGGCGTTTCTTTTTTGGTTGCTCGCGAACCATTGGATTGGTTGAAACAACCTGTCTCAAAGCCTACTAATCCTGCAACAGAAACAGCATAAAGCTAGCGATCCTAGAGCGCACCACCCGCCGTGTTTCCACCATCCATTAGGAAACAACTCCCAGTTGTGTATCCAGCATGAGCTAAAAAATAAGCGGCTTCTGCGATCTCAGCAACGGTTCCAAAACGCTGCATCGGCAGTAAACTTTCCCATTGCGATCGTTCCTCTGGGTCGAGGTCATCCGTCATGGGTGTGACGACAGGGCCCGGACACAATGCATTGATGCGTACACCTTGCCCTGCATGATCAAGAGCCATTGACTTGGTTAACAGCACTACGCCACCTTTGGAGGCAGAATAAGCAGCAACATTGCGTGCGCCAGCAAAACCGACATCGGAAGCCACATTCACGATCGAGCCAGACTGTCGCTCCACCATATGCTTCAGCACCGCTTGATTCACCAAATAGGTTCCCTTGAGGTTAATATTTATCACCCGATCCCAGTCGTCTTCCTCAGTAGACAGGATAGTACCTGAAAACATCACTCCTGCGGCATGCACCAGCACATCAATGTGTCCCCATTGAGCTATCACCTGCTCAACCATGCGGCTCACAGCCTTCGCATCACAGACATCTACAGTCAGGGACATTGCCGTACCGCTTGCTTGCTCGATCGCTTGTCGAACTTGCTCAAGTGGGTCTGCTCGCCGCGCTGCAATGGCGACTTTATAGCCACGATCGGCAAACAAGAGGGCTGTAGCTTTACCAATCCCAGAATTACCGCCTGTGATGAGTGCAATGGACATAATGAGAAATTGTGATTAGAAAAACTTGTTAGAAAAACTTGGGGAAGTGCGGATGAAATGTCGCTGAGAAGCGTGAATTATTCCCCTAAATATTCCTTCACCGCTTGAACAATTCGCATGGATGCCTGACCGTCTCCAAAAGGGTTGATTGCATTAGCCATGGTGCTGTAGGCATCGGGATGACTCAACAAATCTGAAGCTGCCTGCACGATCGCCTCGGAATGGGTTCCCACCAGCTTGGCCGTACCAGAACTCACTGCCTCTGGGCGTTCGGTGGTGTCCCGCAGGACGAGAACAGGTTTACCCAGACTGGGAGCTTCTTCCTGGAGTCCGCCTGAATCGGTCATGAGTAAGTAGCAACGTTGGATGGCTCCGACCAGTTCTCCATAGTCCAATGGTTCCGTTAGAAAAACTCTGGGATGGTTGCCCAATCTTGCTTTTAGGGGTTCGCGTACCGTAGGGTTCCGGTGGAGCGGCAGCAGCAGGGCAGTATCAGGGAATTTATCCAACACTTGCAGAAAGCCAGCGGCGATCGACTGAAGCGGTTCTCCCCAGTTCTCCCGTCGGTGGACGGTAGACAGAATCACACGATACTTATCCCACTCCAAGCCAGGAACCGGACAAGCTGGATGGCGGGCGGCCATTGTTAAGAGAGCATCAATTACTGTATTGCCCGTGTGATGAATTTTGCCTAGCACCCCCGATCGCTCCAGGTTTTCCACGGCCAGCGTGGTCGGGGCAAAGTGCAGGTGGGTAATCTGGGAAATCAGCCGCCGGTTGGCTTCTTCAGGGTAAGGGTTATAAATATTATCCGTTCGCAGTCCGGCTTCAACGTGTCCCACCGGAATTTGTTGGTAGAAAGCAGCGATCGCAGCAGCAAAGGCAGTCGTTGTATCCCCTTGTACCAAAACGATTTGAGGCTGAAGGGTTTGAAATAGAGCTTCTAGTCCTTGCAAACTCCGACAGGTGATGTCGCTGAGGGTTTGTCCATGCTGCATGATTGCCAGGTCATGATCGGATTTCAGATCAAACAAGTCCATCACCTGAGCCACCATTTCTCGATGCTGTCCCGTCAGCACCACCTGAGTTTCAAAGGCGCGATCGTTCCTAAAAGCTTGGATGACAGGGGCTAGTTTAATCGCTTCGGGGCGGGTTCCCAGGATGATGCAGACGCGGATGGGTTTAGACATGAGGGAGTAGGGAGTAGGGAGTAGGGAGTAGGGAGTGGGTGTAGAGACGCGAAACTTTGCGTTTGTAGGAGTGGGGAGGGGTGAGAGATTTTGGGTTTGGGGTTAAAAAATGCGCTTGAGATCTAGCGTGAATGCAGGGAGAAAGGTTTCTCCGGAAATTTGAGTGGGGGCGTTGAGAACTTCAACAGGTTGTCCCTGACGATAGATTTCCACAATTTGATCTTTAGGATCAATCAGCCAACCCAACTGCACACCGTTGTCCATATACTCTTGCAATTTGGCGCGAAGGGTGGTCAAATCATCTGATTCAGAACGTAATTCAATCACAAAATCAGGGGCGATCGGCGGAAATTTTCGTTTTTGTTCTGGGGTGAGGGTGTTCCAGCGATCGTGGCTGATCCAGGCGGCATCGGGGGAGCGGTCTGCACCGTTGGGCAGTTTGAATCCGGCTGAAGAACTGAACACAACCCCCAGATTGGCTTGGCGGTTCCAGAGATTCAGGTCTGTGATCAAGTCTGCTTCGCGCTTTCCACCTTCTCCTCCGACAGGCGACATAATCACTAACTCTCCCTTTGCCGTGCGCTCAAATCGGACATCAGGATTGTTCTGACAGAGTTGATAAAAATCGTCATCTGTAAGCTCAAATAAGGGTGAGAAGTCGATCGTTACGGCAGTCATAGGGGGGGATTAGGCAAATACGACAGTTCGGTTTCCATAGACTAACACCCGGTTTTGCAGATGGAGCCGAACCGCTCTAGCTAGAACGACTCGCTCCAGATCTTTGCCCTTGCGAATCAGATCTTCTACCTGATCCCGATGGCTGACCCGCACCACATCTTGCTCAATAATCGGGCCTTCGTCTAAATCTTGCGTGACATAATGGGCGGTGGCTCCGATGATTTTAACTCCGCGATCGGCTGCTCGGTGATAGGGGTTGGCTCCGGGGAAGGCGGGCAGAAAAGAATGGTGAATATTGATGATGTGGGGAAATTGGGCGATGAAGTCTGAACTGAGCACCTGCATATATTTTGCTAACACCACCAGATCAATTTGGTATTTTTGCAATAGCTCTAGCTGTTTAGCTTCTTGCTCTGGCTTGGTGTCTGGTGTGATGGGAATGTGGTGATAGGCAATGCCAAACTGCTCGGCAATTTCTTGCAGGTGTGGATGATTGCTGATGATCAGGGGAATTTCTGCGGCAATTTCCTGCGATCGTTGTCGCCAGATCAGGTCAAACAAACAGTGATCTTGACGACTCACCCAAACAGCAATGCGGGGAATTTGATCAGAAAAATGGAGTTGCCAGCAGGCGTTTAGCGGTTGGGCGATCGACCCAAAGGCAGCACCGATGATGTCTCGCGGTAGGTTAAACCCTTCTAGTTCCCACTCAATCCGCGTGAGGAACAATCCGGCTGAAAAGTCTGTGTGCTGATCAGCGTGGATGATGTTTCCGCCATTGGAATAAATAAAGTTAGCAAATTTTGCCACCAGGCCTTTTTGGTCAGGGCAGGAGATTAACAGCGTAGCAGTTGGACGACTCATGGGCGCACCACATCAACCATCCATCTAATACTAGGGCAGGTTTGCGCGGATTTTGTACTGTAAGCGTTAAGCCGTTCCCTTAACAGCATGTTCCCGCCGAATTTCCTCCAGGGCTTGCTGTAACTCTAGGGCGTGCATCCATCCGACAAAGCCTGCATACAAGCATTGTCCCTGCGGCGATGCTACAAAAACGTGATTAATGCCCAGGAGATTTGTCCAGGTGCGAATTGTGCCGCCATTGTTAAGGCGAATCGCCACTTGAGCGCGATCGAAATCTCGCCAATGGCCATCCGTAATGCCGGGAACTTTGTGTAGCCGTCGCACCACATCGTCATAGTCAACGGCTTCAAACGTTGTGCCCGCCCAAAATTCGCGAATGGTGGCAGCCACCAGGGGATGATTGCGTAAAGCGGGATGGGAAAGCTGCGGTAGGCGAACAAATTGAGCATTGGGAACTTTGGTGCATTCTACCGGAACCGTCCCATCACTGCCGTGATCAATATCTCCAGCAATGACCAGGGTGGGGATGGTAGCGGCGATCATTTCGGCGATCGGTTTGCGATTGTTGCCCAAATCTGCGGCAATGCCCAGTCCAACTTTGAGTGGGTCAAGCAAGCGTCCTAAATCTGCCCCTCCTACCGGCGAAGCCACCAGCACCAACGAATGTATCCTTGACCACCAGCGCGGATGCCGATTCAGAAGTTCTAGCCAAATTAACCCTCCCATTGAATGCCCAACGATTCTGAGGGGCACATCGGGATAGTCAGTCATGTAAATGGCGGCAGTGGCTTCAACGGTTTGAATCAGCGGGTCAATGCGTATCCAGGTCTGAATGTAATCCAGATTAGGTGCAACAATCAGTGCATGATCATCGCCAACGAGCTGCTGGGACAGGTGGGTCATTGCCCGGTTGTCGTCTGCCCAACCATGCTGAGCAAATAGGAGAAATTCAGGTTCGATCGATGACATACCCTAGGCAGCGGATGGGGAAATTTGAATGGTTGGAAGGTGCTGAGTGCAAGGAAAGGATGGAAATAGGCGAAGTGAAGGAATGGGAATAGGCGAAGTGCGGAAAGTGCCGAACGATAGATTAGCCTGCTTAGACACTCAATATAGCTCAATCAATTAGGGCGTGCCATTTGCGATCGGCACACCCCAACATAACTAACCCTTCACGGTTGACTATTCTGCGACAATTGAAGCTGAGGGTTTACAAACCAAGCGCGGCTTTTAATTTTGCCAGAGCGGCTGCTTCCTTATCGCTCACCTTGGAACCGCCAGAACCAAACAGACCATTTCCAGCAGCATTTGCCACCCGATCGGCTGCACTATAAATGAATTCTTTGAACTCCTGCGTTTCTTCAGGGGTTGCCTTCTGGTTGAGAATCACCAGAGCTTCATTAATTTTGGTGACGGCCGTGTCAACGGCAAGATTGGGCTGCATTTCCTCTGGTTTCACGTCCAGTTTCATTGTGCCATTGCTTCTCGCCTGCTTTACGGCTTCTTCGGAGAACAAAGCTTGAATCACTGCATTACTGGGATATTTCTGGGTGGCTCCCGCAACTTCCTGCGCCATCGCATTTGCTTCGATCGCCGTTGAAACCACTCCCATATCAACCATTGATACCGCCATACCGCTCAGCATAACAGAGCCAGCCAGGGTTTTGAGTTCTTCCGGGGTAAAACTTTCAGCCGTTGTCATTGGGTAAACTCCATGGGTTTTAAGAATGCGAACTTCAGGACAGAATCAAGGTTTCTTTTGGTGATTTTGTTTGCCAAATAATCTCCATGCCAGTATCTTTAGCATGTTAAAAGATAGATTGGCTGTTTTCTAAAACACGATCGCTTCTGATGCATAAACTATTCCGAATCGATCGCTCGATTCATCACAAGTAATGGATGCGCCAAAGAACTAAAGTACCTAAATTTCAGCAACGGCCCTTTCCACTAACCGTCTTGTCAGCGTTTGCACACCTGTGTGACGGTAATACTTCACCGAAACATCCAGTAAGGCACCCAGGTAATCGAGCTTGTCTTCGGAAAAATCAATGAATTTTGAGAGGTTGTCAGCAACGTTGCTTTGGGTGAGTCCTTTAGAGGAAACAAAGCCATCCATCCATCTCTTTGTTGCCTCAAAGCTTTCTGTGATGAAATTCAGCTTGCCCGCATCGTTTTGTCCAGGAATTAAATCCTTAACGCCCTTAAAAGTTTGGTTTCCACCTAGCTCAGAGGGAGACATGCCTTTAACCAAAGACAGGGCTTTGTCTGTGAAGCTTGCCCCCAGGGGAATCAGCCCATCAAAAGAGACGAGGGCCGCCATTCGCATCAAGGATTCGCCACTGTAATCTTTTAGGGCTGCCAAAAAGTCTCCGATACTGTCGCCAGGAATGCCGTTGATTTGGCAAAAGGCCACAATTTCTGTGACTAACTTAACGGACAGATCAATGCTTTGCGCCCGTTCTGGCTTTGGAGTCAGGTGCTTCAAAAACCCCAAAAACGTGTCTTGCCCGACGCGGTTCATCAGGGCAGCAGTCCCTAATAATCCGGAAGCTGAATCAACGGTTTCATATAGCCACAATGCTCTCTGATAGCCTTCGGACTTGTCGTTAAACAGCGTAATGGCACGCTCACCAATCTGCTGCACCAGGGCCTCGTCGGTTTCTCCGGTGACGGTGCGAATGGTGTTGTCAAACCCCACCAAATTATTCCACTGTCCTGGAATGACAAAATCCAACGATCGCAATGCTGAAACGGTGAGTCCTCCGGTGGGTAGCTCATCAACAATTTTGAAAATGGGTTTACTCATGCGAATCTCCTTCTGTGCTGGAACGCAAATTCCAATAACGACGGGACGGTTGCACCTGCATTAGGTAGCAGGTTGAGGGGATAAAATTGGCGGCAATCCAGGAATTGGGCTTGCTTCGGGAGAATTGGCAGGAGTGGGTTTGCCCGATTTGGCTTTGCGGTTTGCTGGGGCTACGACAACTGATTCAGCCGACTCTAATTTTGCCAACCCTCTTAGATCAAACTTTTGCAACCAGTCCACCCGATCGTCTCTGGTAAAAGCCGGATCACGAGACAGCACCTTCACCTGGTAGCGATCGTTGATCAAAATGCCCGTTGCGGTTGTGCCCTGTTCCACGGAAGGATAACCGGCGATCGTTTCTGTGCTGCTTTTAAACTTGGCGGCGGCGGTGGGCAGCCCGGCGGTGTCATTAATGGCGAGCATGGCAACGGTCTTGCCGTCTTTGTTCAGCTTATATTCTGCAAACCCTTTTTTCTCTTGGGCTGGAACAACCTCATAGGTTCCCGTTGAGCCAGGAAAAAACTTGTTAAAGGTTCCGCCTGATTCGGCCGCCTTGGTAACGGCAGCGGGAGCATTGCGACGAGTTGTTTCGGTTTGAATGTCAGCATACCGCGACGATGACTTAGGAGCGCAGGCTGTCACGAACAGCACTAAACCAAGAGCAATAGGGACGAGTACCCTAAGCCAACGAGTTGAAATCATGCATTTCTCCAAATAATTTGAACAGGTTAAAGATGAACCAAGATGTGGCAGAAGCAACCTAAACCCTCAGACTACGGATATCGGCATTCCCTTGGGAAACTTGGATGAAGCCAGTCCGAATGGAGCAATAAAGGTTTGAAAATTGCCACATTGGCTCAATAATGGATGAGCTTTGTAGGAGTCAGATCAGGCAAAGATCCAGCGATAGACTCAAATGAAATTGAGTGGAAAAGTTGAGACAACTTGATTGGAGGAGTCCGATCGCAGATCGAACTGGAAATACTGGAAATACAGACCTTACCCTAATGATCCTTGCGATACAGCCTGACTGAAGCGAACGACACCATAAAACTCTTACAGAACAATAGGAAACTGCTAAGGGAAATGTCAAGTTTATAAAAATTAATTTCACATTTCCGGGGATTCGCAAGGGGTGGCATTGGGAAATTCCAGCAATTCGCCCATTGAAAAGCAAACAAACGGATTTTCGGGCACAGGTGCCGATCCGGCGGCAATCCACAGGCGCAGTCCTTCTGGATCAAAAATTGCCTGACGCAGGGCCCCATTTCCACCGGGGCTAGCATCATCATCAAACAGATCTTTGGGGCTGGCTTGCCCAGTATACGGGTTCACCCGATCGCGTAAAATCGTCGCCATGACTTCTGGGGTAATTTGCCCATAGTGGGAATCCCGATGTCCGGGTTCCATTAACTGTTGAAAGCGATCGAATCGGGAAATGCTGGATGGGTCTGGTGGAAGGGGCTGCTTCTCGTACATTTCGGGCAGGACGAAATGATTAGTGGTGTAAAGAACGCCGTTTTCCTGTAGCTCTCTGACTCCCAAATTTTGACCTGTAAATTCAAATACGCCTGCCTGTTTCGATTTGCCATCGGCAATCATGATCAGGTTGGCCCGAACGCGAGGCTGAGTTTCCATGAGGGTACGCGCTTCTTCAAACTGGGTGGCAGTTTCTAGGATTTGCGCCATAATTTGCACATTACTTCTACCATACAGAGAAAGTTCATCTGGATCTCTTGGAAGTGCCGTATCTAATCCTAAGGATATTCCTGCAACGTTCATGCCAGAGTTCGGCCAAACAACTCCTGGATAGGTGACAAAAATATGAGGCAAACCGTTTGTAGGCTGTCGCACAAAAATCACGGGATTATTCATCACATAGGGAATCGGTGTGGAATTATCTACACTACTCCCGTGATAGAGCCGTCTGCTAATCGTCGCTTCATTGGTTGCAACAAACTGGTTACATCCATTCCAAAACAGTTCATTTGGCAATGTGTGCCCTAATAATTCCTGGTAGACATCTGCATAGGCCATCATCATGCAGGTATCTAGCGTAATTCCTAGGTCTTTTGTTGCATCAGATAAGCCTCGACATTCTTCCTCAATATCCGGGAAAGAACGCTTGGAGGCAAGTCTTCCCAGGGCAAATCCTTCTCCGGCAAACCGCGCCACCTGAAGCACGTTGTCACCGATCGAAGCAATTTCATCATGGAGGAGTTGTCCATGCTGGTAGCCCATTTCATAGGGAGTTCCGGTGAGCCAAACCACTTTAATGATGCCGCGATCGACTCGGTGAGAGGGAACGGGTTGCCAGCCTAGGGGTAAAAACTGCGATACAGTGGCGGCTGAAATCGTTGGAACTTCTGAAAGCGTGGTGGCATCGATCGCAGGAATATTTTCACAGTTGCAAACATCTTCGGCAGTGGAAGCCTGAATTTGCACTAGCCATCCTTCCAGATTCGACACCGCATCTGACAACCCATCGGGAGAAGCAATCCGCGACAGGTTTGTGCCAATGCGGGCCAAACGGACTCCGTTAATTTGAATTTGCTGAGTGGGGTAATGCTGAAGCAGTTCTAGGGTTGAAAAGCGATTATCGTCAATACTGGAAAGGATAATGGCCGATCGCAATGCCTGAATATTGGCTTTACCAGAGGGGGTTTGAATAATCTGCCCGACTTCATACAGCAAGTACTCGCCCAGCACCGAGTTGAGCATACGATCGAGAAACTGAGCATTCACTGTAACCTCCTGGCTCAGGGAACGGCGCAGTTCCTCGCGATCGATATTGGCCACATTCAGGTAAAACCGCCAGCCTCGCGATAGTTCCCCCGTTTCCACAAAGGTGGTTAGATCGGCGATCGAAATGGATGGACGGAAGGGGCCGAAGGTGAAGACCAGTTGCTGATTGAGGTTGGGTTGGGTTGCCGATGCAGCGAGGGTGGTGTTGGGTTGAGCAGCAACGACGGTGGAATGGCTTGCTAGTCGGGTTTCAGGGCTGAAGAGGGGATGGAGGGCTGCTTGGGCTTGAGTATAGGCGATCGAGGCTTTCGGCTGGTTGAGGGTGGCTTTTTGGCTGGATAATTCAGGACTTGGGAGGGGAGATGAAGCAGAATCGGCTCGATCGCAGTCACAAACTAATTCAGGTAGGAGTTGCTTCGCCACATTGAGAACAGGTTCCAGCCGGGTCACAACTAAATTGATATCGGTATAAGCCTGCTCCAAACGGTTCAAAGTTAGACGGACATTCGGCCCAGGATATTGCTCTAGCACTTCCATGACAGAGAATGCTTGATCATTCTCAAAGGCAGCGCGTAAAGCGGTTCCTAATGCTCCCAAGTCTTCCCGCTCCAACGGTTCGCCCAAAGTTTTGCTAATTTGCAGCAAAATGAATTCTTGCGGCAGAACTGAGCTAAAACCGGGTGAAATTTCTGTAGTTAACCATTGACGAACGGCTTCCGGGTCTTCTTCGGTCTGCTGGAGGAAGTCTTGTAGGGCTGGGGAAGCGTTACCGTCTGCTGCAAAGGTTTGGAATTCAGCCAGGGAAACGGACAATCTGAGATCACGGTATTGCAATAAAACCGTTTCTGCCGCCTTGACTTGATTTGTCCAACAGAGAACAGCGATCCCAAAGCCAAGAATGACACTAAGTGCCAAACGTAGCGATCGGGGAAATGTGTGACCGTGTACAGCCATACGGCAGCGCGCAGTCAGTGAGTGTAAGAAACGGTAGAAGCGCGATAAAGGGGGCATAGGACACTCAACAGCATCAATCAGGATTTTAGACTTGGGCGATCGGTTGAATAATCGGATGAACAAGCATTGAACTAGCAAAGTATATAACAGTTAATTGGGTTTCCCTACAGCATGTAAAAAATCTCTTCAATTTCACACAAAATTCTGTCAAATACTTGTATTTGGGAATCCATAAAAGATACTTTAACGATACAGATATCCCTTGAAGGGCACTTCGTGAAACGCTTCTACCTGAAACCTTTCGATGAAATTTCTAATTTGCTGCTCATAAAAATCGATCGTAAAAAATTGACAGACTCAATCCTTACCTTAATCAAGCCTGTCAAATTTTTTGTGCTATTTCATTTCCAATCTTTCCGAATTCTAATCGTTCATTGAAATGCCCCAAGGAGAAACCAAATCCGCTAAGCGGGAAAGCAGAGATTGTTTTTCTAACCAAACCGAAACCGAACCGCCATTGCAGCGAAACTCGCCCCAGCCATCTTCATTGGTTTGCACGGGTTCCGCAACATGTTCCGTCACATCATAAAACGTGGCATTTGGCTTACCCACTTCCATCCACTTGCTGCCGCTTTCACCATTGCTCATGACCACGGCCATTGCCTTCGGATTTTTCTCAGAACCAAGCCGCGTCCAGCCTACAACGTTGGGATGATCAAAGTAATCATACTGCGCTCCGTAGGCGTAGTTTTTTCGGGCGAACAGGAGGCGATCGATAATCCATTGGTGAGAATCCATCCAGATTTCGTACTCATTGCCATCTTGCCCTTTATCCTTGTAGTGCGCTCCATAGTAATCAGCATAGAATACACAAGGATAGCCCTCCGCCCGCAGCAGGATTAACGCATAGGCCAGCGGCTTAAACCAACCTTCCACCACCGATTCGAGAGCCTGAAGCGGTTGAGAATCGTGATTGTCAACGAATGTAACCGAGAGCAAGGGAATGTGCTTCATCAAGCTGTTGTCAAAGATCGATCGCATGTCATAGCTATTCCCCGATTTGCTCGCCTGCTGGAAATTGTAGTGTAATGGCACATCAAATAAAGCAATCCGTCCGCCAGCATTGCCAATGTACCAATCTAATGTACCCAGGTTTTCCGTCCAGTATTCACCCACTGTGAATAAATTGCGCTTTGTATAATCTTCCAAATGGTCTAACCAGTCGTTAAAAAAGTCTCCGTTGATATGCTTAATGGCATCCAACCGGAAACCATCCACGCCAACCGTATCCATGAACCATTCGCCCCAATACTTTAGCTCACCCCGCACTTCAGGGTGATCGGTATCTAGATCGCAACCCATGAGGTAATCGTAGTTGCCCTGAGACAGGTCTACCTTGGTGTCAAAGGCTTTATCTTTAACGAGATAAACTGCTTTGTAGTCTGGCTTGTAGCTGTTGTAGTCCACAGCATCAAAGTGATACCAGTGCCACTTCATGCTAGAGTACTTGTCGCCCCGGCCCGAAAAGTTAAATTGCGTCCAGGATTTGATCGGCTGAAGCCCTTCTAAAGGACGGTTGCGATCGGCTGGGTCAAAGGGGGTCGCTTCAAATTCTTCCTCGGCATCGGCTCCCATTTTATGGTTGAACACAATGTCAGCATAGATATTCAGCCCTGCTTGCCGGGCCGTTTTTACTGCTGAAACATATTCCTCTTTCGTGCCATATTTGGTGCGAATGCTGCCTTTTTGGTCAAATTCTCCCAAATCAAACAAATCATAAACCCCATAGCCCACATCGTAGCCTCCCCCATGCGCTTTCGAGGCAGGTGGCAGCCACAGGGCAGTAAATCCAGCCTTTGCCAAACTGGAGGAACGTTCCTTCAATTCATTCCACAAGGAGCCATCACTGGGAACGTACCAGTGGAAATATTGCATCATCGTACCGTTGAGGTCGCTGTCGTATCGCCGTTCAGCAAGTTGTCCGTAGTTGGATTCCAGCCATTCTTTTAAAAACGACTTGGACTTTTCTAAAACCTCTGGGGTTAAATCATTGCCCAGCGTCTTAAATTGTTCCCTTAACTGCTTAAATATGTTAGCCATGTTGACTGCCTCACCCTAACTGATACTTAATTAAAATACTTCGCGATCGTCCAGTGGGATCGCCTAGGATACAAAAGCAATGGATGTTTATCAGAAAGCCCACCAGTGCCATGCTCCTTGCGAAACAGGCTGAAGGTTAACTGCCATCTTGGTTCACGATCGAATTGTAAGGTAATTCAGTAAAAAAGATGATATATGGAAAATATATGGATTTGATAAGACCATTTCACGCTGGCTCAGCCTGTGTGGATTTGCCTGCAAAAAGGATCGCACCTCAAAGGATTACTTTGGTCAGCTCAGGTAAATGCCGCCTCCAACATTCCTTCTAACCAACAATCTTTGACGTGCGATCCTTACCAAGGCTAAAAGCTCTTCAACCTGGCTGGATCAGGTTTAATGCGAGCGTGCATCAAACGGCATTCGCCACCAGCGTTAATTCGTAATTCATCGAAGTGTTTCTACTTCTGGGACTAACTTGAACAAAATATGTTCCAGCCGATAACGCTCTGGTAAAGCTTCGGGACGATAAACTACTGGAACCAATCTGAAGAACTTCTCCCTGATCAATCAAACCATTCCCATTCGCATCAAAAATCAGGCTGGATTGAGCCGCTGCTGATGAACTGGCAATTCTGACCTCTAGATTGGTGTTTTGGTTGAGACTGAACCGATAAAAATCTCGATCGTCAAGCGCACCGACATAATCTCGTGCAACGAATGTGCTGGCAGGACGCTGATTTAAGGTTCCAACATTAAATGCAGTTGGTAATGTATTCCCAGGAAGCGGTGATACATTTCCCGGAGTTGGGGTTGCCACCAGTGCAAAATCATAGCTTGTAGAAGCACTGCTACTCCTGGGGCTGACTCGGACAAAGTAATTTCCGGCTGGCAGTGCCTCGGTAAAGCTCCTGGACGATAAGTTACTGGAACCTGTCCGAAGAATTTCACCATCATCGATTAAACCATTTCGGTTTGCATCAAAAATTAAATCTAGCTGGGCTGCGGCTGAAGAGCCATTAATTCGGGCTTCCAGGTTCGCATTTTGATTAAGGGTAAATCGATAAATATCAACATTATCAACAGGGTTCACAACGCCTTGCCGAGTTGCAGTTCCAGACAGGGTGCCAATGTTAAACGCTGTGCTGAGCGTGTTACCCATTGGCCGTGGCGGAGGTGGAGTTGGGGTTGGAGCGGGAATAGGAGTAGGAATAGGAGTAGGAATAGGAGCAGGGATAGGAGCCGGAACAGGAGCAGGGATAGGAGCCGGAACAGGAAGCGGAGTGGGAAATGAAGCCAGTCTTAACTGATAGCGCGTATCTCCTTTGCGGCGGGCAATGCGGAGAAAATAGCGTCCGGCTTCAAGTTCTCGTGTAACTGTTCTGCCCCTTGCAGCTTTGGGCTGGTTAAAACGAGTAATTACACGTCCTCGATCGTTCAAAATTTGCACATTAACGGCAGATTTGAGACGATTTACCGAAGTTGAAAAACTGCTGCGGACTCCCAGGGTGAAGCGGTAGAAATCAAATTTATCAGATTGACCAACAAAGTCACGAATCGTTCTGGCTCCATTCAATTGTCTTAGATTACGGGCAGTGCTGAGCGTGTTACCAGATTTACTTAACATACTTTTTGGATTTTCCTTAGCATGATTTCCCTATCGGTACAGAGATAGGGAGGTGAGGCGGCAACAAGCTGATTGCTGAATTTCGTGCAAGCCGATTTCCACCGTAGGAAGAATTTGGGCGATCGTCCATCAAATATTGCTGAATTCTCGGCAAATTTACAGCTTTTTCATGAAATGCTCACATTAGTTTCAACCTTTCCGTTTGTTGCTAATCTGTATCTGACATTACAAGAAACCGCGTATGCGGAATCCGCTAAATGACTCAGAACTTATGCCCTCAGAAATGTCATTCTAGATAGCATGAAGGTGCAAGCAGGATACATTGGTTTCGGTGCCGCATCGATCGCAAAAGGTTGATATTGTGTAAACATTCAACTTAATTGCTACCGAAAGTAATCTTTTTGCAGGTCTAACTCAACAGAAACCTAAAGATTGAACGGTGCTGTTTTATATCTATTCTGCTCATCTTCTTAATTCATCTCATCATTCACTCAATCTGCTCTATCGATTCTTTTCATCCTCTGACTGATATTCGGAGAAGTCGATCGCCCAGGTAAAATCAATGTTGAGATCGAACCCATCTACCTCCCTCATCCTTCGGGTTTGACATCATGACCCTAGCTAGTTCCCTTGAAGATTTTTCCCTCGCTGAATTGTTCAGAATGATTGACCAGGGGCATAAGTCTGGTCGCCTTACAATTTGGGTTTCAGCAAACTCTCCGACATCAGAAACACAAACTTGTTACATTTGGTTTCGTCAGGGGCGAGTGGTTGCCGCTTCCGATCGCCCAGATGGACAAGGTTTGACTTCAAAAATTGTCGAAAAAAATTGGTTGAGTCAACGTGTGATTGAACGGCTGCACGGGCTTTCTAGCTCTGAGATTCCTCTGGGTTTAGCTCTTAAAATGCAAGGGGCACTTCAAGCTGAGCAATTAAACTGGCTGTTTATGTCTCAAATGCAGCACATTTGGAAACTGCTTGAATTTCGCACGGGCCGGTTTGACTTGGATGGCAAAGCATCGCTTCCATCAACGGAAATGACCGGATTAAGCACCCCAGCAATGGAAGTGGTTCTGTCTGGCTTGAGAACCCTCAAAAATTGGCACGCCCTCGCTGATGCACTGCCAACTCCTGATTCGGCTATTCAAAACATCACGCCAGGTCAACCCCAAATTCGTTTGAATGCCCGCGAATGGCAAGTCTGGGAATTTGCCAAAGGCACCGTTTCCCTACAAGACATCGCCATCCAACTGAACCAACCCACCACTACAATTCAACAGGCTGCTTTCCGCTTGATGCTGGCTGGATTGGTAGAAGAAATTCCCTTAGTTGTCTGCAAGTCGTCCTTGCCTTCCCCAGTTGATGAATTAGATATGTTAGCTCCCGCTACGAGCCTTTCTGATCTGCTTGACAAACGCAAGTCGGAGACAGCGGAAAAATCTAGAGTGAGTCCTTCGTTACTCCAAAATCTAGTTGGCTTTTTACGGAGTAAATCCTGATGGAAATTTTGCGAATCGTAGTGACGGGTACGGTGGGTGCAGGCAAAACCAGCTTTATCCAAACCATCAGCGAGATTGAAGTGGTTAATACTGACCGACGGGCAACGGATGAAACTGCTCAACTCAAACGCGATACAACCGTAGCTTTTGATTTTGGTCGTCTTACAATTAGTCCGGATCAGGCGATGCATTTATATGGCACTCCTGGGCAATCTCGATTTGATTTCATGGGGGATATTCTCATCCGCAAAGCTCATGCCTACATTCTGCTGGTCAATGCCCATCGCCCTCAAGACTTTCGAGATGTCCGCCGCATTCTTAATTTCATGAATCAACGGGTTCAAATTCCGATCGTCGTTGGGTTAACCCATATGGACTACCCAGATGCCTGGACACCGGATGATATTATTCTTGCCTTGGGGTTGTTTGATACAACCAGACGAATTCCTCTGGTTCAGGTGAATGCCACCGATCGCACATCTGTTTCTAACGCATTGATTGCGCTGATTCATCAATGGACTTGCTCTGGCTTCGGCTCTTCCGTCCGGCTTCGATGAAGAAAGAACTGCCGCCATGTCTGCCACCATGCTCTCTCTGAGTGAGCGGATTGGACATGAACTGGCTCGTGGAGTGATCGATCGCATTTTTGTTGACGGAGAAAAGGGATTTGGTGTGTTGGTGGGCTGTGGGGCTGATGCAGTTCTACTGGTGCTGGCTAGCTCCCATGCCAAGCAGGGTTATTGTTTTTGGAAATCAAGCGGATTGTTTCTGAACTTCTCCCCTTAGTAGCGTAAACGTTGTTGTGAACGCTCAAATTCATCATTGCAATCACCAAACTGAAACAAGGAGTTACTGATGTCTACTGTATTACGTGAACAATTGGGAGATTTCAGCAGTATCATTTGCTTGAAGGCAATCATTGTCGGGATGGAAGAGGCGTTGGGCGAAAAGGCAACCGCCATTTCACTCATTGCAGCAGGTCGCGCTCGCGGCAAAAAACTTGCCCAGGATTTGGGGCTAAACAACTCAGCAACTTCCCTAAATGAGGCTGCCGAAAAGCTAGCTTGGGCACTGGGCTCAAATGGAACTCGCTTGCTGGTTCTCGATCGGATTGAACAGGAAGGTGATGTGATTAAAGCCTATGTCCGTGAAACCGTTTGCTCTGCTGGTGAACCGATCGGCTCAGAACGCAAATGTACCTTCACGCTGGGTGCTGTTTGGGGGGCCCTTGAGGCCTTAACTGGCAATCGTTTGCAAGGGAAGCATACTGGTTCGGTGCTTCGGGGCAGTGATTATGATGTGTTTGAGTTTACTCCGATCGTTTGAAACGGTTAAGACATCTCAGCGTATGGAAACCTGAAAAGATGACAACATTGCACCTGTCCTAAAGCCCATGTGACAGATGTAATGTCTTAAATGATTGAAAATGATTGAACGGTCAGAATCAACAATCTGACCGTCTTTCGTATGAATTCAGATAGTCCTCCACTTTTAATCCATTCCCCTCACCAATTCGGTCGCAACACGGGGGATGTAAACAACGATCGAAATACTGCTTGCCGATCGGTTTCTGCTTCCTGGGATAGGTTCCACAGCGTTTCGTAGAAGAAGAAGGAAATACCGGGAAAGCCTTCTGCTCTGGCAGCTTGTGCCTGCTCCCAAACTTGCTGAATGCCGACAGGCTTATCTTTTAATCCGGTGAGAATGCCGATCGCCACGGGAATCCGCTGACGGGCTTCTTGCAGTTCTGGGCGAGCCATTTCAGCGCGGAAGGAGTCCATTCCATCTCGATAGATTTGCACAACTAATTCATCAATATAGCCGCGCTGATTCCACAGCTTCCAATCTTGCAGGGAATGATTGTAAGCAAAGGAATAATGATTCGGTGACAAAGAAACGATCGCGTTACTTTTTTGGGCTTTCACTGCCTGATGAATGCGACCCATGAAGGCAGTAATTTTGTTGGCTCTCCAACGTACCCATTCGGCGTTGTCAGCGCGATCGGGTGGAGCTTGTCCGTTGTGTTCTTGTTTATATAGCTGAATCGTATAGTCATCGTAGCCAAAGTCGCTGGGCAATCCGAAGTGATCGTCAAACTGGATTCCGTCTACGTCATAGTTATTGACAATTTCTAATACCAAATCCAGGATAAACTGCTGCACTTCGGGCTTGAATGGGTTGAGCCACAGCCGTTGATAAATCGTTTCTTGCCAAATCTTACTTCCATCTTTACGTTGGGTAATCCAGTCGGGATGGGCAGCGGCAATTTCCGATTCGGCAGTGGTCATAAAGCCAAACTCAAACCAGGGAATTACAGCCATATTGTGCTGATGCCCCAACTGGATTGTGTCGGCGATCGTATCTCGCAGTGCCAGCTCAGGAATACGCGGGTCAACTGCAACGCCAAAATTTCGTTCTGCCACTGGGCTAGGATACAGCGTATATCCCCAGTTCCAAACCACCGGATACAGCGTATTAAAGTTGAGTGTGGTTAAGTTTTCGATCGCCCTTTCTAACCGAACTCGGCTAAACAGCACATCGCTATCCACGTTCGTTAGCCACACTCCCCGAATTTCGTTTGGAGCAGCTTGCGATCGGGCAGGTTGCGCCGTTTGCAGGACAAACACCAGGCTAAACGAAACGAAAAACGCCAACAAAAAAGCAACTTTAGATTG
>PVWD01000201.1 GCA_003003615.1 filamentous cyanobacterium CCP2 | reverse complement strand
AGATGTGTATAAGAGACAGCTGCTGTAGCCGCCATGCGGTGATCAGGGTGATCGGAATGACCATGCCCAGGCTAATCATCATCCAGTAAGGATTGCTGGCGCGAAACACCTCAATGAGTCCTTGGAAGTCAATTCTCCAGTAAATCAGTCCCAGAATGAGAAGGCTAACGCAGATGGAGATAAGACGTTTCATGGGAATAGGGAGTGGTGAGTCAGAGATGGGGGCAAGGAGTGAGGAAGAAAATTCGATCGCTACTAACCCTGAGGATAAGCATCTTGCCTGTATAGCTTAGAGCAATTAGAGGAGCAAAAACTAGAAAATTTTACTGTGCTGGCTGCACTGCATGGCTGTCGGCAATAGGAAAATTTTAAGCAGCATTAGAAGTAAGGTTCAATACTTTGGGGGATGCGATTCTTTTCTTTTCGCTTCTTTTGCTTCAATATCTTTGAAAAAAACCAATTCAAGTGTTAATCCTATCAACACACCGATGGTATAACAAACGATATCGCTCCAGAGAAATCCATGTCCAAGAATTAAGCCTCCGAACCTGTTATCTCTAACTAAATCAATCCAAGCTGACTGATAAAGTTGGCTGATTTCAATTAAGTATGAGAGGGTTAAGGCTAACAGGCTAACTTTTAGAATTGAATCTTTGGGTTGAATAAATCCTAATCCAAAATATAACATCAGAGCATATAACGTATCTCCGGCATATTTTGAAATAAAGCTTGGCAAAAGCAGAGAGCTTCTTGAAATTAATCCCAATACAATGACAATTATGATCAAAATTAAGTAGAGCGATCGATTTCTTTTAATGGGTTTATTCAGTATCTGCATTTTGGGATACTGCTTCTTAAACTAAAGATAGAATAATCATTCTCGCTGAAAGAATAATTCAATTCGTCATTGTCTTTGCAATGAATTTAACTTTTCCAATCACCTGCCGCAGACAACTTTAAACACTAACCAATAATTTTTCGGTTGATGAAATCTCTACGAAACAAACCCAGTGACACCAGAATGTAAGAAAAACAGTCCAAACACAAGCGAAACAACAATTGTGATTGGACGGTTATTTTGAGTCAACCAAGCTGAAAGCTCAGTGAGCAAATATTTCGAGCGTTCGGGAATAAGGATACGAGCCAAGATCGGGAGCAACAGCAAGGATTCAGCAAGCAAAATGAAGAGTAAGTAAACGATCGCGCTAGATAATTGTCCCAACTGAGCTGCCGCGATCGTAGCCAATGCGCTGAGGGTAAAAACCCACAACTTTGCTGCAATCAACGGTAATCCAAGTCCGAATCCAAAAGCTCTAAGTGGAGTTAAGCGATCAATCATGGTTAACCCTTTAGGAGGTGAATCATCCGGATCATCTTCCCTACGCCATTTTTTATAGGCTGTGATCAGTAAGAGAATACCCAGCACGAGGAGCAATGTTGAAATGATTGGATTCTTACCGCTATTCTCAGTTAGTGTCGAAGAGCCGGACAGAACCAAACCGAACATCAATCCTTGTAACAGCCGGGTGATTGTCATTCCGGCGACATAAGCTACGGCTTTAAATAGTCCCTGATTAGGGCTGTTCAGCAACAATAAACCAATGATGATTTGCAAAGGCACAACAGCACTACCGATAATATAGGGTAGGAGTGAAATAAGTACGGTTTCCATAGAATACTCCCTGTAGAGTGATAGAAATTCTAAATCTCCAACCTCTGGAAGACTCGCCATTCCGATAGGGCGACTATCGTCCAACCCCAAATGGCAAATGTTACCCGTCAAAAGTGTTGTTCAACTCTGACTTTACAGGTATTAGCAGTGGCTTCTGTCGTCTAATGCTCGTGTATCCAGGTATTATTGGTTAGATTTGTTATCTAACCTCCAAAATTAAGAATTTATCCAACTTCTGTTGTCTTGCCTAGCAGTTAGGGTAAACATTTATTACCTCTACTAATGGAATTTCCTCAATCATTTCCCTCCAGGCGCAGTCATCACTCCTCAAAAACCCCGCTTTCACCCTCCCCCTGCTTGAACTCCCCAGTCAACCGATCGATCTGCTCGGCACTAGCATGGCAGTATGAAGGCACGTTAGGTCAGTTCCATATTGCCCAACCTATCGGTTTGGGGTTTTCGTCCCCTGAAATTGTCCTAACCTTCCATAGAAGGCAATTTTTCAAAGCCGTTGCAGAGCTTCGCTGCGGATAAAGTTATCGCAACGAAAGATATAATTTTTCACCATGACAGGAAGATGTCCTTCTGGCTAGCTTTCAACGACCGACTCATGGGCCATTTTCGTCAGCATCTCCTGAGAACTGCGGGGCGGTTCACCTTCCTTGGGGCGACGTTGCACATAGGAACCATCGGGCTGAAGCTCCCAAGCTTGGCGGTTATCGGACAGCATGACGCTGAGGATTTCCTCTAAATCTTTTACCAAGTCTGGATCTTCGACTGGCGTGATAGCTTCAACGCGGCGATCGAGGTTACGCGGCATCCAGTCAGCACTGCCAATGTAAACCTCTTCTTTCCCATCATTTTGGAAGTAGAAAATGCGGGAATGTTCCAAATAGCGTCCGACGATGCTAATGACTCGAATATTTTCGCTCACTCCCTCCACCCCCGGCCGCAAGCAGCAAATTCCTCGCACAATCAGGTCAATCTGCACACCGACCTGCGACGCTTCATAGAGCAGTGCAATAATTTGTGAATCCACTAGCGAGTTCATCTTGGCAATAATTCGCCCAGACTTACCATTCTTGGCGTGGTCAATTTCCCGTTGAATCATCGCCAGCATTCGACTACGCAAACTCACCGGAGCCACCAGCAATTTACGATATGCTTTCTGCTGGGAATAGCCCGTCAGGTAGTTAAACAAATCCGTCAGGTCAGCCCCCAAGTCTTCCTGGCAGCTTAATAGCCCCAAATCGGTGTATAGTCTGGCGGTTTTTGAGTTGTAGTTGCCAGTTCCAATGTGGACATAGCGGCGGATGCCATCACTTTCCTGCCGCACCACCAGCACAACTTTCGTATGGGTTTTCAAGCCCACCAGCCCATACACCACATGAACACCCGCCTCCTCCAGCTTTCTTGCCCAGTTAATATTATTCTCTTCATCAAAGCGCGCCTTCAGTTCCACTAAAACGGCAACCTGCTTGCCATTCTCTGCCGCAGTGATCAAAGCATTGATAATTGGTGAGTCTCCCGATGTGCGATACAACGTCATTTTGATGGCTTGCACCTTCGGGTCGATCGCCGCCTGAATAATGAAAAGCTCAACGGAGGCCGAAAACGACTCATAGGGATGGTGAACTAGCAAATCATGTTCGCGGATGATGGCAAATAAATCATTGCGATCGTCTAAGGAAGCTCCTTCCGCCAAAAGATGATTGGCATGCTGCAACCGAGGCGGAATCACCGACGACCAGGAAGGATCTTTCAAATGGGGAAGCGGCAAGGAGATGAACGTCATCAAATCCTTGAGGCTCATCAATCCATCGACTTCATACACATCATCTTCCGATAAATCCAACTCCTGCATTAACCGTTTGCGAACCGACTTCGGCATGGATGAGTGAATTTCCATCCGGACGGCAAACCCAGCAAAGTGTCGCTTCCGCAGTTCTTGCTGAATCGCCAGCAGCAAATCGTCCGCCTCTTCTTCCTCAACCTCCAAGTCTGCATCGCGGGTTAGCCGAAACAGCGAATATTCCTGGATGCTCATTCCTGGAAACAGCATCTCCAGGTTGTGGGCGATGACCTGCTCTAGGGGAACCCCCGTCCACACAGTTGATTTGCCGTTGTGGTGCTGCAAATCTTCCGGCAGTGGAATAAAGCGGGGCAAATTGCTGGTTGGCACTTTTACCCTGGCAAATTTTTCCTCAGAATGGGCAGAAGCCTTAACCACCACCGCCAAATTTAGGCTGAGGTTGGACATGTGGGGAAAGGGATGACTGGGGTCTACGGCGAGGGGCGTTAAGACGGGAAAAATGCGCTTTTCAAAATATTGCTGTAAATAGAGGCGTTGTTCTTGGTTGAGATCAATGTAGTTGAGCAGGTGAATCCCGTTTGCGGCAAGTTCTGGGCGCAGCACCTTTTCAAAGTGTTCGTGTTGCTCCACCACCATTGGGCGCAGCACTTTACTGATATCTTCTAGTTGCTTTTGCGGAGTCCGTCCGTCTGGGGTAAGGGAAGTAACATTCGCATCGACCTGATGCATGAGCACAGCCACCCGCACCATGAAAAATTCATCCAGGTTGGAGCTAAAGATGGCCATGAACTTGAGGCGTTCGAGGAGGGGGGTACGAGGGTCAAGGGCTTCACTTAAAACCCGACGGTTAAATTCTAGCCAGCTTAGTTCTCGGTTGAAGTAGTAGGCTGCATCAGTGAAGCTAGTATCTGGCAGGGGCTTTCTGGATTCTTTGGTCTTAGCCATAGGGGTTCGGCAGGGGGCTTGCAGGGCAGAGAGGATTTACAAATAGTGCCAAATTTGTTTGAGGATAGTAAAGTATCTCTCAATACAAGGAGGGTGATTCTGGCTGGCAAGTTTGCCCTATTCTGACATTCTTTATTAAATATTTTAAATGACAGGATTAATATGCCTAGGCTCGATCGGCGTTTGCATTGGTTTTCTAGAGGTGGGGAGTAAAATCTCTGCCCTAAATTATTGAGCATCTCGCACATCTCAATCGATCGCCAAAAAAGGGGATGCTGTTGAACATCCCCACACCACACACTGAATTATTGAAATCGACAGTCAAGAATTTGAAATCAATATTAAGGCTGAGATCATAAGGCTAAACTTACGAAATCTGATATCCAGGTTTGAATCCCTAATCTGTTGCGGTTGTTTCGCCGCCATTGCGAATCCGCCAAGCGATTTCTAGCAGTCGTACCCAGCGTTTATGTACCTGTTTGGGGGTGCATTTGAGCCGCTTAGCAATTTCCTGATCGTTAATGTGCTGCTGTTTGAGTTGCAAAAGCTGCTCTTGCTCTGGTGAAAGCTGCTGAAGAAAGCCTTCCCACTGCTGTTTTGGCATTCCCAGGTTTTGATCCAGGTCTGCGCCTAGCCACTGATGGACGAGTTGCCACTGGTGCGATCGGGCAAATTTTTCAACATGATACTTAAACCGTTGCTGCAAATAGTCGCGTTGGCGGGCAGACAGTCCCAAAATTTCATCAATTTCAGGTGCCGAAAGGTCTTGTAGCTTCAGGGTTAAATAATCCATACAGTCGGTTTGGCCCTGTGCCTCTAAGTATTCCATGAGTTCTGTCACAATCCGATCGCGCACAACAGAATCTGCTGGGTCGATAGCATCTGCCACCATTTGTTCCCGGACTTGTTGCACAACAGGCGATCGGCTATGAATTTCCGCTTCTTCACCCTTTGCCGAATCCATTGCCAGTTCCATATCCATTGCCGTTTCTTGGGGCTGTCGGTTGGCAAAGCTTTGGGCCCGCAGGATAATTAGCTGCTGGTTGCGCTGCCCTCTAAGGCTAATGCGCCGCTTGGCATAATGTTCCGTAAAAGCCATATATTCAGCCAGTTCTATCCGCGTTCGAGGGGAGTAATCCTCCGCTAATTCATGCTCTCGTCGGAAGGCTCTCAGGGCTTCAATGTAAAATCCCTGTAAAAAATCTTCTACTAAGTTATATCGGGCATTAAATCCTAATTGGGCGCGTCCAGGGGCAATATGCCGATAGACCATTGTGCTGAGGTGGCTATGAAGTTCAATGCGGCCACGTCTGGAGCCTAGCTTGTGATAACTCAGACATTTTTGCATTCGGTGCCGTCCGAGGGTCATCTTCCAGGAGGCAATTTCTCCAGAAGACTGAATTCGATCGCTCTTGGAGCAAATTCGTTCCACTTCTGCGGCAATCCGCGATAAAACTGCATAGGTACTCTTGGAGGAGGGTGGCAGTTCTGAGTGAAACTCGGCTTCTAAAAGCTGCGTCAACGCTTCGGGGGGGCTGGGAAAATTAGAAGATTCTAGGTTCATGGCGAGTTCAGTGGTGATGCACAACATCAGCAGAGGCATTGTAGTAATCATCACCTGTGAGGGGGTCACAGTAGAATCATGACTAGCGAGATGAGTAAAGTGGCTGGGCGAATGAATGAGTTGTGAGAGAATCCTCAAACCCACCTCATTTCTTAGAACCCAAAACCCGGTCAGTTGTTTCTGCCTTGCTCTATCTTTGCCTACATGAAAATCATCGCCTCCTACGGTATTTCCCCCCGGTTGAACGGTCACTTTCTCAGGTGGTTTCCTGATGGTATCGTCGCAGCAAACCTCGTTGATAGACGAACCGATTTTTCTCTGGGCAGCAAAGCTTTACCTGGAGAGCGTTAAGGGCGATCGAGCAATCTTTTATTTTCAAAACAACTTAATTTTTAATGTAGACGGTTTTTAATCTGGCTTGCTGCAATGGCTGTTAACCGTTCGATCGCTGCCGATCGCTACGATACCGCAAATACTCTGACGTAAACGCCAACATCCCCGATGCCAGAATCAACACCACGCTAAGTGCATTAATATCGGGCTTGACCCCCGTTCGGACACGGCTAAAAATTTCCATTGGCAGCGTATTTGCCCCGCTCCCTGCCGTAAAGCTAGAAATCAACAGGTCATCCATACTCAAAACAAAAGCCAACAAGCATCCAGAAAGAATGGCTGGCATTAGTTCGGGTAGCAGCACTTTCAGAAAAGCCTGGGTCGGAGTTGCCCCCAAATCCAAAGCTGCCTCTTCCAAATCTGGATTTAACCCTGCCAAACGAGTGGATACTACCACGGCAATATACGCCAAACAAAACACAATATGCGATGCAATAATCGTCCAGATGCTGAGCTGGACAAAGCTAAGAATACTGCTGAGCGTCACCAAAAACACTAGGGTCGCAACGGCGATCGCAATGTCAGGAATAATCAGCGGAAGATAAGAAATGCCGCGATACAGCCCCTTCCCGCGAAACCGATACTTCGCCAAACCCACTGCCATCATTGTTCCTAGCACTGCCGAAACCGCTACCGCCGAAATTGCCACTGTGAGGCTATCTCGTAAAGATGAAAGAATCCGAAAATCGTTGAGCAAGCTCACATACCACTGGAGACTAAACCCCTCCCACCGAGAGCTATAGCGGGAAGCATTAAAACTGTAGACCGCCAAAATCAGAATCGGGATGTACATGAAGCCATACATCGCGATCGTGAAGATCATCTGCCAGCTAAAGCGAGATTTTGAGGAAGACATAGAGGCAAGATAGGAATTGCTAAAACTCTTGGGGGGTAGATATTCCGTCTAAATCATACAATCCCGTGGGATGGTGCCCGCCCGGTTATCTAAGATTCACCATCAAGTCAAATTACTATCCCGATCGCCATATCTCAGCAAAAAGGCGATCGCAATACTCACAGCCAGAATCATCACCATACTGAGGGCAGACCCAAAGCCCCAGTTGCGGGTGGCTCCTAGAAATTGGTTATAGATCAGGCGAGACATGGTCATGCTGGAAGCTCCTCCCAGCAGTTCGGGAACAACAAAATCGCCAACGCTGGTAATGAATACCAAAAGCCCTCCTGCGGCAATGCCTGGTAACGTTTGCGGCACAGTGACTTTCCAAAAAGACTGGAAGGGGTTTGCCCCCAAATCCGCCGCCGCTTCCAAAAGGCGTTTGTCTAGCTTTTCCAATGAGGCGTAGAGAATCAACACCATGTAAGGTAAAAACCCATAGGTCATGCCAATAAACACCGCAGGCGTATCATTTAGCCAACTTTGCCCCGGTAGCCCGATCGATCGCAGCAGCAGGTTCAACAGCCCGCTATTTCGCAAAATCGTAATCCAGGCATAGGCTCGCAGCAGGGAAGATGTCCATAGAGGCAACACAAAACCCACCAGCAGCAAATTTCGCCACTGTTTCGGAGCCATTACCGCAATCCAGTAAGCCACCGGAAACCCCAACAGCAAGCAAAGCACCGTCGTTCCCAGGGCAAAAAAGATCGATCGTCCAATCACCTGAAGGTAGGTAGATTGCAAAATATCCAGGTAATTGCCTAACCCATAATCACCTGCCACTTGCCCCAAACGGTAGCCCGGAACCAGACTCAGTTCTAAAATCAGCAGGGTGGGAAATACCAGCAGCAGCAAGAGCCACACCCCAGAAGGCAACAGCAAAACGAGGGGCTGAATGAATCCAGATAATTTTCGCTGCCAGTTTCCGCCAGGTTTAGGAGGGTGACTCAGGGAGGGAGAAGAGTTGGGTGTGGTGGTAGACATTTTGGAAGCAGGGGAGTAGGGAGTAGGGAGTGGGGAGTGGGGAGTACAGATTGTAGGGTGGGCAGTGCCCACCGCAGTGTAGAACCTGAACAGACAAGCCACTTACCCCACAAGCAGATTATCCGATTATTTCCTGAATCTCCACTCGATCGTCCTCTCTTTTCCCTACTCCCCACTCCCTCTTTCCCTAACTCGTCAACTGTGTCCAATAGCGATCGTACAATTCCAGAGCATCCTGAGGAATGGGAGCAATTCCTTCGCAGTTTTCCAGAATTTCGTTCGGCGGGAAAAGATCGGTGTCTGCTTTCAAATCGTTTGGCAATTTGTTGAAGGCAGATTCCAACGGAGTAGAGAATTTGAGCCGCTCAACCAGCTCTGCTGAATTGTCACTATCGAGCATGAAGTTAATCCACTCATAGGCAGCATCCACATTCGGAGCCGTGTTCGGAATCACCATTGTGTCTGTCCAAACGGATGATCCCTCTCTAGGAACGACATAGACCAGGTTAGGATACTCATCAATCAGGCTGAGCGCGTCCACTGAGTAGGCCATCGCCACTTGCAGATCTCCGCTTGCCAGTTGATCTTCCCACCCGTTGGTGAGGAAATTGGCAACGGCAGGTCTTAGCTCCATTAAGGCATTGAAAGCTTCCTCAATTTCATCGGGGTCAGTGGAATTGTAGGAATAGCCCAAATACTTCAGTGCAGCTCCCTTGGTTTCTCGGACATCGTTTAGTAAGGTGATTTGGCGATTCAAACGATCGCGATTTTGCCAGAGGTAATCCCACTCTGAAATTTCTTCACCCACCAACTCAGGATCATAAATCAAGCCAGTGGTTCCCCAGACATAGGGTACGCTGTGGGTATTGTCTGGATCGTAAACTGGGCTTTGCCATTGGGCTTTGAGGTCACTCAACCCGTTCAGGCGAGACTTGTCAAGTTCGGTGAGCATTTCCATATCAATCATTTCCGTCACCATATAGTCAGACGGATAAATGATGCTGTAGGCATTGCCGCCGCCTGCCTGCATCCGCGCCAGCATAACTTCGTTGGAATCGTAAATATCGACGATCGGGCGAATCCCGGTTTCTGCCTCAAATGCTTGGAGCAGTTCATCATCGACATAGCTGCTCCAGGTGTAGATGTGCAATGTTCCTGGATCGCCAGCCGCAGCAGATGTTCCTTCATCAGTCGTCGGATTTTCTGCCGCCGGACTTTCTGCGGTAGCATCTGTTCCTCTTAAATTGCGTGTGCAATTTGCCAAAAGAACGCTGGATAGGGCAGTTGCAGACCCTAACATAAACCGTCTGCGTGTACTAGATGCTTGGAAAATCGATCGCATCCTATTCCGTCGAACGTTACGGGGAGGCATGACAAAATCCTCGTCTAACTACAAAAACTGGAATCAGTGGGAACTATCCTACTGAGCCATAGCTCGTTCATTGTTGAAGTATCGTGCCATACAGGTGGGGAAAGTGGGAGGTGGGAAATGAAAAACATTGGTAGGGACTTGGAACAGGTTCTCCCGCACCGTTAGTCCAGATGTCATCTGGCAGCGATCGGTCACGGTGACAAACTCGATCAAGATCAGGATACGTGATGGTGTCTACTGCCGCTCGGATACCAACTATGAGGCATCGCGTTGCCTGGGAGCTACGATTTTCAAGGCAATGACCTACTGGCACTCCCGCTTGAAACGTTGCGGCATCGCCAGGACGTAGTACAGTCTCTGCATCTCCTTCAATGAGCGTGATCTCACCTTCGAGGACATAGACCATTTCATCTTCAGTGCTATGCCAATGTTTGATTGATGAGCAAGAGCCAGGTTGTAGGACTTCGATAAACGCACCAAACTGGGTCAGCCCCCCTGCTTCGCTAATCCAGAGTGTACGATCGGGTTCCAGGGCGATGTGAGAAGGGCTTTCTTCCACGACGAAGCGATCAGGAGTAATAACAGGCATATTGGCACCTATGGGAATTCTGGGACAATAGCTATTCCATTTTGTTTAGGATATCAATCGACGCAAGGCTTCTTTACAGTTTGTGTTTCCACGTAAAACACCTCTCATCTTGCAACCGATCGCCTCTCCTCCCTCTATCACCCATCACCCATCACCCATTACCAATTACCAAAAACCGATCGCCCTTAAGAACGAGAATAGGATGATTTGAAGATTGTTTGTTAAATGATTGATGGATGAGTTTGAGGAATGGGCGGGCAAGACTTCGGCTTGAGCTCAGTCGAGACGCTGCCCACCCCACAAGAGGTCAATAAAGGAGAGATCTGCTAGGGGCACACTGCTGTACGTCCTGACTTAGAGGGTCATCGATCGCACATAGATTCGCATGATTTCACCGGGTTCTTTGGTGGTCGCTTGCTGAATTTGCGAGAAGGGTAAGGGTTTTGACCAGTCCTCTACTCGGCAAAAGTTGCACTGATACAGACGAGCGATCGTGATTTCCACATCTTCCACTTGTCCGATCATCAGAATTTTGACGGAACGGCGGGCAGGTGAAATGAGCCGATCGCCCATAGGAGGCAGACCGATAAATTCTTGGGACATATTGTAATGAAACTCCTTTGTTCCAGGGTTTGAAGAAACCCTAGAGACTCGCTCTCAGCTTCAGACAGGGCAAGCCGAGAGCATGGGGTGCTATCATACACCCTAGCCCGGACTAGCTCCGATAGTCTGTGGTCAGGAGGTTGGGCGTTTTGCTTGCTAGGCACGCTTGACCTCCGCTAGAGAATTCGTCTCTAGGTCGTCCAGCCATCTTGCAGGTCAACGCAACCCAAAAGACAGCTATAGCTGATGAGCGTAGCATCAACCGATCGGGCAAATCAAGTCAAAAATGTTACTGTTTGGTTTGTCGCCAGAAAAATGATAATGATGGCGATCGGGACTTAAGTTTTTAGTCTGTCGGCTAGTCAGTCGGCAAAATTGGCAGAGGCTCAGTCAGAAAGTAACAAACCTTAAACTTTCTCTCAGTTATGTATCCGTAATCCCCTATGATCTCCAGGTAAAGCAGTTCGGTAATGCTACACACTTTTTAATAAATCGGTGTGGGAACCCGAAACGTTTTAAGTTAGTAAAAAGCCAGTTAACCCTGGGCAGTCGTTCTGGTGGAGTTCTCATCAAGGGAACATCAACCCACAACATTTGTTGAACCCTTTCTGAGCGGCACCTTGGGCAGGTCTGAATGCAATCACTATTGATAGGGAGCTTTTGAAATCCAATGAGTGTAAAGGCAAGTGGTGGAAGCTCTGTTGCGCGTCCGCAGCTATATCAAACCGTACCTGTTGCAACCATTTCTCAAGCTGAACAACAAGATCGTTTTCTTGGACGGGGAGAACTCAGTGAGCTATCCAGCTACTTTAGCTCTGGTCTAAAGCGTCTTGAAATTGCACAAGTTCTGACGCAAAACTCAGAACTGATTGTTTCCCGTGCCGCAAACCGCATCTTCGTTGGTGGGTCGCCTCTAGCCTTCCTGGAGAAACCCGTTGAAGAGGTTCCGGTCATGACGGTGGGGGGCACTCCGCTAGACCAGAGAGAAGCGATGAAGCTAGGTACCGCAACCTATGTGGCAGCCTCCGGCGGCAGCGGTAGCGGTGGTGGCTTGTTGGGTGGACTGCGATCGCTCTTTAGTGGCTCTGTGGGCGGCCCAACCCCACCCGGATTCCGTCCCATCAACGTGGCTCGTTATGGGCCGCGTAATATGCAAAAGTCGTTGCGAGACTTAAGCTGGTTCCTTCGCTATACGACCTATGCGATCGTGGCAGGTGATCCCAATATCATCGCTGTCAACACTCGTGGCTTGCGAGAAATTATTGAGAATGCCTGTTCTGGCGATGC
>PVWD01000200.1 GCA_003003615.1 filamentous cyanobacterium CCP2 | reverse complement strand
GTCTTTGCCAAAGTTAGTGTCATCACGGAAGCATTAGAAATTGCGACGGTAGGAAGATTAGGGGAAAAGATGATTGCAACGGTTGAAAAATTGCTGAAAATTGGTGAGGTGGCGGCAGCAAGCGGGTTGCCCATTAAAACCATTCGCTATTACGAAGAAATTGGACTGTTAAAACCCACCGTCAAACGATCGCAGTCAGGATATCGTCTCTTCAGCCCTGACGTTTTGAATCGGCTGGCGTTTATCAAACGATCGCAGTCCTTGGGGCTAAGCCTGAACGAAGTAAACCAAATTCTGGAAGTGCATGATCAGGGGAACTTACCCTGCGGTGAAGTGAAGCAGCATTTAGAGGCAAAAGTCAGCGAAATTAATCACCAAATTGCCGCCTTACAAACTCTGAAATCTGAGCTACAGGGCATTCTTTCGGGCTGGCAAGACCAACCCCCTGCCGAGCAGGTTGCTCAAACCATTTGCCCTAACTTACAGGGAATTGCAGAATAGAATATCGGAAAAGCCGTGACATGAGTCTGACCTGCCGGAGAGATTGGGCAGTATAGGGTGGGATGAGCGAAAGATTTAAGCTAGAGATTTTAAAGTAAATCACCCTCATCCGGCTGCAACTTCAATCCTGTACGTGAGGAGACCGCAACGATGGATGGGTGGTTCTGGGGGGTCGTCAGTATTTTTGTGTTTGCCCTTGGAGCTTCGGTGGGCAGCTTCCTGAATGTCGTAGTTTACCGAATTCCAGCAGGACTGTCGGTGTTGCATCCCCCCTCGCGTTGTCCAAGCTGTAAGCGGCGGCTCAAGAGCTATGATAATGTTCCGATCCTTGGATGGTTCTGGTTGCGGGGACGATGCCGGTATTGCCAAACTCGAATTGCAGTTCGCTATCCCCTCGTGGAAGCTGCAACAGGAATATTGTTTGTGCTAACGTTTTGGGCGTTCCATGTGCCGTTCCCGGCGATCGGTTATTGGGCGTTTTTTAGCTGGCTCCTGGCCCTATCGCTGATTGATTTAGACACCATGACATTACCCAATTCCCTCACTCAAACCGGCTTGGTCACGGGATTGATCTTCCAGGGTTTATTGGGTTGGTTGACTCACCAAAGTTTTGCAGGCGTTGCCAGCCATCTCTGGATGGGCATTTTGGGAGCCGTCATTGGCATCTGGCTGTTTGATATTGTTACCATTGCTGGGTCGATCGCCTTTGGCCAAACGGCAATGGGTGGCGGTGATGCAAAACTTGCCGCGCTTATTGGTATGTGGCTCGGTTGGCAATCGGTCTTGCTGACAGCATTTCTTGCTTGCGTCCTTGGGGTTTTCATTGGCGGTGGAGCAATTGCGATCGGTTTGTTGAGTCGTCGTCAGCCCGTGCCGTTTGGCCCTTTTCTGGCGTGCGGAGCCGTCATTGCTGCATTTTTTGGAGAGGCGATCGTGTCTACCTATGTGAGGCTGTTTTTTCCAACGTTGTGAAGCTGGCGGGGAGAGCGTTAGGCATCAGGAAATCAATACTTCCCTGCCGCTTTCTATCCCCACCCCCGTCTAAACGCGCTACAATCTGTTGATTGTAAACACTACTGTGGTTCTTTGCTCTGATAAGATTGTCTTGTGACATGGATCACTATCAGAACAACTGAGAGCCGTTGGGAAGCAGAGTTTATGCAGCAAATGCTGGATGCTCATAGTATTCCTGTGCGGTTAGTTGCCCAAGGTGCAGCCATTCATTTTGGCTGCGATTCGCCGATCGCCGTTCAAGTGCGCCCACAGGATCAGTGGACAGCCCTGCTTTTACTCAGCCCCATTGAAGAAAACCTTTAAATATTTCTAAAGCCGCGCATACTAAGCCTTCCCGGCTCCTATATTGACCTTTGACCCCTAATTTCTAATATGTCTTTATTTGACTGGTTCGCCAATCGACGGAAAACAGAACCGATTAGCAAAGAACGCCAAGAGCGAGAAATTGCTGACGGACTGTGGACAAAGTGCCCAGAATGTGGAGTCCTCACCTACACCAAAGATTTGCGCGCCAATCAAATGGTTTGCCTGGAATGTGGGCATCATCTGCGGGTCTATGCCGATGAACGGATTGAGCAGCTTATTGATGCAGGAACGTGGAAACCGTTGGATGAGGCTCTGCGCCCCATTGACCCCTTAAAGTTTCGCGATCGAAAATCCTACAGCGATCGGGTGCGGGAAATTCAGGAGCGAACTGGCTTAACGGATGCGGTACAAACCGGAACAGGACAAATCGATGGGTTTCCCGTTGCCTTGGGCGTGATGGATTTTCGGTTTATGGGCGGCAGTATGGGGTCGGTCGTCGGGGAAAAGCTGACACGGCTGATTGAACAGGGTACACGGGAGCGCATGGCGGTTGTGATTGTGTGTGCTTCCGGTGGGGCCAGAATGCAGGAAGGAATGCTGAGCCTGATGCAAATGGCTAAAATTTCGGGTGCATTGGAACGGCATCGGGAAGAACGATTGCTCTATGTTCCGGTGTTGAGCCATCCGACAACGGGTGGGGTTACAGCCAGTTTTGCCATGCTAGGAGACATCATTTTGGCAGAACCGAAAGCGACGATCGGGTTTGCGGGTCGGCGGGTTGTGGAACAAACGCTGCGGGAAAAGCTGCCCGATGATTTCCAAACCTCTGAATATTTGCTGTCTCATGGCTTTGTCGATGCGATCGTGCCGCGCACTCAGCTTAAAAAGACCCTGTCCCAATTGATTCGGCTGCATCAACCCTATCCCGGAATTGCCAATTCATCCTCAGAAGCTCATCATCACGCTGATCCCTCCCAGTTTATGAGCATCCCGGATACGTTGCCGTTGGAAACGCTGCGACCTGATTAAAAGAGCCAGTTCAGGAAAATCATTTTTCGATGGCATTGATCTGGGGAACTGTAAATTCCATTGTCAAGGCTCACGCAAAACCTTCATTTGTAGGGCGGGCAGTGCCACCTTACGCTAAATCTAGAGGTTTGAAACAGAGCCTGCGTAAGTTCTGATTGTGTCGGCTCATCTGCTAGATGGGCTGCGAATGAATTGCGGGTTATGAAACGAAGTAGTGCGAATTCAATAAAATTTTGATTTCTAGAGGTAAGGGTTTGGCATTGCCAAACCCCTGCAATTTAAATGGATTAGGTAAGCAAGATGCCTACCCCAAAAGCCAGTCTCTACATCCGCACAGCAACCACTTCAATTTCAACTAGCCAACCGGGATTCACCAAGCCAGCCACTTGCATGGTCGATCGGGAGGGTAAATTGGGTTGTTCCTCGGTGCCAAAGAACTGCGTATAGCCCTCCATGAAACCGGCAAAGTCCATTGCACCCTCCATGCTGGGATCGCCAACCAGGAAGGCCTGCATTTTGACGACATCGCTCATGGTAAGCCCTATACTGGTCAAAATCCCGTCGATGCGCTCTAAAACGGTGATGGTTTGTGTTCGGGTATCGCCAAAGGCTTCGATCGAGTTAGGGTCGGCATCGGCATTGGTGACAGTGGGAACTTGTCCACTGAGATAAACCAACGTGCCGGTTGTGGGAATTTCAACGGCTTGGGCGATCGGAAAAGTTGAGTTGGGAATGGGATGACGGATAATTTCTTGGGCAATCGATCGGCCCGGCGTTGCAGCAACAAATGTTATGGCTAAACCGATCGCAACTAACCCCATCAAAGCAATTTTTCTCCACACTTTCAGCATTGATTACACTCCTCATTCAATAAGTTAAAACGTTGCAAATGCCCTCAGTTCTGAAGCTCTCAGTCCTCAAGCTCTGCCTGCCTGAACCTGGCTAGCAATTCCCTCGATCGCTTCAAAGGCAGAAACGACAGAGCCTTCTTGCCATCCGGTAAGGTAGCTGAGGTGTTCTCCGGCCAAAAAGATGCGATCGTCGGGTTGTAGGAGGGTTGGATAAACGGTTTCAAGAGCTTCGCCTTCCCAGTCCATCCAGCCGCCCAGGCTATAGGGAACTTTGCCCCAGGCAATGCTGCATCCGGTTGCGGTTGAAACTTCGTTGCCATAGCCTGCATGGAGCATTTCACCATCTTCGATCGCCTTTGCCAATCGCTCTTCAGGTGAAAGGGGTTCCCAGCGTGAGGCAATTTCGTTACTCCAGATGTAGGCTCCCACAACGACTCCCTGTTGACTGTGGAACCCGTTGGCAGGATACCAAATTTGGGTAATGTCTCGCGTTGTCCAGGAGATGCCGCCATAAATTTGGTAGTCTTCTTCCCAAAAGCGGCGAGATTGGAAGGCCACTTTCATAGCATTCACATAGCTTTGTCCGCCCGTGTCGATCGCCTGCTTGAAGGCGGGAGAAAAGTCGGCATCAATGTTGGACAGCACGGACAGCGGGAAGGTGCAAATGGCGTAGTCCGCTTCCAGAGCTTGTTCTGAACCGTTCGTTTTGTCGGTATAAACGATGCGAACGCCATCTGGGGTTTTGCGAATCTGGGAAACGGCTGCGTTGTAGGTGATCAAGTTGCCAATTTGCCGTTCAAAGCCTCTGGCAATTTGATCCATCCCGCCGACGGGTTGCAGCATGGTGGCAGCTTGGTTAAAGCCTTCAGCAAATTGCAGCTTAAACCGCCAAAAGTCCGATCGGAGCAACTCTGAGAGGTCGATCGGCTCATTGCGAGTTCCAGATACCATTCCAGCCCCAGGCGGAACACTGTAACCAGCGCGTCCTGATCCCTGATAGGTCAACAAGTCAGGGTCTAAATCGCCAAAGCTTCGCACCATTTGCAGCAGGCTTTCCTGATCTTCGGCAGAAATTTCGGCATCCAGCGCGTTACTGTTCATGGCTTTGGCCAGCAGTTCGGCAACAAAACCCCTTGTATCGTTGGTGACGCGGCGGTTGAGAACGGGTTGTCCACCAAAGGCGTTGTCATCCTGGAAGTAGGCGGCGCGGTTGTCGTTGACAATGACTTCTAGGGGAACGCCTAGCTCCTTGCAATAGCCCAGTATATTTACATGGTGGTAGGGCAACCGGGCAGGGCCCATGTTGAAGTACAGCGATTCGTCCTGATCGAACGGGCAGGTTTGGGAACTGTCAGTTTCGCCAATGATATCTCCACCCCGGGCCGTCCAGTTTCTTCCACCAGGGCGATCGAGGGCTTCTAGGACAGTACAGTCATATCCAGCCTTAGACAGTTCATAGGCGGCCGCCAGCCCAGCAATTCCCGCTCCCAAAACGGCAATCTTCACCCCCTCACCAGACTGAGTCAGCAGCCTAGGGCGTTCTACTCCTCTTGCCGCAGAGGGAAGCAGTCCCATTGCCTTCATGCTGGTAAAAACGGCAGCCGCCCCGCCCGCTCTGCCCACCAGTTTCAATAATGTTCTTCGGTTCATGATGCTTTCTGTTCAAAGGAACACCAGATGTAGGAATACTGCCCACGATCGCGTTCTGGACATGGATAATCTGGCACGCATAAGAACCTATCTTTTTTTCCTGGAGGGAAATGTATCAGAGGTGGCGATTTTACATTTACATTTGGCGGTGCTGCATCAAAATATGAGCAGGTTATTTTAAGGTTGGTCGTAGGAGCATTGCATGACATTGCCCATACAAAATTCATACCACCATTCAGCAGTGCTTTCCGTTTTATTGTTCAATTCTATTGTTCAACTCTTTGGACAAATCCCGCTTCATAGCCCTGAGCCGGATCACGAAAGGTAATGTCATGGAGGATGCCGTAAGCGCAGGGAATGTCCGTTGCCCAGCACAACTCTCCACCAACGGGCTTGTGGTAGGGAATATCGTTAATTTGAGTTTGCTCAATAGGAACCCGCTGCATCCGGGGCGGCAGGAACAGCTTAAAGTAATTGCTGCTGAGGCTCCCAACGGTCAACACTGCTGCTAAAAACAAGGTGGCAAATGAAACCAACAGGTGATGAGACTTGATATTTGCAATAAATTTGGATTGAAACAGACCCATTTGCTGCTGCGATCGGTTCATCAAATAAAGGGCGATTGCCAAAGTTGGAACAAGCAGCACATAAGGCATGATAAATCGCTGGAAGGGGGATGTCAGCATAAAAAACATAATGCCTGTAATGCTGAGTACCACCAACCAAATCAACTGATAATATCGCTGTACAACTGCCACCTTCAGAACATAAATACTCAGAATCGCTGACACTCCCAATAGAAATGCCATCGCCTTATTGCCCGTGCCCTCATTCAACCATCGCCAAGTTGCCCACAGCCACGTTGGAATACCGGGCGGCGGAGCACCGTACCAGCTTGTCCATCCATGCGTATCAGTGGCAACCGATTGCAGCGTTTCTGTATCGTGTGTCCAGGGCAAATCAAAACAAACTGTTGTGGATGGAAAGAGCAAGCAGCCAGAAGTCAAAACATTAACCACAAAAAACGGCAGAAGCAGCAAACTGACAACGCCAGCCGCAACAAGCCACAGCCGCATCTGGAAGCGGTAATTTCCCACCAGGTAAAGACAAGCAGTAAACAGAAGCGGTAAACCCGTCAGCTTAAATGACAAAGCTCCAGATGCCAGAATCAGCGGCACGATCGCCCCTTTGCTTCCTTGTTGATCGGTCTTCTGAGGTTGGTTAAATTCAGTTTCAGTGCCCGCCTTCTGAAGCGAAACAGGAGCATCTGTGAGAATTGCCCAGGCCGTTACTCCAACCAATAAGCCAACGGGAAAGTCGGGAGAGGGGGAGATTAAGATAATCCTTGAAGGAGGATACGCAACCGTAAATAACAAGAAGGTAAAGGCGAAAACAGACATGAACCAATCACTGACTCTTGCTTTACCCTCAATGAGATAACCTAAACAGATCAATAAATGCAGCACAATTAGCAAAGAAGCGAAGCCATTTGTGACTGCTGTAACACGGGCATCGAGAATGCTGGGATTCAGGGGAGCCGCTAAAGCAAACCAGGAAGATGTGAAGCCAAGATTTTCAAATAAAAGAGACAATCCTCGTACTGTACCAAACTGATTTAGCCACTGAATCAGACTGTAATGATACAAGCCAGTATCTATCCACGTCACCTCGCTTGAGGTTAGAGCCGCGATCGCCACGAATAATGCTGAATAACCAATGATTTTCTGCTTTGAAAGACTGCTGATAAATGTCGTTAAATCATAGCGCGTGAGCAGATTCAAGCAGCACAAGGCGCAAACGAGCAAAGCAAAAATCAGCCCAACAAGTGAATTCACTGGAAGCACGAGCGACACTGCCAGCAGCCCCACTGAAAGCACAACCATTCCCACCCACTCTGATACAATCCACCGATCGCCTAATCGATCGAAGTGATTCACTCCTAGCGTATTTAAAACTCCAGTACCAATGATGCTGCAAATCACTAGTAGAAGAATCCAAACGCTAATGAAGTAAAGCATCGTTAAAACCCTTATTGGATGTGGCAGTAGAGCGGTAGAGCAGGATGCAAGTGCGAGCAAATGATTTTGATTTTGTAAATAGCTTATACCCAATTGAGTTGTTTGTCTGGCTGGTGCGATCGTTCTTTAAAGAATCCTAGAACATTGGCAACTTGAGAAAGAAATAGTAAGGATGACAGCAGAAGGGCAGATTGGGAAGTCGATCGGCCAAAGGGATACAGCAACAGCCTGGAGTAAAAGGTAAGGGGTTCTACTTTAATACCAGTTTGATTCCGCTGAGAGCGCACCTGATGGAAGCAAAACGCTCCTCGTCCATAGTTAAAATGCTGCCGCCAAAAGCTTTGCAGGCTGAGGTGATGGGCGTGTTTGATCCGTACTTCCGGAGCGTAGATCATGGCATAGCCGTGATGCAGCCACCGATCGCAAAATTCCCGGTCTTCCCCGGCTGCCAAAGGAAAGCTGGTGTCAAAACCGCCCAACTCCTGGAAACGGTGGGTTGGCATGGCAAAGTTATTGGAGGCAAAAAAGCTCGATTGATTGCAATCCCCGTTGAAATAGTCGTACAGATAGTCAATTAAAATTTGGCTGGCGGTGGAATAGAGATTCTGGGGTAAAGCATTGAGGGTTTGTCCCCCAATCAGGCAATCAGGCGTGGTAGCGAATTTGGCTTCAAGCTGAGTGAGCCAGTCGGGTAAGGGGGTGCAATCATCATCGGTGAAGGCGAGGTACTGTCCCTTGGCTTTGGCGGCTCCGGCATTACGGGCATTGGCAGGGCCCGAATTGATTTGGCGAATTACGGTCAGGTTGAGGGCTTCCTGAAAGGGAGCGGCGATCGGCTCCATTGGGGTGGGGCTGCCATCATCTACTACAATCACTTCAAAGCGATCGAGAGGATAATCCAGGTTGGTAATTGCCTGTAAACAGTTCTGCAACCGTTCAGGGCGGTTGTAGGTGGGAATGACAATGGAAAACTGTATGGGTTCTGAATTCATAACTTCAGAGGGAATGAACGTCGTTGAAATCACTACGTTATTAATTGACTAACAATGGCTTCGTCATGTATTTGAATTGAGTTTTTATCCACGGTAGTGATGAGATCTGGAGAGAGCAAACAGTCTTTTGGATCTACACTTCTTTATCTATTCTTTTGAGACTCGTTAGACCTGTTACGGCTTGTGTATTACAACTCATAATTTACGCTTTACCAGTATCGTTAACAATGCTTTGGCTTCAACAAACCCACCCGGCAAAATCAACCAGATACAGCCATAAAAAACGGTATAAACAAGACCAGATAAGCTCAACTGAAGTATCAGCAAATCAGAAGTGGGCAAAATGAACTGAACGAAATAAAGGAACGCTGCTGACAGAATGGATGCGATCGCCGGTCGCCAAATTGCTCCCATAAAATCGCCCAAGGTAATTGGGGACGTTTGCACACAGTACACGACAGCGGGATAGCTGAGCAGACAGATTGCCACAGCATATCCACTGGCCACACCGATCGCGCCCCACTGTGACCCAATTGCCACCGCAGCGATCATCACTGGGGTATGAATGAGGCTCCACCGAAACTGCCGCTGAGTCTCCCCGGATGACACATAAATCCATTTTGTAACTCGGTACATTCCCCCCACAAAAACAGCAATGAGCAAAACCCGAAACATTGGCACAATTTCGAGCCACTGATCTCCCAGCATAAAGAGCGTCACCTGCTGAGCCGTCACAAACAAAAAAGCCAGGGCAGGCATACAGACGGCAAAAATCAGCATGAAACCTCGGCGGCAGTAGGCTCGATAGCGTTCTGGCTCAGACAGGCTACGACTAAAGCTGGACACCGCCACATCGAATAAGGGGTGGTAAAGCTGCCAGAACGGAAAGTATGCCCAATGATATGCCATGGAATAAAATCCCAGGGCACTGGCACCCCCAAAGTAGCCGACCAGGATTCGGTCTAGCTTCATGCCTAATCGGCTGATGCAGCGGAAACCTGTCAGATGTAGCCCATAGGAAAGGGTCGAGCGGAGATCTGTCTTGGTTTGAGCAGAACTGGCTGCAAACTGAGGTCGCCAATCGCAGAATATCCAATAAGCGATGCCCTTGATCACCTGAAGGGTTGTTAATTGGATCACCAATGCCCAATATCCCCAACCCAGCCATGCCGTGGCGATCGCCACCCCCGCACTGACGGTCAACGCCACCACTTCAATGGTGGTCAACAGTTCAAACTTCATCTGTCGCTTTAACAGTGACAGGTGTTGGAACGACAAACAGAGACTTGCCACTCCGATCGCCAGACACAGCACGATGTTGGTTAATTCTGGTTGACCATAAAACCGTGCCAACAGGGGGCCACATAGAACCATGCCCACTAGAACCAGGGTATTCACCTTCAGAGACACCCAAAAAATCGCATTCGCTTGCTCTTGGTTCAGACTCTGGCGTTGTACCGTAGCCGTTTCCAATCCCAAATTACTCAGGCTGTCTACCATGCTTAGCAAGGGTTGCACCATTGCCAGTAAACCAAAATCTGCGGGGGCTAACAAACGCGCCAACACCATCGTCCCCACAATGCCAATGACTAATTTAACGGGTTGGGCGGCAATGGCAACCAAACCAGACTGGAGCGATCGCTGCTTCAAATTCGCTTGCAGCGTCGTGGTTTCAAAGTGGTGATCAGACTTAGCCATACAACGTCAGAAATGCCCCGCATCAGGAATTCGGAATTAAACACTCAGGGTTACGGGTGAAACAGATGTCGTCTCAAGCAGATGCTGACCAAGCCGACGAGCAAGTGCCAGGATGGTAAATGTGGGAGAGTACTTGGGACCCGCAGGAAACACCGATGAGCTGACGACATAGAGATTATCTGTACCAAATACTCGACAATCGGTGTCTACAACTCCCTCTTCCGGTCGATTTGCCATACGAGTCGTTCCCATCTGGTGAGCCGCGTCGGTCATCGCGTCCAGCCGGGGTGGGTCGTCTCCAAATTCAAAGGTGCCAAGCCCGACTTCTGCGACTCGTTGGGTCAATAGTTCCAGGGTTTTGGCGATCGAGCGGTAATCGTGATCACTTAAACGCCAATCAACCTCCAACTTGCGCTGACCAAGGGCATCACGCTCTGTTCCAAGCCGGAGGCGGCTATCTTGATGGGGGGCTTGTTCGGTGACAAAATTCACCCGGTACGTTGCGATCGTGCCGTTGTTATCGCGGTAAGCAGAACGCCCCTGCAAGGTTCGCCATACCCGCTGTACTAACCGTTCGTAGATGGGTTCTAAGAACAAAGTGTGCTGGAGTAACTGATGCTCTCGCTGGGTGGCATCATCCAGGGCAAAGCAAACAGAAAATCTTGGTTTTGGACGAAATTGCAGTTCTGGGGCGTAGTGTTGTACCAGGGAACCGGGTCGCAAATACCCGCGATGGTGCTTGGGGTGGTCGGTGTAGAAACGACCGACAAGCCCGTGTTGATTACCAATGCCGCCAGAGATTTGGCGATCTGAAGACAAGAGCAGGCGGGCTGTTTCAAACGCTCCCATTGCGAGGATGATAGTGTCCCCTTCAACACTCACTTCGCGTCCTTCCAGGGAGCGACAAACCACCGAAGTTACTCGCTGTCCAGATTCGTCTAGCTTCAGTTCTGTGGCAGTTGCGCCCAGTAAAACACGCAAATTTTCAGAGCGACGCATCTCTTCGCCAAATTGGATTGCCGTTCGGGTGGGGGTTTGTTGCCAGTAGAAGCTGATGACTTTCAAGCCCGCTGCCGCCATAGTGCTGCGTAATCCCTTAATTTCAGGTCGTTTGGCTTCTTCGTCTAAATCTCCAATGCCATAATCTTTTGCAGTTGACTGATAGTGCGCCTGCAAATCCTCATAGCGGATTGGCCAACCACTATTCGCAACCCAGGGTCGTCCCTCAAAGTCCAACGGCTGGAAAGGAGTCCATTTGCCCGTCCAAATATTGCTGGTTCCCCCCAATTGACGTACCCGACTCACTCCTCTTAATTCTGGTGGAAGGTATTGGTGGTAATAGGAGTTGGGATTTAACTCACGATGACGTTTGCCGACAAAAATGACATCATTCAAAGCCTGGATGGATGGCTCGAAGCGATCGCGCCCACTTTCCACCAGCAGCACATCCCGACCATGGCGAGCAAGGTAGGTAGCCACCTCTGCCCCGGCAATTCCGGAGCCGACGACCACGACCTGTCCCCGCACTGTCGTCTGCTCGCCCAGTTCGAGAATATCCGTAATCATAAAACCTCCTACCAATAAACATTTCAAACCGATCAACGAAGATTAGACAAGAACCCTGGCAAGGAATTAGGAGAAGATAACCCCTGCAACAGCTTTTGCTTATAGGGAGACCCTAACCGGGCGATCGCTTGTACAGGATGAATCCAAAACGCCTGTGCCCAGGCTTTTGCCGCCGCTAGCTGCTGCCCGTTGCGGTTCAACATCACGGCATGGTTAAATACAAAATCGGCAAATGCCCGACGAGAATGGCTCATGAACAGAGCGCGATGTTTGCTCAAGAGCCGCTCAAAGTTTTGCTGTCGGCGGTGCCAGCTAGAAGAAACCCGTGTGCCTTCATAGGCAGACAGGTGATACGTGATGTCTGGAAGTCCCCATAGAGAGCAAACGGGATTGAGCCGCAGAAAAAATTCCGTGTGAACCCGTGAGGTAAAACTGGGGTCAAATCCTCCCATAGCCAGCAGCACATCTCGCTCTACGACCAACGTTTGCTTGGTGAAAAACGACTCGCCAGAGGAGATGGATTCTAAACAAAAGTGAGACCCTTTGGGAAGGGTGGGAG
>PVWD01000199.1 GCA_003003615.1 filamentous cyanobacterium CCP2 | reverse complement strand
TGAATGGGGTGGTGGGTCGTAGCCCTGTTCAGGAGAAGGTGATTTTTGTCGGCAGTACGCTGTTTATTCCGTTCTTTTTTGTCGGAATGGGGTTGCTGCTTTCGGTGAGTAGCTTTATTGAAACATTAACCAATGGTTTTTTGCTGACTGCTGCGATCGTCGTTGCCCTAATTGCCAGCAAATTCCTGGCTGCGTTCATCGCCAAATTGCTTTATCGCTACAACTGGAATGAAACCCTCAGCATGTGGTCTTTGTCCTTACCTCAAGTGGCGGCAACTCTGGCAGCCACTGTGGCAGGAGTCAATGCAGGGTTAATTGGCAATTCTATCTTTAATGCGGTCATTGTTTTGATGTTGGTGACATCTGTTTTGGGGCCAGTTATCACGTCAAGAACAGCACGATATTTGACTATTCCTAAAACAAAAATCGAGGAAGAAGAGGTATGGGGAATTCGCACAGAAGAATCAAATTTGATTCTTTCTAGAGATGTACAGTCTTCGATCCCATTTACTGTTGTGGTTCCGGTTCACAATCCGCATACTGAACGTTACTTGATCGAGGCAGGCGCATTATTAGCTCGTCATGAGTCGGGAATTTTGATTCCTTTATCGATCGCCAAGTCGCACATTCACATGGATGATCCTGAGCTAGAGTCTGAACTTCAGCAATGTCAAAAGCTATTACAAAAAGCGTCAGAGGTTAGTCAAGAATTTCGGGCCCAAGCAAAGCCGATCGTGCGGATTGATGATGATGTGGCTCATGGAATTTGCCGGACTGCCAGGGAATATGATGCCAACCTGATTGTGATGGGCTGGGCCCCTGTGACGGGACTACGGGCCCGCTTGTTTGGCAATGTGATTGACAGCGTATTTTGGTCTACGCACTGTCCGGTTGCCGTAATGCGCTTACTAGATGAACCGAGCAATATTCACCGCATTTTGGTTCCCATTAAAAACATTACTGCCCAAGCTTTGCGCCCTGTTGGGTTTGCCCAACTCCTAGCCGACACCAACCAAGCCAGCATTACCCTGCTCCATGTGTGCGATCGGCAGACCTCTAAAAATCAAATCGTTGAGTTTGAATCTGAACTCAACAAAGTTCTAACTTCAACGCCTTTCCAGGTCAACATCACCATTCAAATTGCTCTGGAAGATAATGTTGCTCAAGGTATCCTCAAAGCAGCACGCCACCATGATCTGGTTGTTCTACGATCTTTACGCCGACGCACTGCGGGAGGACTTGCAGTTAGCGATGTGACAACGGAGGTAATATCTGAACTCAATTGTTCACTGATCTTATTTGGCGAACCCCACTATTCGGCTTAAAAGAAAAGATTGAAGCTAGACCTAATAAAATACAGATTTCTTGATCTCAATGAATTAAGAGCCGATGCCAAATAGGATAATAAGAGGTTAGTGCGATCGTCATCTACGATCGCCAATTCAAGGCAGTAGAAGAATGATGAGGACAATTGCCGTGTTTCAAAGCCTATTCGTTATGGACTTCGTTCACCTCAATTGTGCTAACCTTGCCATCTGTTGCCAAAATTGCTTATCGCTGTGACCTCATAACTGCATAACTTATGTAGGTTAATGCCCATAAGAGGAGAGAAATTTGGTTACTACATCGCTTAACACGACAAAATCAGAAGAAATCTTTGCGGCGGCACAGAAACTCATGCCAGGTGGAGTCAGTTCACCCGTGCGAGCCTTTAAGTCTGTGGGTGGACAGCCCATTGTGTTCGATCGCGTTAAAGGTGCCTACATTTGGGACGTAGACGGCAACCAATACATTGACTACGTGGGAACCTGGGGGCCTGCCATCTGCGGCCATGCCCATCCTGATGTTCTCGCTGCCCTGAAGGATTGCCTGGAGAAAGGAACAAGCTTTGGGGCACCCTGCTACCTGGAAAACGTGCTGGCGGAAATGGTGATTGATGCCGTCCCTAGCATTGAAATGGTGCGCTTTGTCAACTCCGGCACTGAAGCTTGTATGGCTGTGCTGCGGTTAATGCGAGCCTTTACCGGACGCGACAAAGTGATCAAGTTTGAAGGCTGCTACCACGGACATGCCGATATGTTTTTGGTAAAAGCAGGGTCAGGGGTTGCCACTCTGGGTTTACCCGATTCTCCTGGAGTGCCCAAATCGACAACGGCAAACACCCTCACCGCACCGTATAACGACCTGGAAGCCGTTAAACAACTCTTCGCCGAAAACCCTAACGAAATTTCTGGCGTAATTTTAGAGCCAGTCGTCGGCAACTCTGGCTTTATCCCTCCCGATGCTGGGTTCCTGGAAGGGTTGCGGCTTCTGACTCAGGAACACGGCGCACTGCTGGTGTTTGATGAAGTGATGACGGGCTTCCGCATTGCCTATGGCGGAGCGCAGGAAAAATTTGGCGTTACGCCAGACCTAACGACCCTTGGCAAAATTATTGGCGGTGGGTTGCCCGTAGGAGCGTATGGTGGCCGTAAGGAGATTATGGAAATGGTTGCCCCAGCCGGCCCCATGTATCAGGCGGGTACGCTGTCTGGAAATCCGCTAGCCATGACCGCAGGCATCAAAACATTGGAACTGCTGAAGCGTCCTGGCACCTATGAACAGCTCGATCGCATTACTAAAAAGCTGGCAGAGGGAATGCTGCAAGTTGCCCAGGAAACCGGGCACGTGGCTTGTGGCGGACAAATTAGCGGCATGTTTGGTTTCTTCTTTGCTGAAGGGCCCATACACAACTACGAAGATGCCAAGAAGTCTGACCTGGCTAAATTTGGTCGCTTCCACCGAGGAATGCTAGAACACGGCGTTTACTTAGCCCCCTCTCAGTTTGAGGCAGGCTTTACTTCTCTAGCGCATACCGACGAAGACATCGATCGCACCTTAGAGGCAGCAAGAGCGGTGATGGCGAGTTTGTAGGACGTGAGGGAGTGGGGAGTGAGGAGTGAGGAGTGAGGAGTGAGGGAGTCGGGAGTTGGGAGTGGGGAGTTGGGAGTGGGGGAGTTCATTTTGATCCTGACTCGGAACGGTAAATTCCACTGGGTCAGCTCAGCCGCTTAACCACCTACCAATCCATTGCGGTTTATGAAATGAAGTCTATTCATGGAAGTTAAGAATTTAATCGGGTAATCTGTGGCGCAGGCATCTTGCCTGCCAGTGGAGCAATGCCCGATCGCAATGACCAAATTTAATTTTTAACTTCCATGAATAGATTGAAACCTTTTCCTGGTCTGATTCATCGGACTTTTTCAGGTAGCTCGCGATTCATTTGCGGAGAATCGGGAAACCGCAACCGCCATTGGAATGCCACAAGAAACTGACCGCCTCCCAACTCCCGACTCCCGACTCCCTAACTTCCCGACTCCTCACCCCTCACTCTTTACCTTCCTAACATTCACACCCACTGTGGCCACAATCTTCCCCGTTTTGGTGCCCATTGGCGCAGGCTTCGCTGCAATAGTGTTTGCCATCTTTGTGAATTGCTTGTTCGAGAGAAACAACGCAGAGACAAGGCTCACAGGCACATTTCATCTGAGTGACGGTAGTCATAGCAAGTTCCTAAAATTACTTCCTTATTACTATAACATCTGAACAGATATTCAGATATTATTTTAGAGATTCATCTCAGGAAGAGTCACGTTCCAACAGGTGGGTGATCACGTTCGCTAACTCGGTTGGTTCTACGGGCTTGGAAACATGAATTTGAAAACCTGCGGCGATCGCCTGTTGATGGTTCAGTTCTCCAGCATAGGCAGTCAGAGCAATAGCTGGAATTTGTCCACCCTGTTCTGCAGGTAAATTTCTCACCTGTTGCATCAGCATGTAGCCATCCATGTCGGGCATCCCAATATCGCTTAACAAAATATCAGGTTGGAATTGGGGTAACGTTGTCAGTGCCTCTCCCGCCGAGCAAACCGACCTGACGATCGCTCCATATTGCTCCAGGAGAAACGTAGCAAATTCACGGGCATCATCATCATCGTCAACGACCAAAAGCTTGACACCACTTAAATCACAGGATGATTCAGCCTTGCCATCTTCCAGACTTTTCTCCAGTGAAGCCAACATGAGCGGTAGCCTGATCGTAAACGTTGCCCCCTGCCCTTCCCCCGCACTAGCAGCTTCAACGGTGCCTCCATGAAGTTCTACAAGGTGACGCACGATCGCCAGCCCTAACCCTAGCCCACCAAAGTTTCGGGTGGTGCTGCCATCTGCCTGACGGAAATAGTCAAACACATAGGGCAGAAAATCGGCAGAGATGCCCCTGCCTGTATCACGAACAGTAATCTGCGCTTGAGTCCCGATTCGCTCCAACCAAATATCTACACGTCCTCCAGATGGCGTGAACTTAACTGCATTGGTTAGCAAATTCCAAACGACTTGCTGAAGCCGGTTGGCATCCCCTGCGACTCGCCCCATATTCGGATTGAGCATTGCCCGAAGTTGAATAGACTTAGATTCTGCCGCAAGTTGCACTGTATCCATTGCAGACCGGATGGTGCTGACCAGATCGACTGAACACACATTCAGACTCAGCTTACCTTGCAAAATCCGGGATACATCCAGCAGGTCAGTGATCAGTTCGGCTTGCAGCTTGGCATTCCGTTCAATGGTTTCCAGAGCTTGTGCTGTTCTGGCTTCATCTAAATTACGACTTTTCAAAAGCCTTGACCAGCCCAGAATCGGGTTCAGGGGCGATCGAAGTTCGTGGGATAGTACGGCTAGAAATTCATCTTTAATTCGGTTGGCTGCCTCAGCGTTTTCTCTGGCTTCGCGTTCTCGTTGGAGTAACTGTTCCCGCTCTTGTTCTGCCCGCTTCCGTGCTGAAATATCCTGAAAATACACCGAAATTCCATCCTGAGAGGGGTAAGCCTTCACCTCTATCCAACGCTGAAGGGGTTCGCCAAACTCTTCCCAAGCAACAGGAACTTGCTCTACGATCGCCCGATGCAGTTCTCGATAGGCAATTCCCCCGACCAAATCAGGAAAGACCTCTTCCCACACATGTTGACCCAGCAGATCGTCGGGTGTTCTTTGCAAAAGTCTGGCAGCCGCTTGGTTAACGTAGGTATAACGCCAGTTGCGATCGAAGGCCACAAAAGCATCGGTAATACTTTCCAAAATGCGATGCACCCGATCGCGAGCAACTTCAGCCTCAACCCGCAACTCTTGCTCTCGTTGGGCCAATGCTCGGCGTAACTGAGCCATTTTCAGTGTGGCTTCTACACGGGCCAGCAGTTCGCGGGCGGAAAACGGTTTGATTAAATAATCATCTGCTCCAGCATCCAAACCTTGAATGCGAGACTCTTCACCAGCCCGTGCAGATAGCAAAATTACCGGAATTCCTCTAGTAACGGGGTCACTCCGTAACGCTCGCAACAACCCCAAACCATCTAGCTCTGGCATCATTACATCGGTCAAAACCAGGTCGGGAATTTGTTGAGATACCTTTGCGAGGGCAGCAGAACCATCTGTGGCAGTCTCTACTTCATAACCCTGGCTCACTAACAGCCGCTTCACATAGTCGCGCATATCTGAGTTATCGTCAGCTAATAGGATATGAGCCGACGGATTCAACAGAGGGTAGGAGTAAGGGGCAGGCGAAACAGCTAGCATTTCCCTCGTTTCGGTTTTTGCTTCAGCGTTTTCTGGATTGGGCAGCCAACGTAAAGCTTCTTCAACATAAGTCACTGCACCGATCGCCGTAGATTCAAGGGTGCGGCTAGCATGAATGCGTTCTTGGGGCAGATGAGCAAAGCCAGCCGGGAGCGTTACTGTAAAGCAGCTACCCTGATTCACCCGACTATTCACCTGAATTGCGCCACCATGCAGTTTAACCAGTTCTTGCACCAGTGACAGCCCAATTCCTGAGCCTTCATAGGTTCGCCCTCTGGCTCCTTGCACCCGATGAAATCGCTCAAACAGGCGTGGAATTTCTGCCTCAGGAATGCCTGTGCCCGTATCGCAAACTTTCAGTTCAACGGAAGCACCCAGCCAGCGTAAGGAGACGGCAATTTCCCCTGCAAAGGTGAATTTAAACGCATTGGAAAGCAGATTCAGGACAATTTTCTCCCACATCTCCCGATCGACATACACAGGTTCAGGCAGTGGGGGACACTCTACCCGTAATTGCAGCCCTGCCCGATCGATCGCTGAACGAAACATTGCCACTAAATCGGCCGTTAACATTGCCAGATCCGTTGGTTCATAGGTCGCCTGCACCCGCCCGGCTTCAATACGAGAGAAATCCAGCAGCATATTGACTAACCGCAACAGACGTAAAGAATTGCGATGCACAGTTTCTAGCTGTTGGCGATCGACGGGCAAAGGGCCACCGGGGTTTGCCAAAATCTCCTCTAAGGGACTCAGCATCAAGGTAAGGGGAGTACGAAACTCATGGCTAATGTTGCTAAAGAAAATCGTTTTAGCCCGATCGAGTTCTGTCAGCGCGGCGGCCCGTTCCCGTTCTTGCTCTAATGTGCAGGCATTGGCGATCGTTGTAGCAACTTGACCAACAACTAGATCAAAAAAACCTCGATAGGCATCATCTAATGCTCTGCGAGAGCTAACCCCTGTGACGAGGCAACCGATCGGCTGTTCTTGCCCCGACTGAGAAATCGGTAAGACGAGAGCAGATTGCAAAGGCTCTGACCAGGGGCCAGCCAAAATCCTACCAAACCGGGATTCTAAATCAACAACCTGTTTAACTTCTCCAGTAGAAAAAACCTCTGCCAATCGCCAAGGTGAATCAGCAGAAGGATGCAAATCTATAGATTGAGGGCAAATCACCGGATCAAGGGGTAGCCCTGTCCTTGCTGCCAAGCGCGCCCTTTTTTCATCGTTTGCATCATTTCCATCCAGCAAGTACAGCAGTGCGAAGGGAACGTCATACGGATTACTGTTCAAAATTTGGACAGCCGTTTGGCAAGCCTCTGCCACCGTTTGGGCTTCATTGGCTCTCGCTCCCAAATCCCGCAGTGTCTTTAAGCGTCGCTCGCTCAGAACCCGTTCGGTTGTTTCGTTGCAGGCACAAAAAATGCCTCCCACAGCCCCTGTTTCATCCCGTAGGGGAGCATAGGAGAAAGTAACATATGTCTCTTCAACATAGCCATTGCGCGTCATGAACAGCGGAAAATCTTCTGACCAGGTTGCTTTTCCCGTTTCACGAACGCTATCCAGCATGGGGCCAATCACATCCCAGATCTCTCCCCAGCACTCCTTTCCAGGACGACCTAAAAATTGGGGATGTTTGGTGGTTCCTAAAATGGGGCGATAGGCATCGTTGTAAAAGCGAACATACTGTTCCCCCCACCAAATTTCGATCGGATAAAGTGAACTTAAGCAAATGCTGACGGCGGTTTTCAGGCTTTGGGGCCACTCATCTATAGCACCAATGGGAGTGGCTGACCAGTCCAGGGTTCGCATCAGTTCCCCCATTTCTCCACCATGAGCAAATATATTTTCGAGGTGCCCCTCCCCCTCTGGCTGAATCACAGTTTCTCCTCCCTAGCTAACCGATTTGCCCAGAAGCCGATCGCTTTCCGGGACAGCCCTATCTGTGCCGTCATTCCTAAGTTGAGATGCCAATGTCAGATCGGCAACTTAGCAACAGACAGACAGAGCCACTTTCGCCCCTATTGATTAGCAAGGTAAAGGACTTTTTTGCAAAGCTCAATACATCAAAGGAATGAGCTTCGGGTAGACTGCTCTACAATACGCCCTTAGAACTAGGAATTAAATGTGCCCGCCGTGGATCAATTTCGATCGCCATTCGCACGGCCCGCGCAAACGCCTTAAAGGTTGCTTCAATAATGTGATGGGAATTAATGCCGTCTAGCTGACGGATGTGGAGGGTCATTTGGGAATGGTTGACCACGGCCACAAAAAATTCTCTGACAAGCTGCGTATCGTAGCTGCCGACTCGCTCTGTGGGAATTTGCAACCCATAGCTGAGGTGTGGTCGTCCTGAAAAATCAAGTGTCACCTGCACTAGGGCCTCATCCAACGGTGCCAAGAAATGCCCAAATCGGACAATGCCTTTTCGATCGCCCAATGCCTTAGACAAGGCTTGCCCCAGCGTAATTCCCACATCTTCGTTAGTGTGGTGGTCATCAATTTCTAGGTCGCCGGTTGCTTGAATGTCCAGGTCAATTAGCCCGTGAGAAGAAATTTGGTGCAGCATATGATCCAAAAACGGAATCCCAGTTGAAGCTTTGCACCGTCCTTGACCATCTAAATTTAAACTCACCTCTACATTGGTTTCGCCAGTGACTCGATGCACCGAAGCAGTTCGAGCCGGAAGCTCTAGGCTATGGGACGGGGAAACAAAACGACTTTCAGAGGCTTCACTACGGGAATCACGGGTTTGCATGAGCGACCAAATGAACTAGACAACATTTATCTATTAAATCGAATTATCTTGCAGAGTGGGGAGAAGGATGAAATCTAGAAGCCAGAATTAAGGCATGAAAATCAGAGCAAGAGAACATCAGTTTATTGTTGCTGGATTCATTACGCTGAGTCTTGTCCGGTAGAATATGCCGCAAGGAGTGTTCATCACGCACTGAATCAAGAACAATTTAATTTAAAAACAATTTGATAGAGAATCTAACGGAGAACGATCGTGGAGCAGCAAACGAACCTTTCAGAAAACAATATTCCTGATTTAGTCGATCGCCTTTCGGCTTTCCTGGATTTGCCCATTCCCCCTGATTGCCGTCCCGGTGTGATTGCCAACCTAGAACGCACAGCCACGATCGCTCAACTCGTCCTCGACTTTCCTTTACCAGAAACGATCGAACCGTCCCCCGTGTTTCAGCCCTAGAAGTAGAAATCTTCCAGCCCTCCACTCATTGCCCCTCTCATCCCCCGATCCATCCCCATGTCTTCCTTCCTTCCTCCCAACGATGCCATTGCCACTGCCACGGCTGTCCGCGATCGCCACATTGCTGCTACAGAGGTAATCCAGGCAACACTGAACCAAATTCAATCAACGCACGAAGCTCTAAATTGTTTCACAGAAGTACTATCCGAACAAGCATTGCAGCAGGCGGCCCGGATTGATCAGTCCATTCGCAATGGAGAATACCCTGGTGCTTTGGCTGGGGTTCCGTTTGCCGTGAAAAATTTGTTTGATGTGAAAGGGCTTGTCACCCTGGCTGGCTCTAAGATAAATCGAGAAAACTCACCCGCAACCCAGAATGCGACTGCGATTGCCAAGTTGCAACAGGCAGGAGCCATTTTAGTAGGGACGCTGAATATGGATGAGTATGCTTATGGCTTTGTCACAGAGAACAATCACTATGGTGCAACCCATAATCCCCATGACCTCAAGCGGGTGGCAGGTGGGTCTTCTGGCGGGTCTGCCGCATCCGTTGCGGCGGGGTTGGTTCCGTTGACGCTAGGCTCAGATACAAATGGTTCAATCCGGGTTCCGGCTTCTTTTTGCGGCGTTTTTGGGTTAAAACCTACCTATGGACGGCTTTCGCGGGCGGGTGCTTATTTGTTTTCTGCCAGTCTGGATCACATTGGGCCATTTGCGCGATCGGTTCGTGATATTGCCCTCTCGTTTGATTTGCTTCAGGGTGAAGATTTACGCGATCCGGTCTGCACCGGACTACCGCCAGAACCCTGTTTTCCGCAAATTAGCGAGGGGATTGGGGGGTTACGTATTGCAGTGGCAGATGGTTACTTTGCAGAAGCAGGAGAGCCAGAGGTATTTGCAGCAGTGGCACGGGTGGCGCAAGCATTGGGGGCAACGGAACGGGTGACGATTCCAGAGTCCGATCGCGCTAGGGCAGCCGCCTACGTGATTACAGCCAGCGAGGGGAGTAACCTGCATCTGCCTCGGTTGAAAACTCGCCCTCAAGATTTTGATCCAGCCACCCGCGATCGATTTTTGGCAGGAGCCATGATTCCAAATGCCTGGTACATTCAAGCCCAACGGTTCCGCCAGTGGTATCGAGAGCAGGTGCGGAAACTTTTTCAAGAAGTTGATCTAATTTTGGCTCCAACGACTCCCTGTTCTGCCCCCCTCCTTGGACAGCAGACAATGGTTTTAGACGGTAAAGAAATACTCGTTCGTCCAAATTTGGGGCTTTATACACAGCCGCTCTCTTTTATCGGCTTACCTGTTTTGTCCGTCCCAATTCAGCATCCGAATGCAATGCCGTTGGGTGTCCAAATGATTGCAGCTCCCTACAAAGAAGCATGGATTTTGCGGGCTGCTGCGCTGCTAGAGGCTCAGGGCGTTATCGCAGCACCGATCGCCACAATGAATGATGTCGAGAAAAAATAATTGTGACTATTTGTATCGCCTGAAACCTGAATCACTACAAATAATAAGCACAAGTCAGACAAACCTCTGACCACACAGTATCTTAGAGGTAGAATCGTTCACTTTATCTACAAGGAATATAAATTCGTATGTCTAAAAAGACTGTTTTAGGATTCTTAGCGAAAGCGGCTGAGGATGAGCAACTGCAAGAAAAACTACAAACTGTAACCGGCTCAGAGGAACTCACTCACCTGGGACAAGCGGAAGGGTTTGAGTTTTCTTCAGAGAATGTTGAAGAAGTGTTAACTGAACTCAAGCACCAACCTGGTTTCTTCCGAGTTTTAGCAGAGGCAGTTCTCGAAATATTTGCACCAAGCCATGATGATTATCCAGTAACCGGGGTTCAACCTTTTACGGGTGATCCAAAACGCTAGCCCAGGTTCTTCTCACAGGTTATTCTTTCCCATTGAGTCCTCCTCAATCAAGCTCTCTGCGCCCCTCCAGTGCTCTCGCCAGCGTTACTTCATCGGCGTATTCTAAGTCACCACCCATTGGCAGCCCAAAGGCGATGCGCGTTACCTTCGTAAACGGCTTAACCAACTGACCAATGTATAGCGTTGTGGTTTCGCCCTCCACACTCGGACTAATCGCCAGAATTACTTCCTTCGTATCTTGCTTACTGACGCGGCGGACAAGTTGACCAATGTTTAGCTGATCTGGCCCGATACCGTCCATTGGTGAAATTAATCCACCCAAAACGTGATACTTGCCGCGATACTCACGGGTTTTCTCTAACGCAATCACGTCTCTGGAATCTGCAACGACGCAAATCGTGTGGGAGTCTCGGTTGGGCGATCGACAAATTTCGCAAACAGGTTCCGCCGATAAATGAAAACATACGGAACACAGCCCCACCTGCTGCTTGGCCTCCAGAATCGCTTGAGCCAGTGCCTGAACTTCGGATTCTGAACGCTTTAAGATGTGCAGGGCTAGTCTTTGGGCTGTTTTTGGGCCAACACCGGGTAGGCGTTGCAATTGCTCAATCAATCGAGCAAGCGGACGGGTGTAAACAGTCAGATTTCCCCCTTTTATCTGAAAATCATTCCCAGACCTACATCATAGCGATTAGAAACACCATATAGGGATGAAGAACTTTTTACGCTCAATTGAGGTCTTTTTATCAAGAATTAGCCGTTACTCTTGTAATTTACCCGATATTTTGGGTATTACCTTGAAAAGGTGTAGTGCAGACCCAACTAGCTGAACCTGAAAAACTATGAAACCTCTGAAGCTACTTACTCTGATGCTGGTTACAGCAACGGCGATCGGTTCATTTCCATCCGCTGCGGATGCCCGCCCCAGTACGGCTTGCTATAGTGTCGATTCTAAGCGGGGCTGGCAATATCTTCAACTATCAAGTACCTACAGCCAAGTCACTCGCATTAGAGGTTCCTGGACGGTCGATGTCTCAAATTTCGATCGAGTTGGGCCTCGAGGCTATTCCGATATTTCGACGATTGAAGAATATGCAGGTTTTACATACGATGAAACCATTCCACTCGGTGCGCTCCTCATCGGGATTCCAGGTTCAACCTACAGTTGGTTGAACGAACCTCAGCAACTGACTCAACCCGTCACCACAGTTGCTCTACGTATCAACGACGATGATTTTGCCCTGGAAAACAACTTTGGGACATTGCAAGTGTGTTTTGGTAATTAGCACAACCAAAAAAGTTTCTGCATCTTTTGATTGATTAAAGTTGATTCAGCAAAACACTGTGAAGGATGGGCCGATCGTTGTCCATCCAATTTTTATGAAAAAGTTTATGCAAAAAAGAAGTGCCCCCAGAGGAGGCACTCCATCTAGCTAAGTCAGACGCTGCAATTCAGCAATCTACTAGCCCACGATTTCAGGAGCCTTGACGGT
>PVWD01000512.1 GCA_003003615.1 filamentous cyanobacterium CCP2 | reverse complement strand
CCCGCCCCGGCATTTCCCCTGCAAACACGCCGCCCGTCTCGCCAAACGTTCCCACCCACCTGGGCACAGCATCCAGATCATCATAAATCCGAATTTGCTGATTCACGCCATTATCTGCCACCAACAGCCGCCCTTGCTGATCGATCGCCATTCCCACTGGATCATCCACATCATCAATCACCTGCGGTAAAGCCGTCCCATCCGATCGAAATTTAATCAGACGCGGAGGATGCTGCTCATCTCCGGTTTGAATCACCCACAAATTGCCCAATCGATCGAGCCGTAGTTTGCCGGGTCGCTCCACTGACCATCTGCCAATTGGCTGCATTTGCTCTGGGTCGTACACTAAAATCTCGCTTGTCATCGGATTACTTAAATACAAATGGGTGCGATCGGCCGCCAACCCAGCTACATTAGCATCACTAAAATCGGCATAGCCCCCCGCAGGCTCCTCATTCACGGTTAGCAGGTTGGCATCCTCCGAGTTACCCTCTGCAAAGGGAACCGGATTTCCCTCCAGGTCAAACCGCGACACGCCATACCAGTTTGCCTGCATCGGTGGAAACTTTTCACCCTGAAATGCTCCATCTAAGCTGAGTTGCACCAAACTGGCAAACACATATTTGCCATTGCTTGTCACAGACAACCCGCCTACCCTGCCTGCCGTATGGGTTCCTTGAAGTTGCCCCATCACATCACCATTGCGATAAATTCCCCCTTCCCGTCCACCTTCATCCCAAATCGTGTTGCAATACACCGTGCCATCCTCCGTCACAAAAATGGCAGCAATATTAGACTGGACATGCTTTTGGTTTGCCCCCCCAAAACTGTTGCCCAGCCAGGAGGTGGTATAGGTTAAACCGTTTGCCGGATGGGTTTGGGCCACCACGGTTGGCTTCTGTAAAGGTGAACAGGTCGTGCTGAAGAACGCAAACAAAAACCCTAACCCCGCTAGGAAAAGAGAATGGAAGGGCAATCGTCTTTGCAATTTGCGATTTCCGGTTTGATTCATTTGAGATTGTTTAGGATGAAAGAGTTCAGCCATATGCCACTGGAATGAAAACTAAAATGAAAATTTTATTTTTAGATCAAAGCGGCAAGCCAGGAGGCGCGGAACTGTGCCTGTTAGATATTGCCAAGCCTTATCGGGAAAGCTGCCTGGTGGGGATGTTTGCAGACGGTGAATTCAGGAAATTATTAGAGCGCGATCGAATTCCGGTAGAGGTTCTTTCCGATGCCCCGATTGACGTACAGAAAGAAAGCGGCTTAATTCAGGGCATCAGTCAAATGATTCGACAATTACCACTCATTCTAAAGGTATCAAGCTATGCTAAAAACCATAACTTAATCTATACAAATACTCAGAAATCCCTCGTTATCGGAGCGATCGCCAGTCTGCTTTCTCGTCGTCCACTTGTTTATCATTTACATGATATTTTATCCGTTGAGCATTTTAGCCGTATAAATCGCTGGATTGCTGTAACCTTGGCAAATCGATTCGCTTCCCTTGTCATTGCCAATTCTGAATCGAGTCGAACTGCGTTCATTGAGGCAGGTGGGAGAGTAGAGCTTGTTTCGGTTGTTTATAACGGGTTTGATATTGAGCAATATCGTTCTCCATTGCGATCGGTTCCACAGGTTCGGCAGGCGTTGGGTGTAGAACAAAAATTTGTAGTAGGTCATTTCAGCCGTTTATCTCCCTGGAAAGGTCAACATATTTTGATTCAGGCGTTAACACAGTGTTCTGATGATGTCGTTGCTTTGTTCGTAGGTGATGCATTATTTGGAGAACAGGACTATGCTCAACAATTGCGAAACCAAGTGAACGAATTAAAATTAGGCGATCGGGTTAAGTTCCTAGGCTTTCAGTCAGATATCATTTCCCTGATGACGGCTTGCGATTTGGTCGCCCACACCTCCACCGCCCCCGAACCCTTTGGCAGAGTCATTGTCGAAGCGATGCTTTGCGGAACTCCAGTTGTCGCCACTGCTGCTGGAGGCGCGATCGAACTGGTACAGCCTGCTCAAACCGGCTGGCTGACTCCTCCTAACGATGTTCCTGCCCTCGCCACCGTAATTAATTATTGCCATGCTCACCCGGAGCAAGCAAAACCGATCGCCCAAGCCGCTCAACTTCAAGCACGTCAGAGGTTTAATTTGGAAGGGGTCAATCGGCAGATTCATGAGTTGTTGGAGAAAGTGAGGAATGAGGAGTAGGGAGTAGGGAGTGGGGAGTGGGGAGTAG
>PVWD01000511.1 GCA_003003615.1 filamentous cyanobacterium CCP2 | reverse complement strand
GACGAACCATTGCAAAACTACTTTTTATGATTCCTAAATTGAGTTTTAGGAATAAATCATTTTGAATACTAAACTTGATAACTTTAGAATAAAATTTAATCGTTTTAAACCGAAAAAATGTATCCAAATTTACTCAAATTTTGAATACTTAAACTCTATTATTCAGTGGTCAAAATGAATGACAAAGTTCAACTAAATTTTCGATATTTAGCATGGGAGAGTGAACGTGGTAACGACATCTCGCTTGTCCGCTCCAACCACATTTAAGTTAATTGAGGCAACCGTTGAAGAGATCACGAAAGCCTTTAATTTTGGGGCGTTGACGGCTGAACAGCTTGTGCAGCTTTACCTCAATCGAATTGAAGCTTACGAAGATGCTGGCCCAACGCTGAACTCCATCACAACCATTAACCCCGAAGCATTGGAAGTTGCGAGAGCATTAGATGAGGAGTTTCAATCAGGAGCGTCCAGAAGTCTATTGCACGGGATTCCGGTGCTGCTGAAGGACAACATTGATACCTTCGACATGCCGACTTCCAATGGTTCAGTCATTTTAAAGGACGCGATTCCTCCGGATGATGCTTTCATCACGCAATCTCTGCGAGATGCTGGGGCGATCATTTTGGGCAAAGCCTCAATGGGAGAGTTTGCCGGAAGCAGCTACAACACCATTGATGGGCAGACCAAGAATCCTTACAACTTTAACCGCAATACCGGAGGCTCTAGTAGTGGGTCTGGTGCAGCGATCGCGGCCAATTTTGCCACTCTTGCCATTGGTACAGATACCAGTACTTCCGTGCGTGGCCCTGCTTCATTCAATGGGCTAGTTGGACTTAGACCTACAACTGGACTGATCAGCCGTGATGGGATTGCACCCAAAAACTTAACTTTCGATACGGCTGGCCCTATGGCCCGCACCGTCACGGACATGGCACTGCTGCTCAACGAAATTGCAGCGATCGATCCTAATGACCCACTGACTCCAGACAGCGAAGACAAAATCGCTGAAGACTACACAGACTTTTTGGTAGAAGGTTCTCTCAAAGGAGCGCGACTTGGCATTGCTCGCGATTTTTTTGGTGGTGATCCAGAAATTGATGCACTGGCAGAAGCGGCGATCGAAAAGTTGGAAGAACTGGGTGCAGAAATTATTGATCCGGTGGTTTTTGATCCAGAGTTCATTGATTTCTTCGTTCGTAGTGGTGGCCCCAATATTAGGACGATCGCCGATTATCGATTTAAGGAAGATTGGGACGCTTACCTGGAAACGTTTGGGCCAGACGTTCCTAAAACGGTCGAAGAATTCATTGAAATTTATGAAACGGAGGTCGTTAACTCTCCACTTCCCGTACAAAACAGCGTCCTCAACTTGTTAACACGAGCCGCGAATACCTCTACAGATGACCCCGCCTATGAAAATTTGATTGAAAATATATTGCCCACCGCAACGGAGTTAAAGCTTGCTCTCTTCGATGCCTTCGATCTTGACGCGCTTGTCTTTCCCTACCAAACTAGCTTTGCACCACCAATCAACAATCCTGTTTATTCAGTTGAAGATCCAGACTTTGTTTCATCTAGTGTTCCTAGCCCTGCAACCTTAGCAGGCTATAGCTCGGTCGGTTTTCCTGGCATTGTGGTTCCAATGGGGTTTGGCTCTCAGGGTTTGCCCACAACTCTCTCTTTCTTTGGGCGACCCTATGAGGAAGGAAAGTTAATCAGCTATGCCTATGATTATGAACAGGCAACCCAATTGCGTGAGGCACCACCCTTGCTGCCTGCCCTTGAAGGCGAAGAGTTTGAGTATGTCACTGAAGTGCTGGTACAAGGCACCGAATCAGATGACACGATCGTTGCAGGAGAAATCGCTGACTTTGATGGCAATGCCGATACGATCGTTGCTGCGGCTGGAAATGATCTAATTGACACCACCACTGCCATTTCCGGTGGCAACCTGATCTATGGAGGCGATGGCAACGACACCATCTTTGTGGGACTGAATGACAAAGCCTATGGTGAAGCAGGCGATGACATTCTGGATGCCTCTCAAGGTCGGGGGGGAAACTTGCTTTCTGGTGGCTTAGGCAACGATACGCTCTATGCAAGCAGCAACGACCAACTCTATGGCGACCAAGGAGATGACCAGTTGTTTGTCGGGGCAGGCGGAGACAACTTGCTGACGGGTGGTGCTGGATCTGACCAATTTTGGATTGCTAATGGAGAACTGCCCTCTGCTCCCAATACCGTGACCGACTTT
>PVWD01000028.1 GCA_003003615.1 filamentous cyanobacterium CCP2 | reverse complement strand
CTGTTTTCTAGTCTGATTCATCGGACTTTTTCAGGTAGCCCGCGATTCATCTCTCCCCATTCCCGACTCCCCATTCCCGACTCCCCATTCCCGACTCCCTAAATTTTACGGCTCTACCCACTCCCCCTTAAGAGAGATTTAAGGTAATTTGCCGCTTGAATTCCCCTTCCAATCCCCCTCCAGAGGATTGAATTCTCAGGAGAGAATACGATTTACTGATACGGTTGGAGCGGTTCAGCTTGCTTAAGCCTAAACCTGCCCAATGTAGAGGCACTACGGAATATTTGATGCAGCCAAACTATTTACGCCAAATGACAAAGCCTCACTTCATCGTTCCCTTGGCTCTGCTTTCAGTTTCGGGGTTGCAGATGAGAGCCTTAGCGCATGGAGTCGCCATCGACTACCAAACAACGCAGGCGATCGAAATTACAGCCCTCTACGATACTGGAGAGCCAATGGCCAATGCTCAGGTGATTGTCTATGCCCCCGAAGATCCGTCTACTCCGTGGATGACTGCCACAACGAATGAATCAGGCAAGTTCACCTTTACTCCCGATCGATCGCAGCCTGGAAACTGGGAGATAGCAGTACGGCAAGCTGGACATGGCGAGATTTTGAATATTCCAGTGGAATCCGAAACCTTCGCTGCGCCTGAATCACAGGAAGATGCTGTGCAATCTGAGGCAGGCGGCCCAGCCAATTCACCGTCTCCGACGATCGAAGCAACCCGTTTGGAGGAAACTGCCCGTTCTAACGGTACAGGATCGCTAAGCCCCATGCAGCGCGTTCTCATGGCAGGTTCGGCTCTCTGGGGGTTTGTGGGGACGGCACTATTTTTTGTACGGGGGAAGAAATAGGTGGTACATATTCCAGACGGAATCCTTCCCGCTTCAGTTTGTGTTGGGGGATATGCCGTAACGGGGTTAGCCACTTGGTATTCCTTGCGTCAAATTAGTCGCCAAAAAGATCCGACTCAAGATATTCCAAAGGCTGCGCTGATGACGGCTGCTTTTTTTGTTGCATCTTCAGTCAGCATCCCCATTCCGCCCGCCAGCGTTCACTTTATTTTGAATGGGTTGATGGGCACGGTTTTGGGTTATTACACCTTCCCTGCCATGCTGGTGGGGCTGTTTTTCCAGGCGGTAATGATTGGCCATGGAGGGCTAACCACCTTGGGGGTTAATGCTGCCATGATGGGCATTCCGGCTTTGTTGGCGTATCACTTTTTTCGATCGCGCTACCGTTTGTTCAATCATCCCAATGCTCGGTGGGCGATCAGCGTTTTTGGGTTTTTGGCAGGGGCGATCGGGCTGGGGTTGGCGGCCGGAATTTTTTACGTGTTGGTGGTGATCACGATTCCGTCTGGATTTGACCTAGCAACCGAAAGAGCGGCAATTACGGGGCTAACCCTGGCTCATCTGCCCTTGATGATTATTGAAGGCGTGTTTACTGCCATGCTGATGCTTTTTTTGTGGCGGGTGAAGCCAGACCTCTTGGAACGGCGAGGATGATAGTCCATGAGAATGACATTTGACCAATATGCTCACCTCACGTCTCCAATCCATCGGTGGGAACCCCGACTAAAATTAGTGGGAATTGCCGCCCTGATTTTTGCCTTTGCTGCTGTCTCAGACTTGCGAATGCTCATGCCAATGCTGGGCGTTACGGGGTTGCTTTTCGGTCTTTCCCGCCTGCCTGGAGCCTTTTTGTTAAACCGATTGCGCTATCCAGGCTATTTTTTATTAGGAATTGTGCTGGTGCTGCCGTTTTTGTCGGGGCAAACGGTGATTTGGCAGTGGGGCTGGCTTACCGTTCGGCAGGAAGGCGTGTTGGCAATGGCGTTGGTGGCGTGCCGGTTTTTGTGCATCATGACCCTGACGATCGTTTTGCTGGGAACAACACCATTTTTAACCACCATCAAAGCCATGCGATCGCTCGGTTTGCCTGCCACATTAACAGACATGACCCTGCTAACCTACCGCTACCTCTACGACATTGCCGAAATGCTGGCAACCATGCAGCAAGCCATGCGGTTAAGGGGGTTTCGCAGCCGCTCTCAGTCAAAACGCTTCAGACGAAAGGATCTACAACAGTTTGCCACCCTCACCGGAACGCTTCTCATCCGCAGCTATGAACAATCTGAACGAGTGTACAAGGCGATGCGGCTACGAGGTTACAATGCTCAGAAACCCAACCTGGACACTACTCAGACCGGACGAGTGATGATCTGGGATCGATTTGGATTGGCAGCATCTTTATCCACTGCCATTGGTTTTGTTGTGTTGAATCTTTTCCTGACGCTGACACCCGCATGAATTATTCGGAAACGAGTCCAGTCAAGGCCCCAATGAATGCTCAAAACAATTTGCCCAGTGCGATCGTCACTCCCCCTTCCAATACAGCAATTGCAGTTACAAACCTCTGTTTTTCCTACCCGGATAAACCCGAAGTGTTGCAGGAGATTCACTTGCAGGTGGATACAGGCGATCGGTTGGGCATCATTGGGCATAATGGCTGCGGTAAAACGACCCTGTTTTTATTGCTCTGCGGCGTACTCACCCCAACTGCCGGAACGATTCATCTCTTTGATGAACCTGTAATTCCAGGAAAATTTCGTCCAGAGGTGGGGCTGCTCTTCCAAGATCCAGACGACCAACTGTTTGCCGCATCCGTGCAGGACGATATCGCGTTCGCACCGCAGAATATGGGGCTTTTAACTGAAGAAGTGGAGCAGCGAGTGGAGCAAGCCCTTACTTTAACGGGAATGGAAAGCCTGGCCGATCGTCCTCCCCATCACCTTTCGGGCGGTGAAAAGCAAATGGTGGCGATCGCCGGACTGCTGGCCATGCGTCCTCAAATCATGCTGTATGATGAGCCAACTGCCAACCTGGATCTGCGGGCCCGAAGACGGCTGATTCAGTTTCTCCAACAGTCCCAGGAAACGCTGCTCGTTGCCTCTCACGACCTGGAATTTATTTTAGAAGTGTGCGATCGGGCAATTTTAATGAGTGAAGCGCGAATTGTCGCAACGGGAACTCCTGCTTCCATCATGGGCAATGCCGATTTGATGCACACCTATGGGCTGGAAGTGCCCTACTCCCTCCGGCGATGAGAGCCATTCAACAAAAAATCTCAACCAAAAAATCCCAGCCATCAGACCGGGATTCGGGAACCCATCATATACTTGCCTTATCACTTGTCTATCTATAAAACGTTTCTAAACAGCGTTGCCCACAGCGTTCCAGCCACACCGATCGCGATTAGCGTATTTGTAAAGAAGCGACCGGCTTCAGCGTTAAATCCAAGGGCTTTGTCCTCTTGTCCTGCTGTAAAGAACAATGACCACGCCTGATTTGCACCAATCCCTTCAAACTGATTAAAGTCTGGTCTAAAGATAACGGGCCCTAGAAGCTGCTGTTTTGGGAAATCAAAATCAGTTCTCATCTTTTTCTCCTGTACCAATATTTAGCTTGATATAACTTCTTGAACAATTCTCCTGACATTGCTTTGCAGGGTTCAATTCTGAAGCGAGTATCGCAACACTGATGAACCCTAGCACAACCTTACAGATTGGTTAACCAAGCAATGACTCCTTGCCCAGTGAAAATTTCCAATGCCAAGGCAGAAATAAACCCAATCATGGCTAGGCGACCGTTGAGCTTTTCAGCATATTTTGTAAACCCAACGCGAGGAGTTGCATCTACATAAACCTGGGGTTCGATCGCGTAGTTGTTCAAGCGTCCGCGTTCTTCAGTGACATATCCGCGTGCAGTCATTGTTGTTTCTCCCTTTCGTTTCTCATCTGTTAAGAACTGTAACACAAAATGTAAATGATTGTTACAAAAAATTGAAAAAATATTTCGATGGTGTTAAGCGAGTTGGATAGTTAGGGAGTTAGAGAGCAAGAAATAAAGGGCTAAAGGATGTCGGTTTTCATTGTGCAAGCGGAGCAACTTCGCCAGATGCAGTCTGTTGCAGAGCAGAGCTATCCAGCAGAGTGTTGTGGGCTTTTGGTTGGGGAGTTGCAGCGACAAGGTGAGGCAGAAACAAAAGTTTTGCTGGAGGTGTGGGAAATGCGGAATGCTTGGGAAACGGCTTTTACCAACGGTTCACTCCCTGATCTCGTTCTCTCAACGGGGCAACATCTCGCTAAAACAGAACGATACTGGATTGATCCCAAAGATTTACTCACCGCCCAACGCACTGCCCGCGATCGAGGCTTAACCATTCTCGGTGTCTACCACTCCCACCCCAACCACCCAGCGATTCCTTCAGAATGCGATCGAACCCTTGCCTGGGCAGAATATTCCTACATCATTGTTTCCGTGCAACAGGGGGTAGCAGAGGCGGTTCGCTGTTGGAGCCTGGACGAAAATCATCAGTTTCAGGAGGAAGAGATGCGCTTTGCCTAAACGGGGCGAATCCTGCTCTAATAGAGAAAGGCAAGTCACCGAATTTCCTCCCCTCAAGCTGTTATCTTTGTCTCTTCATGTATTGTCAAAGTCGCCATGCTAAATCCAAATTTGGATGATGTCCAACTCAGCAAAGATGAATATGAACGCTATTCCCGCCATTTGATCCTGCCGGAGGTGGGGCTAGATGGGCAAAAAAAGCTGAAAGCTGCCAGCGTTTTGTGTGTGGGAACGGGTGGATTAGGTTCACCGCTGTTGCTGTATCTTGCAGCCGCCGGAATTGGCCGTATCGGCATCGTCGATTTCGATATTGTGGATAGTTCCAACCTGCAACGCCAGGTGATTCATGGTACATCCTGGGTGGGGAAGCCGAAAATTCAGTCTGCCAAAGACCGGATTCTAGAGATTAACCCCCACTGCCAGGTAGACCTGTACGAAACGCGGCTGTCTGCGGAAAACGCCCTGGAGATTTTTGAGCCGTATGACATTGTGGTAGACGGCACAGACAATTTTCCGACTCGCTATCTAGTGAACGATGCCTGCGTTCTGTTAAATAAGCCAAATGTCTATGGCTCGATCTTTCGGTTTGAGGGGCAGGCGACCGTCTTTAACTATGAAGGTGGGCCTAACTCCCGAGATCTCTACCCCGAACCACCACCGCCAGGATTGGTTCCGTCTTGCGCTGAAGGCGGTGTGTTAGGCATTTTGCCAGGGTTAATTGGAGTTATTCAGGCCACTGAAACCGTTAAGATCATCCTAGGGCAAGGGAAAACGTTGAGTGGACGATTGTTGCTTTACAACTCCCTTGATATGACCTTCCGCGAACTGAAACTTCGTCCCAACCCGGTTCGTCCCGTCATTGAAAAGCTGATTGATTACGAAGAGTTCTGCGGAATTCCCCAAGCCAAAGCAGCCGAAGCGCAACAGCAAGCGGATATGGAAGAAATCACCGTTCAACAACTCAAAGAACTCCTGGACAGTGGCGCAAAAGACTACGTGCTGCTGGATGTCCGTAACCCCAATGAATACGAAATTGCCCGCATTCCGGGGGCTGTCCTGGTGCCCCTCCCCGACATTGAAAATGGGGATGGTGTGAACAAGGTTAAAGAACTCGTCAATGGACACAAGCTCGTCGTTCACTGCAAAATGGGCGGACGATCGGCTAAGGCGATTTCCCTCCTGAAGGAATCCGGCATTGATGGTATCAACGTCAAGGGCGGGATCAATGCCTGGAGCCAGGAAGTTGACCCCTCTGTACCGCAGTACTAGTGCTAAAGACTGAGTAGAGATTACACAAGTCAATTAGACTCTTGTGGGGTGGGAATCTTGCCTGTCTCATCCTCTCAGTACGGAGCAAAAGAACTCAGTGAACTCGATCGCCCTTTCTAGGTTCAGCTATGGGAGGGCGGTTTTGCTATTCCAATGCGTTACCCTTAACCGAGTCGCTGTTCATTGAAAACTTTTGTAAATTTTATAATTAAGTACAGTACCAATCGAATCTTTACTAAACCGATGACAAGCGCAAAAGACAAACAGTTTGAAGTAACGAAAACCGAGCAAGAATGGCGTGAGACTCTGACCCCAGAGCAATTTTACGTTCTTCGTAAACATGGTACAGAACGGGCTGGCACCAGTCCATTAGACAAAAACTATGCTGATGGGACTTACATCTGTGCTGGCTGCGGCAATCCCCTGTTCAAATCTGCCACAAAGTTTAATAGCGGCACTGGCTGGCCCAGCTTCTTTCAGCCGATCGAAGGGGCAGTGGAAACAACAGTCGATCGCTCTTTCTTTATGACTCGCGTTGAGGTTCACTGCGCTAGGTGTGGTGGTCACTTAGGTCACGTCTTCAATGATGGCCCCGCTCCGACAGGGCAACGCTACTGCATGAATGGGGTGTCGCTGGAGTTTGAGCCGCAGGGAGGGAATGGGGAGTAGGGAGTAGGGAGTGGGTAGGGGCGAATCGCGATTCGCCCGTACAAGGAATGGAGAGTAGGGAGTAGATTAAACTCTTGTGGGGTGGGCATCTTGCCCGCCTAGTTTGACAAGCTTGATTCCCAATCCTCCCTCACTCTCGCTGAAGCACCTCAACAAAAGAAATATCCTGGGCGGCCATTACAAAAGCTACAGGTGGCAGTCCCATCGTTCTCTCTTGGAGCGAAACATAGTAGGAACTGAACTGATCATTGGGGGTTGCCATGCCCAGGAATACCAGATCTGCGGTGCTGGAAGATTCACGCAAAATTTCAGTAAAAGAGCGTCCATTGGCAATCAGGACTTGAGGAGTGGCTCCAATGCGGAGCGATCGCACTAAATTATCCAGGTTGCTCTGAGCGGCTTCGGCGGCAGTGGAATCAGGGACAACAAGCTTCAGGCGAATTTCTGCATTTTGCCAATCCAGGCTGCTGCGGAGCAAATAAGCCAGAATCAGCATCAGTCCACCATTCTCCTGGAGTCCGCCCCACCACACATCGATTTTTCGTTTATGGGGATAGTCACCGGGTTGCGAGGGAATACCGCGCAAAATCACGATGTTTCGCTGGGCTTGGTGAAAGGTGGTAATCATCTGGCAATACCGTTCTCGATGGGTCGGTTCTTCCGTGTCACCCAGCAAAATGGTGTTGGGAATTAGGGAACCCAAGCCATACAGTTCCACCAGTCTTTCTGCCCCTTCAAAGGGTTCAGGAGCCGTAACTACCCGCACCAATGCCTGAATGCCCTGCCGTTCCAGATAATCCCGGATCGTCTTTTCTAAAGCTCCCTGCTGGGCTGGATTGCGCGATCCCGATGGCAGGACGCTGGCAACGGTGACTAACCCTCGATTATGGGTAAAGGCAGTAGCCATCTGAATCAGATACCATCGGCGGGTCGGCGCACCGGATAACACCAGAATGTGAGGTCGCCAGTTCCGGGCATCGGGAGCACTGTTGATTTGATATATTCCAGTTCGCACCAGATTCATCCACAAGCCGCGTCGTACATCGCCCCAGGTTGCTTCCAACTCTCGCCGTTCCAACCAGACATAGATTCCCACTACAATGAAGGCTGCAATAATCGTGGCGATCGCATTAATCAAAAACATTACCGCCAAGCAGCCCACCGCCCCCAGCAGGGAGAAACCCCAATGCACCTTAAAGGACGGACGAAACGAGGGGCTTTGCAGAAACCCTTCTATGCCTGCGGCCAGATTCAACACCAGGTAGGTGGTAAGGAAAAACATGGTGAGAATCGGGGCAATTAGGTTCAAACTGCCGAGGGAAACCACCGCTAGAGCAATCCCCAGGGTAAACCAGGTGCCCAAACGAGGTTCATCGGTTGAACCACTGCCCTTGCCCATCCAGCGCAATTGATTGGGCAAAATGCCGTCTCTTGCCAACGCTTGCAGCACTCTCGGCGCACCCAAAATACTGCCGATCGCACTAGATAGGGTCGCTCCCCATACTCCCAGCAAAATTGCATCTCCCCACAACGCCATCCGCCGCATGATTAAGGGATCTTCGATGAGCGTAGCGGCATCAGCACGACCAGCAAGAATGATGGGCATCACCATGTAGATTAAATATCCTGTCCCCACCGCCGCCAGAGTCCCAATGGGAAGCGATCGGGATGGATCTTTTAAGTCCCCCGACAGATTGACTCCCGCCATGATGCCCGTCACCGCTGGAAAAAACACGGCAAACACCACCCAAAAGCTTTCCGAGCGAGCAGGAGATGCGCCGAATGGTTCGATCGATGTGGGTTCAATGGAGGAGCCAAGCAGGAGGGACAGCAGCGATAGGGCGATCGCCGCCATGATGAAGTACTGGGCCCGAATCGCAATTTGAGCCGACTGCAACGCCAGAGCCGCTACAGCGATCGTGGTGACGACTGCAATCACCTGCTGGTTCAGTTGGGGAAAGGTTTCGGTAATACTTTCAGCAAACCCCAGCGTATAGAGGGCAACGGAAAAAGCTTGGGCAAAGTACAGCGGCAACCCCACCGCACCTCCGGTTTCAATTCCCAGCGATCGGCTGATCATGTAGTAGGCTCCCCCGGCTCGTACTACCTGATCTGTAGCGATCGCGCAGATCGACAGGGACGTGAGGAAAGTGATTGAAGTTGCCAAGGTGACAATGATTAATGTCCCGATCAACCCTACATTGCCCACCACCCAGCCAAAGCGGAGATACATAATCACGCCTAAGATGGTGAGGAGAGAGGGAGTATAAACACCGCCAAAGGTACCCAGCTTAGCACTTTGGGTCTTTCCCTCAGGGGAATGGATGGATTGCGCCGAATCAGACGATCGGCGAAACGAAAAGCGTGGCATTGTAACGATCTGAAAAACGATTCAAGGGAACTTGCCCCCCTATTGTCTGGGAAGATGCTGAAATCTGGTAAGAGAGAATTGAAGATTAACAATAAGTTCTATCGGGAGAAGGAGAGGATTGGATTGGAAAATGTAGTCCCTGGTGCATAACCAAGTCTTGGTTAACTGGGCGGACAAGATGCCCACCCCACAAGAGTTTTAATTTAGAACCCCACTCCCTATTCCTTGTACGGGCGAATCGCGATTTGCCCCTACCTACTCCTCACTCCCTAAATCCCCCAACTTGCCTCCAAACGATCGCTTGATCCACAATGGTTCGATACAATTTTTGAATGTCCACGCCTATATCCCTCTGGTATTTCCCGTGACTCTAACTGAACCCGGAAGCTACAAAGATACAGTCAATCTGCCCAAAACCAAGTTTGATATGCGGGCGAATGCAATCAAACGCGAACCTGAACTGCAAAAATTTTGGGCGGAGAATCAGATTTATCAGAAGCTCTCACAAAACAATCCGGGGGAACCCTTTATTCTGCATGATGGTCCGCCCTATGCGAATGGGGCATTGCACATTGGTCATGCGATGAACAAAACCCTGAAGGATGTGATCAACAAATATCAACTCCTCCAGGGGCGGAAGGTGCGCTACATCCCAGGCTGGGACTGTCATGGACTGCCGATTGAGCTAAAGGTGCTGCAAGCCATGAAGCCAGAGGAGCGGAAGGGCTTAACGCCGATCGAATTGCGGCGACGGGCAAAAGCCTGGGCATTGGAACAGCAGCAGCAGCAGAGCCAGAGCTTTATGCGCTATGGGGTTTGGGGTGATTGGGATCAGCCCTACCTGACGCTATTGCCGGAGTATGAGGCGGCGCAGATTGGCGTGTTTGGGCAAATGGTGCTGAAGGGCTACATCTACCGAGGCTTAAAGCCGGTGTATTGGAGCCCCAGTTCCCAAACGGCTTTGGCAGAAGCAGAACTGGAATATCCCGATGGGCACACCTCCCGCAGTTTGTATGCAGCGTTTAAGGTGCTGAACCTCTCCGATACGGCAAAAGCGTTTGCGCCCTACCTGAATGAATTGGGGGTGGCGATCTGGACGACGACTCCCTGGACGATTCCGGCGAACCTGGCGGTGGCGGTGAATCCTGACCTGAAGTACTCCGTGGTAGAAGCGAAGGATGGTCTGCCCTACCGTTACCTGATCGTGGTGACGGAATTGGTGGAGCGGCTGTCTGAGCTGTTCGGGACAAAATTAGTCGTGAAAGCCACTTTATCCGGCAAAGATTTGGAGCATTCCACCTACCAGCATCCCCTGTTCGATCGCCAAAGTCCGATCGTAATTGGTGGTGATTACGTCACCACAGAATCCGGTACAGGACTGGTGCATACGGCTCCGGGACACGGGATGGATGACTTTGCCGTGGGGCAGCGATACGGCTTGCCCGTCCTGTCTCCGGTGGATGATTTGGGCAACTTTACCGCAGAAGCCGGACAGTTCGAGGGATTGAATGTCCTGAAGAATGCCAATCCGGCGGTGATCGAAGCTTTGAAAGAAGCGGGATCGCTTCTGAAGGAAGAGGATTATGTGCATCGCTACCCCTACGACTGGCGGACGAAGAAACCCGTGATCTATCGGGCGACGGAACAGTGGTTTGCCTCCGTGGATGGCTTCCGGGAGCAGGCAATGAAAGCCATCTCTGAAGTCCGGTGGATTCCGGCTCAGGGGGAAAACCGGATCACGGCAATGGTATCGGAGCGATCGGACTGGTGCATCTCGCGGCAGCGCAGTTGGGGCGTGCCCATCCCCGTGTTCTACGATGAAGCCACCGATGAGCCACTCCTAAACGAAGAGACGATCGCCCATGTGCAGCAGATTATTGCCGAACACGGGTCAGATGCCTGGTGGGAATTGTCCGTAGAAGAGCTTTTGCCAGAAGCCTACCGCAACGATGGGCACACCTACCGCAAGGGCACGGACACAATGGATGTCTGGTTTGACTCTGGCTCCTCCTGGGCGGCGGTTGCCAAACAGCGGGATGGCTTGACTTATCCGGTGGATATGTACCTGGAAGGGTCAGACCAGCACCGGGGATGGTTTCAGTCCAGCCTGTTGACCAGCGTTGCCACTAATGGCATCGCACCCTACAAAACCGTCCTCACCCACGGCTTTGTGCTGGATGAGCAGGGACGGAAGATGAGTAAATCCCTGGGGAATGTGGTTGATCCGGCGATCGTGATTGAAGGGGGCAAGAACCAGAAGGAAGAACCGCCCTACGGAGCCGATGTGATGCGCTTATGGGTGTCGTCGGTGGATTATTCCTCGGATGTGCCGCTGGGTAAAAACATCCTGAAGCAGCTTGCTGATGTTTACCGCAAGATCCGCAACACATCCCGATTTTTGCTGGGGAATTTACACGATTTTGATCCGGCAAAACACACGGTTCCCTACGCCGAATTACCTGAACTCGATCGCTATATGCTGCACCGGATGACCGAGGTATTTGCCGAAGTCACGGAAGCCTTTGAAACCTTCCAGTTCTTCCGCTTCTTCCAGACGGTGCAGAATTTCTGCGTGGTGGACTTGTCCAACTTCTATCTGGATATTGCTAAAGATCGGCTCTACATCAGCGCAGAGGATTCCCCCCGTCGTCGCAGTTGTCAAACCGTATTAGCAGTGGCGATCGAAAATTTGGCACGGGCGATCGCTCCGGTTCTGTCCCACCTGGCAGAAGACATCTGGCAATATCTGCCCTATTCGGTTCCGCACCAGTCGGTGTTTGAGTCGGGTTGGGTCAAGCTAGAGGCAGAATGGCAACAGCCGGAACTGGCTGCCACCTGGGAACAGATCCGCAAGGTGCGACAGGAGGTGAATCGAGTCCTGGAACAGGCTCGCAATGACAAGGCGATCGGCTCTTCGCTGGAGGCAAAACTGCTGCTTTATGTGGCAGATTTGGAACTGCGGCAAACCCTGGCTTCCATGAATCCGTCCGACATCCTGAGCAGTAATCGGGTAGATGAACTGCGCTACCTGTTCCTGACTTCCCAGGTGGAACTGCTGGACTCCCCTGCCAAGCTAGAAGGCTTGAAGTATCAGTCCCAATCTGATGCGTTGGGCGTTGGCGTGGTGGATGCCGAAGGGGAAAAGTGCGATCGGTGTTGGAATTATTCCATTCATGTGGGCGAATCCGAGGCGCATCCGCTCCTCTGTGAGCGATGTGTTCCGGCACTGGAAGGAGCGTTTTAAGCAACTTTAAGAAGTACCGAGATCTTCGTTCAATTCGCTCCAACAGGGAATGTGTTATGCCGCGCAGTATCCTACTTCGCCTGCAATTGCCAAAAACTAAGCTCCATCGTCTAACTCCTCCAGGTCATCTACTGTGAGTGGTGATTGAGCACTATGGCGCACGTATAACACAACACATAAACTGTTGTATCTCGAATTGCAAAGAGGACTCGGTACATGCTTTTGGATTTACCGTATAGCAGTTGACGGACTTCTTCTGGGAAAATTTCGTGTTCAACTGCCAAGGAACAGCGATGCGGTTTCTCTTGCAGAGTAGCAATTGCGTTCATCAATCCGCGAAACCAGCGATCGGCAAAGTTAGGATTTTGCTCTTGATACCAGCGATAGGCTTGCTCAATTTGACCTTCTGCAACTGGGGTAATCTCAACCTGAAATGTCATACTTTTGCTGCATCTCTTGGACAAAATCTCGAATGGGACGAGTTTGCCCTGCATTAAGTTCTTCAAAACCTTGCTGAATCCCTGCAATGGTTTCCAGTTGATCAATTAATTGACGAAGTTTAATTGGATCAATTTTGTCAGCATCAAGGAAAGTAATGAGAACCTGGGTTCGATCGCTCACATTCTGCGGTATCTCAGCGAGTTCAATCTGCCCGTTCCGATAAACGCCTTCGACTGTTTTAAGCATAGGTTTGACAGCGTTAGTTATTTTTTACAATTGTACTGTTCGCGGAACATCTCCATCGAAAGAAAATTTATCTCAAGGCAACTGCGTAAGTCCTGTAGAAATTTAGATTGTAATTAGTTTGTCGAGATTCTCTAGAAGATTTTCCATTGTGTAGGGCTTTGGTAAGAAGGCATTGGCTCCGGCGATAAGGGCAGATTCTCGGTTCGCGGGCAAACCACTGATGGCGATAATTTTTACCTTTGGATTGATTTCTTTCAACCTTTGAATCAATTCAATTCCACTCATATTCGGCATCATAATATCCAAAATGATTACCCTAATTTCATTCTGATGTTGAGTGTAAAGCTCGATCGCCTCTGTTCCATCATTTGTCGCTAATACGGTACAGTGATGTTCTTCCAGTAGAGTTTGAGTAATACATTGAACAGCATCATCGTCATCAACAATTAGAACGAGACTTCCATTCCCGTCAAACTGTTTTTCTGAATAGCTAAACTGAGTCAAAACTCCTTCAATTGCAGGTAAATAGACCTTTACTTGCGTACCGCGTTCGACTTCGCTAATCACTTGCAAAAATCCGTCATAATTTTTGACAATTCCCAATACCGTCGAAAGTCCTAACCCTGTCCCTTGACCTGGTGCTTTCGTGGTAAAAAAGGGATCAAAAATTCGATCGCGCACATCTAAAGGAATTCCGGTGCCCGTATCTGCAACAGTGACAACCACATAGTCTCCCACCTCAGCCTCTAAATGCGTTTGAGTAAAGGCTTGATCGGCAAAACACTGTTCAACCGAGAGGGAAAGAATCCCTCCATCTGGCATGGCATCACGAGCATTGACACAGAGATTCATAAACACCTGGTGCAGGTAAGTTGAATCCGCAGACACGCACCAAAGCGATCGATCGGAACTGGAACAATCTGGAATATTGTGCTGAATCTCGATCGATTTTGGGAAAGTTTGTTGAATTACATTGATCACCTCTTGCAACAGGGGAGCAACCTGTACTGGAACCCGCTCTCCGCTGGTGCCTCGCGTAAAAGTGAGAATTTGTTTGATCATGTTCGCCCCACGCTGGGCACTTTCCTCTAAAACCTTCAACATCTCCTGCGATCGAGTATCCAATTTCGATTCATTTAAGCGCAAGAGCTGAGAAATTGCCAGAATCGGAGTTAGGACATTGTTGAGATCATGAGCAATACCGCTCGCTAAAGTGCCCAAACTTTCCAGACGCTGGGCCCGATAAAACTGAGTTTCCAGGTGTTTCTTTTCGGTGATGTCTGTGGCAATCCCCACCACACGATACGGATTGCCAGAAGCATCTTGAATGGGGAAGCTCCGATCGCGAATCCAGCGTACCGAGCCATCTGGACGAATAACGCGATATTCTTCGTCATAGCGACCCGTCAATGCCTGCTCAAAAAAGCTTGTCTGAACACGTTGCCGATCTTCTGGGTGAATTGCCTCCATCCACTCTATGAAATTGACATACAAACTTTCGCACGATCGCCCCCAAATCTGTTCATAAGCCGGACTCACATAAAGAACCTGAGCAGAGAGTGGCTCAGCCATCCAAAACACGCTTTCCAGAATATTTTCTGCTAACTGGCGAAACCGCTCCTCGCTTTCCCGCAATGCCCGTTCAGCCGCCTGACGTTTTTGCCGCTCCTCTGCTTCCCGCAGTTCCCGCTCCACCGCAGGCAACAACCGTGCCAAATTGCCCTTTGTAATGTAGTCATGGGCACCTGCTTTCATGGCAGCCACAGCCGTTTCTTCGCCGATCGTGCCAGACACGATGATAAAAGGTAAATCCCGCTGTTGACGCTGAAGCAGCCTCAGTGCCTCTGGTGCGCTAAATTCAGGCAGGGTATAGTCGGCAATCACAATATCCCACGCTTGGCGATCGAGGGCAGCCTGCATTTCTTCTGGCGTTTCCACCCGAACAGCATCCAATGTGTAGCCGCCCTGACGTAACTCCCGCAGCATCAGGAGCATATCGTCTTCCGAGTCTTCGACAACCAAAACATGTAAGTGAGGATGCATGGTAATCACCTCGACTACAGGGGTGGGGGTTCATTCATCAACAGCCAATACATCCCCAATTGCCGAATTGCCTCGGAAAATTGAAGAAAATCAACAGGTTTGCGAATGTAACTATTGCACCCTAAGCTGTAGCTATTGAGCAAGTCCTGTTCTTCGTTGGATGTGGTCAAAACCACTACAGGCAATAATCTGGTGGCTTCATTTTCCCGGATGCGGCGTAAAACTTCAAAACCATCAATCCGGGGCAGTTTGAGATCCAGCAAGACGACAGTGGGTTTAAGGCTCACATCTCTCCCTGCATACATCCCTGTGCCAAACAGATAATCGATCGCCTCGACCCCATCATGGGCTACCACAATCTGATTGCCGATGTGATGCCGTTTCAGAGCACGAATGGCTAATGCTTCATCATCAGGATTGTCTTCCACCAATAGAATCACTCTCTGATTGCTCTCCCCACTCATGCCCCAACACTCTCCTCTGCTAGCGTGAAATAAAACGTTGCTCCCTGCTCTGAGGTTCCTTCTGCCCAGACCCGCCCCCCATGCCGGTGAACAACGCGCTGCACAGTCGCCAGCCCAATCCCATTACCAGGAAACTCGTGCATCCGATGTAACCGCTGAAACGGTTTAAACAATTTATCAACATACGCCATATCAAAACCAACCCCATCGTCCCGGACGAAATAAATTGGGATGCCGTTCTCCGGTGCAGCGGCATTAGCTTGAATTGCTCCAAACTCAATCTTCCCTTGCATCTGCCGGGAGGTAAATTTCCAGGCATTATTCAATAAGTTTTCCAACACTACTTGCAGCAATCGGACATCTCCTTGAGTAACTAATCCCGTTTGGATCACAAATTCCACCTGGCGATCGGGCTGAGCGTGCTGTAACTGAGTGCAGATGCGGCTGGCGAGTTGGCTCAGATCAACTGCTTCTCTCCGCATATCGCTGCGGGTGACTCTCGATAGGGTAAGGAGGTCATCAATCAACTGTCCCATGCGCTGGGAGGCAGAGCGGATGCGGCGTAAATAGTCCTGTCCGGTGGTATCTAGCTGATCCAGGCAGTCTTCCAGCAAGGCCTGACTGAAACCGTCAATACTGCGTAGGGGTGCCCGTAAATCATGGGAAACGGAATAGCTAAAGGCTTCCAGTTCTCTATTCACCGCCTTCAGTTCAACGATCGCCTGTCGTAAACCCTGATTCAGTTCTTGCGCCCGCTGTTCGGCTTGCTGCCGTTCTGCCACTTCTGCCCGCAGTTCTGCCATCAGTTCTGCATGTTGCAAAGCAACCCCCAAATGACCAGCAATTTGCTGCACAAACTCGATTTCAGTTTCCTGCCACTGACGAGGAGTACGGCACTGATGAATGCAGAGTAATCCCCACAAATGGCGACCTTGCAACAGGGGGACTACCAAGTTTGCTTGTACCTGAAATCGGGAAAGAATCTCAATGTGGCAATCGCTCAGCCCAGCATTGTGAATATCGGCAACGTTCTGCACCCGCCCTTCCTGATAGTGAATGGCAAACTGATCGCCAAAGCAATGGTCATGAATTTTATGGGCGATCGCCGAAGGAAATTCTGGATCAACCGCCTCAGAGACAAACTCACCATCATTCCACCCCGAATTGGGATAGAAGCGGAACATTCCCACCCGATCGGCTGCCAACAGTTGGCGCACCTCCGCCGCAGTCGCTCGAAAAATCGTTTCCAAATCGAGGAATTCTCGCAGGCGCGTAATCACGCTAAACAGGGTTTTCTGCTGTTCAACCTGGAAAAGAGCATGACAGATCTCTTGCTCCAGGGGTTGCTTTTCCTCACTGAGCAACTGTTGGAGTTGCTCAAAGGCAACCTCATCTCGACAGAGATCTCGAATCCTTGCCAATCGCTCTGGGTTCATGAATGAGTCCTCCTCACCAGGAATGCAAATTTACAGTAGGGTTTAACACTGCCAAACCCCTACCTGGTCTGCTGAAGAAGTTTGGAACGTAAAGGGATGATATCAAGAATAGGGACTCGATCGAGGGGCAAAGCTCCAAAGTAGGGAGGAGCCAGGGCTAAGAGGCACAGTACATTTTTTGCAGAGTAGTCATTTTGCTCATGCTGTGGGGTAGACCCGCTGAGCAAAAACCGGCTGGAAAAATCTTCCTAACCCCAAACATCTCAACCCATCCGATCGCCCAAATACCGATCGAGATAACTCAGCATCAAGACTTTCGTTTCTGCAATGAGCGATCGCTGCTGTGCAGGCGTTTGACTAGCTGAGAGCCACAGCAAATCCCCCACCACTTTGACGACAATTAAAGCGATCGTCTGAGATTTTTCGGCATTCAAATCAGGATTCAGCCGCGCAAAAAAAGCAGCCAGTTCATCCACAATCCGATATTCATAATCATCCATTGCCTCAACTGCCGAATAGGTCATCAGGTTGAGTAATTGCTCATACACCGCCCGATAGCCTGGCTGGCTGTTCATAAAGTGATCAAAGGCATCAATCACCCGATCGACATAATCACCCAGCGACAAGGATTCTGCCTCCGGGGTATGCAATGCAGCAAAAAGTTGATATTCCGCTTGAAAGTAGCGGGTGGCCAATGCCTTGAGAATCGCTTCTTTATCAGGAAAAAACTGATACAGCGTCCCTACAGCCACCTTCGCCCGTGCTGCGATCGCCCGTGTGGTGGTTTGTTCATACCCCACTTCCATAAATAGCTCCTCAGCCGCTGTCAGGATATGATTCACCCGCTCTTGACTGCGGGTTTGCTGCGGTTGGCGACGCATCGAAGGGCTTCGAGATTTTTTTACAGACATGACCCATCTTACCCTTGACAAAATATGAACACCGTTCGTATTTTATTAATATGAACACTGTTCATATTTTATTGGATGTTGAACTCATGGCAACGGATGGAAAAGTCAGGACGATCGAGTTTGCCACAATTCATATTTACCGCCATTCAATCACTCGATCGTTACCGCAATAGCCAGAATCGTCCAGATCATTGCCCTACCCCCATCCGTTTATTGAACTCAGCAACTTCAACCATCCTCATTCACCCATTTGTTGCCCTTCTTGGAGTCTTGCCATGCAAACGATCAAAACGATCGATTGGAATGCTTTTGAGGCGATCGGACAACACACCGAAATGCAGCCCATTCTAAATTTTCAGTTTTTGACTGCCTTGAAAGCTTTTTTCACGCTACTCACCACAGACGATTTGGATGCCGTCGATGAACTCAGTCTTACCCTGGTTCATAGCCCTGCCTTTCAGCTTGCTGCCCAGGAGATGAAAGCTGATCCAGAGGTGGCTGCCCTGATCCAGGAACGGTATCTGCCCCCTGCTCATGATCTCGATCGTCTTTTGCAATGTCCGCCGGATTCGCTGGGACACCAGTATGCGTCTAGCCTTCAGCAAAAGGGGTTCGATCGGATTGATCCAGAACTTCCTGTCAGTTCAGATACCACCTACATCGAATATCGCTGGCAGCAAACCCATGATATTTGGCATATCGTTACTGGGTTTGGCACCGATGGCATTGAAGAAATTGGGCTGCAAGCGTTTTATTTAGCGCAGTTTCGGCTGCCGCTTGCCGGATTATTGATTGCTAATGCGTTGATCAGTGTCACCTTGCTCTCGCCCAAAGAGATGCCCCAACTGCTCAAGGCGATCGAGCAGGGATGGCGGATGGGTTTACAGGCAAAGCCTCTGTTTGCCCAAAAGTGGGAACAAGCCTGGGAAAAGCCCGTTGCCCAATGGCAAGCTGAATTAAATCTTCAACCCTTTAATCCGGTTGGTTCATAGAAGTTTTTAGCTAGCGGTGGGCAGTGCCCACCCTACAATTCTTCCCCTTCCCCACTCCCCACTCTGGCTATGTTCTGCATCCTTTCCGCTGTCTGGTTTCGCCTGCTTCGCCGCACTTACCCCTGGCTGCCATTGCTGCTGCAAACAGTGCGAATTTTGATCGCCTGCAATCCTCCTTACCGTGAGCAGGTTCGCTTTTGGCGGTTGCTAATTCAGGTTGACTATGCCGAACTGTTGGCGATCGTGATTGATTTAGCCCAGCCAGAGTTTTGGGTTTAATGGGTTCCGAATGTTAGAAATCCCTTATTCTACTGCTGACACTGTGGACAAAAATGAGCCGATCGCCCCGCCAGTTTCAACCGTTCAATGGGAGTGAGGCAAACTCGACAGGGTTCCCCTTTGCGGTCATAAACCCACGCCACACCGCCATAGTTGCCATTAATTCCCTGCACATCTCGGAAATCACTAAACGTTGTGCCCCCAGCGTCAATGGCATCTGACAAAACTTGGACGATCGCCCCATGCAGAATCGTAATTTGCTCTGGGGTGAGCTTAGAACAATGGGTTTGGGGATGAATCTGACTGAGGAAGAGGGCTTCGTCGGCGTAAATGTTGCCAATTCCTGCCACGATAGTTTGATCGAGCAGCGCGTTTTTAATGGGACGCTGGCGATTTTGTAATTTAGAGGCAAAATAGGCGATCGAAAATTCCGCAGAAAAGGGTTCTGGCCCCAGTGCTGCTAAGCCAGACATGATTTCTTCAGGCTTTTTGTCTGGTGGAATCCACCACATTTGCCCAAAGGTGCGCTGATCGACAAAGCGTAATTCTTGACTGTTTGGAAAGAAGAGACGAACCCGGCAGTGGGTTTGTAGTGGAGTGGTTTGCTGCACCCAAAGCAGTTGTCCCGTCATTCGGAGATGCACCCCAAGCCATCCGCCTTGAGCCAACTCTGCTAATAAATACTTCCCTCGCCGATGCCACTGAACGATCGCGCTTCCGGTTAAACCTGCTAAAAATTCAGCCACATAAAAGGGGTGGGCAATCGTGCGATCGAGCAACACTTCCCCACCCGTCATATTTTGATTAAGGCTAACCTGATTCAAACCCCGTCGAACGGTTTCAACCTCTGGTAATTCTGGCACAATTCAAATCATTCACTTAGCCACTTTCGGGATTCTGTCTATATGCAATTCATAAGACTTGTCCCTACCGTTGGTTGTTAAACTTCAGCAACTTCCTCTAAGGCAAAGTTATTGGTATTCACTCCACCCGACGAACCGCTTGAACCGCTATAGTTCACTTTGTCAAAGCGAACAATCACCGGATATTTGATACCGCTCTGATCAACTGATGCAACAGTACCAACTTCATTGTACCAATAGGATTCCTGCCGGAGGATTCGGACTTTAGAACCGCGTTGAACCATGAGTAGTTTCCTTTAAGGTATTGATCTTAATAAGACTGCCTCCACTTGAAATTTGGAGTGGAAGCAATAAACTGTGATCGTTTTTCAGCGTACTACTCTGTCAGGTCGATCGGTTAATTTTCGCTTTAAGTTTTATTGCTGAGAATTGAAAATCATCAAGATGTCTTTCGTTCTTCAGCTAGCTGGATTGCCCTGGGTCACGAGTGGGCAAAGCTGCCGTTGGGGAAGCCTCAGGAGGTGGCCCACCTTCACCAACTGCCGTGATCACTTCCACACCAAACTGTTCAAATACGACGGCTGGCTCCGGCCCGTTCATCTCAATTCGCTTGACGATCACCTGCCCATTGGAAAGGCGTTGCCCAACGCGAACATACCGGCTACTCGCTTCATTGGGTGCATTCACGATCGCATAGGGAGTACTGCCAATTTGCACCACTCCGAGTACTTCAACAGATCTAGCGAGGACAGGCTGTGGAACTGGGGGGGGAAGGGGAGCCGCTGCTACGTTTGGCGAAGGTTGAGGAACTAGATTAGGAATGGGTGCTAGTCCTCCGGGCGATTGTGCCGTTGGAGCGGAGCGTCCGGTTCCATTCGTTGCTGTGGTGGGTGCTTGACCAGGTGAACGCTGTTGCCCAGGACTGGTTGGCGTTTGCGCCGTTGGAGCAGGTTGTGGGGTTTCTGTAATCGTGATTTGAACGGATGGTGTGGTCGGAACGAGGGAGAAGGGATCATTTCGTTCGCCATCCAGCGTTTGCAGGCGTTGATCAGGATCGGTGGATGGAATCAGGTCAAGATCACGCGGTAAAGCTGCAACAACGGGTGCATCCGGAGGAGGAGGGGGAGTTGCGGACTCACCAGAGGGTTGCTCATCGGGTTGAGTTGGCTGTTCCGCCTGAGGGTCTTCTGTTTCGCCATCAGTTGGTGAAGTCACGACTGGGTCTTCTACAGGGGGTTCTTCAGTAGTTGTAGTTTCCCCCCCCCCAAACAGCCCTCCGCATCCGGCCGTTGCTAATGCTAATACTGCTGCGAAACCAATGAGTGAAAATCGACGCATTCCCCCACTCCCAGAAATGTCAATCTATATTCTCAAGAATAAACTAAATTCTCTCAGTTTGCTTGAGGAAAATACGGAGTTGGCTAATACGATATTGATAGAATCAATCCTTCAACTCAGTATGTAAAAGCTGAGAGGATATATCTAATATTTCCTTGATTTTTTTGAATTGTTCTGACTGATTGAACAGATACGATAGAGTCTTTTAGTCGGCTTGATGCTACTCAAAAATTGAGGTTCTAGTCTTTGGGCTAAAGGATATGGCAACGGATAGAAAAGTTGGGACAGTCGAGTTTGTCGCATTTATAACAGATGAGCTTAACGCCAGAGAACTTGTCCTCAGCATTCTGCGTACTGCCATAAAAGAGAAAGCAAAGGCAATTCAAAACAGCAGACCATAATCATTCAAAATCACTAAAACGGTTGCTTGGCATCACAGGAGCGATCGCCCTTGGTTTAGGTTCAAGTGTAGAGACAAGAGGATTCGTTAGCTCAGGAATTGCGGACGGAGTGGCTAGCTCTTCCGTGCCATTTTGGTAATGGGTGGAGTGATGGCTGCTCTAATTTTGATTGGCAAGGTCAGCAAAATTTTCCCAAAATTGAGTCCTCCCTTGCATTCAGCAGTAGATAAACTCTCAACTGTTTCTCTATCTCCTAACGAGGCAACGAGAAGGGAAAAACAGCGTTCGGGTTTTGGTCATCCACCGTTCCAGTTAAGGTTTCTGTGTTTCCCTGCACCAGCAGCGTCAGGTTAAATGGAACCGGGCCAGATGAGTTACCACAGCGAGCAAATAAATTCACCGTCACCGTGTAGTTGCCTTGGGGAGCTTGGGACGGGGGCCAAAAAATATTCTCGATCGGGCTAGAGTTTTGCTCAGCACAACCTGCATTAGCATCCACATCAAGCTGCCCACCGGAAGGAACAGCCCGGTTGTAATACGCAACGATCTCACCGTTTGGGTCAGTCACTGCCAGATCCAGATCGTCTAGCGTTGACCATCGCAGCGTTACTTGAATATCGCCCGTTCCCAGTTGCGGCTCTCCACCAGCAGGGGCTGACACTTGGAGTTGTTCAGGGACTGGGCAAATCTCAGACAAATCCACCAGCACACCATCAAAATCAATCAGAAAGCAGCCCTGATGCTCTTGCGCCAATGCTGGACTAGTTCGATCGCCGGAAAAAGGAACAAAGAGAACGGTTGAAAGAATCGCAATTCGTAAAAATTTCCACATAGCGAAAGGGTGTGCCTACAGCTACCGAGTCTGGAGGAGTAAAGGAGGACATTCAAACGATCTCAAGGATCTTATTGAGAAGGTTCCCATTTCTCTAGAATTATTATCGAAAATCGCTCAGAACAAAGGTAAATCACAATCAAGGAGCAAAGCAAATTCTGCATCCCGCGTTATCTTTCCTCTAACTCAATGGAACGATGCTCCCTACCATCGCCCTTCTTCCAGCTAATTCACTTTTTATAAAGAATTTTAACAGGATTTCACCGAAAACCCATGGATTTGCTTGAATAAGCCAGTGGCATTTTTCGTGACCGTAGGTTATTGTTTGGTGATTATTGGGTATTCAAAGAAAATTGCGTAATCTTCAAGGAGTCTAATAACATGAATGATTCCATTGACATGAGGCAGTCTGGAGCCAAATCAAAAATCCATTCTCTGCTGCTTGGCCTTGCGATAGGCAGTGTGGCGGCGGTTGGTGGGCTTCTGCTTACCCCTTCGTCTGCATCGGCTCAGGCGGCTTACGGCAGCTACATTGGTTTTGGTGGTTCTGCTGGCTTAACCGATGGTGGGCTGGATGGAGGCAGCAGTTCAGGCGGGGTAATTGCCGTTCGCTATCGATTTTTGGAAGCTCCGATTTCTTTAAGAGGGCAAGTTCTCATTAGTGAGACTTCGGCTTTTGTGCCGACCGTTTCCTATGACATTCCCCTTGACTGGCAAACGGATGTTTACTTGGGTGCCGGGGTTGCTATCCAGGACAGCAACAACGATACATCGCCTTTGGGTAATCAAACTGCGTTTGTTTTGCAGCCCGGTGTAGATTACAACTTCCCTTACAGCAATCTTGTTGTGTTTGGCAATGCAATTATTGCGTTTGATGCCTACAAAGATAGCAATGACAATGCTGCATCCATTCAGGCTGGGGTAGGGGTACGGTTCTAAGCGTTTGAGATGACCTAAATCCTATGGCTGTCGATGCACCATCGTAGCGGTGGCTTGGTCGGTTGCCAGAATGAGGACATCACTGATGCTGACATGGGGCGGACGGGTCGCACAAAATAAAACAACTTCAGCCACATCTTCTGGAGTGAGCGGGGTTAACCCTTTGTATACCGTTTTGGCTCGTTCGGCATCACCATGAAAGCGAACCTGACTAAATTCAGTTTCCACCAAGCCTGGATCAATATTGCTGACTCGGATGGGCGTTCCCAATAAGTCCATTTTTAACCCCGTTGAAAGGGTTTTGACGGCAGCCTTGGTGGCACAGTACACTCCTCCTCCGGGATAGGCCTGCTGCCCTGCAACGGAAGCAATATTGATCACGTGTCCCTGTTTTCGGTTGACCATCCCCGGCACGATCGATCGGGTGACGTAGAGCAAACCTTTGACGTTGGTGTCGATCATTTCTTCCCAGTCTTGGATATCACCTTCGTAGAGTTTGTCTAACCCTCGGCTTAAGCCAGCATTGTTGATCAAAATATCAATGCTTGACCAGGGTTCTGGCAGGGCGTTAAACGCAGTTTCAACTTGGGAACGATCGCATACATCAAGCTGAAGCGGATAAACTTGAGCTTGATATTCATCGGTGATCGTTTTAGCCAATTTTTCCAGGCGATCGAGCCGTCGGGCTGCTAGGATCAAACTTGCTCCTGCTTGAGCGAAAATCTTGGCACAGGCTTCACCAATGCCACTGCTGGCACCTGTAATTAGAACAATTTGGTTTTGGATGGATACCATGTCTTAAATTTGATATAACCTTCAGAAGCCGTCAAAAAGGCTGTATTGCCCAGCTTCCCAAAATCATGCTGGAATAGACAAGGTTAGTCAACCAAAAATTGTTGATTCAGCACACCTTCAATGGACATCTCGATCCGAATCGCAGGCTGTGCTATGCTGAAAGACTGAAGTTTTGGGGGCGTGGCGGAATGGTAGACGCTACGGACTTAAAATCCGTTGACCGCAAGGTCGTAAGAGTTCAAGTCTCTTCGCCCCCATCGTTGATTCTCACCGTTTAACCTAGGGCTGCCCAAACCGCCAGCTTTTTCTTGACCCGTTGGATAATTTCATCGGTGAATTCAGTCGTGGTGGCATGACCCTTCAAATCTGCCGTTCGCACTCCGTCATACACGGATTCAAACACAGACTCAGAAATGGCTCTGGCGATCGTCGGAGCAGGGCCTTCCATGTAGGAAAACAGCGAGGCTCCTGCCAAAATCATGGCCATGGGATTGGCTAAATTTTTGCCAAACAGTGAGGGGGCCGTTCCGTGGGGGGCTTCCGCCATGACGACACGAGGATGCCAGCTTTCATCAAAGCTAATCAGCAAAGACTCAGAACCGGCGATCGACCCAAACATTTGCAGCACCAAATCGCTTAAACAATCACCATCCCGGTTTAATGTGGGAATCACCATTGCTTCGCCGATCGTATTCATCAGCAAAGCATAGGTCGCATCAATGAGCTGTGGTTCGTAGCGCACCTCAGGATAGCGGGTTGCCGCCATATCCATCTCTTCCTTCAGCATCCCTTCGTAAAGGGCACTGACTGTGTATTTGGGGCCGCCAAAGACTTTTGCTCCCGTTTTTTTGGCGTGAAGGAACGCATACTCTGCCACCGCTCGACAATGTTTGCGGGTAATTCGCTCAGTGCGGTAAGCCACTTCCTCTAAGCCTTCCCCTTCCCGCCATTCTTTTGCACCATAGGCATCGCCTACCGCCATGCGAATCACCGAAATCGGAGCGTTCACCCCTGCCACCGGAGTAATGCCGGGAATTCGCCGTCCAGTTCGCACAATCACCGTTCCATCTACCTTTTCCCGCAAAATGGCATTAGGGCTGCCCACATCGTTTTTGGTTTCCGGCGTAATCGTGGCTGCCTTTAACCCCAAGCCAAACTCCACCATCGCTGCGGCAGACTCCACCACTACTGCATTTGCCGTCACCCGACGGTTTTCTAAACTCAGGTCATACCGTTTAAAGTCAACTTCGATCCCTGTAACGGACGGATCAAGCACTCGCAGAGCTTCCTCCAGCAGTTCTTGTCCGGTCTGGTCTCCTTCCAAGACAACGATCGTTCTTGCCATTGCTAGACTCGCTTTTATTCAAGTTGCTGATGCATTAATTTCTCTGCCAATGATTAGGTTTGGCTGTATCTATCGTCACGAATTGGCAAGCAAAGGGCTGGGGAAGAGTGAACCTTGGGTTTAAGCCCCGTTCTGGACTGGGTATGACAAGATAGATAAAGTGCATAGTTCCAGTGAATGCTCATGTCCTCAGCAAACCCATCCTTAGATTCAGCCTTACAACACTTGCGCGAAGTCCGGCTTTCGATTTTGCATCTGCACAAAGCGTTGCTGGAATCGGAGCGGGTTGTTTATGAGCAATTTCACGGACGCATCCAATCGAGTGGGGAATTTTTTCGCCTTGTGATTGGACATGACTGGTTTAGCTGGTTGCGTCCCATTTCCCAATTCATTATTCAAATGGATGATGTGTTGAAGTCTAAAGAGCCTGTGACGATCGACCAGGTAAACGGTTTACTAGACGAGGCAAAACAGATGCTTCAGCCTGCCCAGGATGGCACAACCCTGGAAAAACGCTATTACCGGGCAATTCAACGCGATCCTGACATTGCCCTAATGCACGCAAACTTGACGCGGCTGCTGAATGGGCAGGGATAAATTTCAGGTAGAGGAATGCAGAATGACCGGATTTAATTGTTAACTTCACTTAAAGTAAATCAGCAGATTTAGTCCAGGGATGGTACGGGAAAGCGTCCACAGCAGCAGGGCGAAATATAGCATCCCAATGCCCCACTGATACCAAACCAGAGTTGTAATCAAGCCGGGGACATGTTCATCGCGCAGGCGAATGTCGTTGAAGCCAAATTTCAACAAGTTGTTGAGGCTGAAATCAAAGTAAATCAGCCATCCCCAGCGGCGATCCCAGAGGATGGGAATGTAGCGTTCACGGAAGAAGGGATAGTCGGGAATGATGGGCAGCCTGCCAATGAGAAACCGCAGTTGCCGCAAGGTGCCATCTTCGACAAAGTAGGTGGTGGTTAAGAGGTTATGGTATCGCCCTTTCCAGTAGAGAAAAATCATTAAAAGTAGAGGAATGGGCAGCAGGGTCGCTTCCATATATGCCAAGGTGAGCCAAGGACGATCGCTACTCTGAAACACGATCGCCAACCCCATCAGCGTTAAGACACAAAAGCCGCCCAAACTCCAGAGCGTTTCTAACCGGGTTGGCACAATCGGCTTGGGGCGCAGCCGTCGGAAGCGATCAATGAGCCAAAACATAACCCCAAAGTGGGCAATGCCAATCATTTCAATGCCAAAAATCAATCCAACGCTGGTGCCGTAGCGCGTCAACAACAGCAAGCAGCTTAACCCCAGCCCACGAAAAATCATCAAAATTCGGCCAGTCAGCGTTAAAGGTTCACCTACTGCAATGCGATCGCGCACTTTGACATAGGTGGAAAAATCCACTCCACCAATTTTTAGCAGTTCATTAAAGCTGCGAATGGGGTTCTGTTCCCTTGCTTGAATGATGGCATCTGCTTGCTTTTCAGAAAATCCGAGGCTTTGAAGATGCCAGCGAGTGGCGTTGTTAATGTTAGTTCCAATTAATTGCTGGCGTTGTTCCTTTAAGCGTAATTTTTCAACGGTATATTCAATCTCGTTTGCATCTGCAACTTGCTGTAATCCCCAGAAATTTTGCACTAAGTTTCGCATGACAATCTCGTTGCCTTCCAGGTTTGGCACCGAAAATGCCTTACCAATTTGTCCCGGATCGCCCAAAATGGTGGCTTGCTTGGGGTCAAATTGAAGATTGGCAACATTGAGGTAGCTTCCCTTGGCGAAATTGGCATCGGCAAAGTCGGTTTGGTCAAGAATGCTGGCTCCTCGCAGGTTCACCGATCGGTTGAACTGTGCTTGCCGAAAACTAACCGCCTTTTCAAAGGTGGCTTCGGTCAAAAATAACGATCGGCCAAATTTGTCTCGGTCAAAAAATACTTTGTCTTGCCATTGCGTTTGGGAGAAATCGGCATTATCTTGCCAGAGGATGCGGCTGAAATTGGTGAGTTGCTTAAAAACGGCTTGGTTAAAATTGGCGGCAGACTGAAACTCGCTGCTTTGAAAGTTCACTGCCCCCCGGAATTCGACCTGGCTAAACCGGGTGCGATCGAAAAAAATCGCATTCCGAAATCGCACTTCTCCCTGAAAAATTGAGCCTGAAAAATTTACCTTGCGGCTAAACCGTGCCCCCGACCAATCAACATCCTGGGGGAAAATCGCTCCTTGCGCCTCCACCCGTCCCAAAAAGAAAGTGTTCGTGAAGTTAATAAATCCCTCAAACCGAGTTTGTGCCAGGAGGAGAGGGCCACGCCATACCGTAATTTGAACGGGTTCTACCTGGGTTTGAATGAGCAGGGAACGCGATAGCTGATTTAGCTGAGACAGACGACGACGATCGCGCTCAAACTGGGCTTGTTCTGCTTCATTAAAAATCGGTGGAAGGGTTTTGCCATATAGCGGAATGCGAAAGGCAAGATCACTCATTTTTAGCTCTCCCAGAATTTTGGAGTAGCTCAGGTCTAACCCTAGAGGGGGAGCCGATCGCTGAATTTGTTCCTGAATCAAACGATAAAACTGGTTGTCAAACTCAGCATTGTCTGGGCGCAAATCAATGACAAAGTGACGCAGATCGATCGTGCGGCTTCCCTCAAGCTGAACCGGAGCTTTTAACCGGGCTTTGAGGAGTTCCAGCGTCAGGGGAACAGCGTCAGGCGGTGAGGGGCTTGCCCAACTTGGCTGGGGTGAGATGACCAGGATCGAGAGCAGTAGGGCAATTGCAATGAACCGGAAGAGCAGGGAGTGCAGCTTTATCCCTTTAAGGTTGCCAAATTTCTGAAATGGGTTGGTTGGTTGGTTGGGGAGCATTACAACAGTCGGCAGAGAGCTTGCGCGGAGGGCCTATCTAAACCGGATGGAAATTGCAGATAGGTTTTTGCAAATGATTCATTTTGGCGCAAAATTTCGACTCTAAAGGACTCCTGACAATTTGCCCAACCGATCGCCAGGATTTCGATCGCCAAGCCTGAATAGAGAAGATAGAAGTTTTCGTACTTCATGAGAATTTTCTCATCATCCCTCTCGCTCTAGATGTGCCTTTAGCCCTGGCAGGCTAAACTTTAACGGGACATCTTTACAAATGGAAGGGGGCATCTTTTCCATAGGGCACAAACCCTAAATCCTTGATCCTTGATGGTAAATCTCATGTTCGTGAAGCTGGATTCACTGGTAGTCCTGATGTTTGGAACTGGCTTTTGGCAACGTGGTAGGAGCGATCGATGACAGAACAACAGACTAACGCTGGCTTACTCCGGTTGGCTCGAATGTTACGGGCGATCGGGCTAGTCATCGCACTGAGTGCAATTTTGAGTGGTGTGGTGTTGCTAACCCCGGCAATTGCTCAAAGTGCTTCGAGAGCGTCCGTTGTGGTTGATGGCAACGAAATTTTTCAGGTTAGTGATTCGGGCACCTATGAGGCAGCCGACCGTGCCAGTGATATTAACAGCCTCTTGCAGCAAGTCATAGAATCCGGCGAAGTTCCAGAGATTCAAGTTGAGGCAGAAAACCCCAATTTGCCCACAATTTTGCTCGACGGACGGCATCTTTTGACAGTAACCGATGGCGATCTCGTTCCTGGACGCACAAAAACCTCCCAGGCTCGACGATGGGCTTCAGAACTGGATGCCGCCTTTCTACGGGCCCAGCAAGAACGATCGTTGTCCTATCTCCGGGGGGCAGTGGCTCAAGCACTTGGAGCATTGGCAATTGCGATCGTGCTGCATTGGGGGTTGGGGCGGTTTTGGCGGCGGACACTCGGCCCAGAAATTCGCGCTGTCACCCATATTCCTGACCCCGATAGCAACGTTACCCAGGCTTCTCAAAGCTCGGTGGATCTGCTGCTCAACCTGCTGCTGACGATCGCCCGCATTGGTGTGTGGTTGGCAGCCATTCTTTATGTCAGCAATCTCTTTCCCTGGACGCGCCAGTGGAGCTATCGGCTGATTGATGTACTGATTAGCAGCTTCGTCTCGCCCATCTTTACCCTAGGTGAGAACAGCTACTCCGTAATCAATCTGCTGATTTTGGCGGGGATGCTGTTTATTCTGGAAATCTGCACCAAAACCGTTACAAACCTGCTCAAAACTCGCGTTCTTCGGGTTACAGTGGCAAACCGGGGAGCCAGAGAAGTGATTGCGCTGGTAATCCGTTATGGGCTGCTGTTTATCGGTGGGCTGGTGATCCTGCAAATTTGGGGAATTGACCTCAGTTCTTTGGCTTTGCTTGCCAGTGCTCTGGGTATTGGTATTGGTTTAGGTTTACAAGATATTGCTAGAGATATTGGTAGCGGCGTGGTGCTGCTGTTTGAGCGGCCGATTCAGGTAGGAGATTTTGTCCAGGTGGGCAGCTTTGAAGGGACGATCGAACGGATCAATGCCCGGAGTACCCTGGTTCGCACGCTGGATCATATTTCCATCATCGTGCCAAACTCTCGATTTTTATCCGATGAGGTTATTAACTGGAGTCATGGTAATCCGGTTTCTCGGCTCCATGTCCCAGTTGGAATTGCCTACGGCTCAAATGTGGAAGATGCGCGATCGGCTTTACTGGATGCCGCCCAAGAGCACCCCAGAGTGCTTTCTACCCCCAAGCCTTTGGTCATTTTCAAAGGTTTTGGCGACAACGCTCTGAATCTAGAGCTTTTAATCTGGACGGCTGAACCCAGCAAACATATCCTAATCAAAAGTGAGTTGTACTTCAGCATCGAAGCCAAATTCCGCAAATACAACGTCCAAATTCCTTTCCCTCAGCGAGATCTGCACCTTCGGACAGGCAATCTGCCGATCGAGCTTTCCCCCGAAGCCGAACAAAGCCTGCAACAACTCCTCAGGATGTCTCAGAATGGAAGTGGGAAATAATTACCTCTAGCTCCATGCCAACCGATGAGTGAATCTACCATCCGTCCTGCTTTAATTACCCATGTGCTACCCGGTTCGATCGCGGCAGAAATCGGCTTTGAAGCAGGCGATCGGTTGGTGGCAATTAATGGGGAACGTCCGCGGGATTTGATTGACTATCAGTTTCTTTGCGCGGATGAAGTGTTGGAACTGGAAGTGCTGGATGCTCAAGGGCGTACCCACCAGGTAGAAATTGAAAAAGACTACGATGAAGACCTGGGGTTGGAGTTTGAATCTGCCTTGTTTGATGGGTTAATTCAGTGCAATAATCGCTGCCCGTTTTGCTTTATTGATCAGCAGCCCCCTGGAAAGCGGCAAAGCCTATACTTCAAAGACGACGACTATCGCCTCAGTTTTCTCTACGGCAGCTACCTAACCCTGACGAATTTGACCCAAAAAGAGTGGGATCGGATCGCTCAAATGCGGCTGTCTCCTTTGTATGTCTCTGTCCATGCCACTGAACCGGAAGTCCGATCGCGGTTATTAAAAAATCCGAGGGCAGGATTACTGCTGGAACACCTGAAATGGTTTCAGGAAAATCGCTTGCAGATTCATGCTCAGGTCGTCGTCTGTCCCGGAATCAATGATGGAAAACACCTGGAACGCACCCTGCTAGACCTGGCAAGCTTTCACCAGGGAGATATTCCGGCTGTCACCTCCGTGGCGGTTGTCCCAGTGGGGTTAACCCGTTTTCGCCCAACGGAGGATGAACTCATTCCGGTGACTCTGGAGAAGGCAAGGGAAGTGATTGCCCAGGTGCAGACCCTCCAGGAAAAATTCCGGCAGCAGTTTGGCACGACCTTTGCCTGGTTAGCTGATGAGTGGTTTTTAATTGGTCAACAAGATTTACCGCCGGAAAGTCACTACGAAGACTATCCGCAAATTGGCAATGGGGTCGGTTCCATTCGACAATTCCTCAAGCAATTTCGATCGGCTGCGAAGCACCTGCCTCAGCAAATTTCCCCTCCTCGGCACTATACCTGGATTGTGGGAAATGCAGTGGAATATGCCTTTCAGCCGATCGTCCAGCGGTTGAATCAGGTGGAGGGGTTGCGGGTAGAGATGGCAGCCCTGCGAAGTGAGTATTGGGGGCAGGAAATGACGGTGACAGGGTTATTGACGGGGCAAGATTTACTACATGGTTTACAGGAAAAAGATTTGGGGGATGGAATTCTCCTGCCTTCATTGATGTTGAAACATGATGACAGCCGCTTCCTGGATGATATGACCGTGGCAGAATTGGCCCAAAAACTCAACACGCAGATCTGGCAAGTTGGAGGAATTGCAGAACTGATTGAGCGGTGTCAGTCGTGATGTGAAAGTGACGTAAAACCCAGCATCACAGGTTCGATCGCCGCCTATTCTCCTGGCTCCACCAACACATACAAAAACGCATCCACCCGGTTTAAAACATCTTTCACCGCCTCAAACGCATCCTCCTCTGACAACGGAGCCAGCGTCACCGGATCGATCGGTCTAATTTTGCTGTAGCGATCGATCAACACCTGCATGGGCTGTGCCCCGTCCCAGAGGGGCAGTAAACAGGCTGCCTGAGTCGGTTCCAGGAAAATTGGGTCAAGCGAAGGAAGTTTAATATAGCGACTAATCTCAAATCCTTTGCCCGCCTGGATGCAGTTCACCAACTCCTCGCGGATTTTTTCCCTACGCAATTGCGGGTGCAAATGCACATTTGCCGTTTTCCAGTCTGCGTCTTCCCATTCATCCACAGGCTGTCCTGGCTCTCCGGGATGCGTACACCAAAAGTCCAGGAGCCGATGCATTGGGTTAAGCAGCTCGTAGGCATAGAGCCGTTCGGCAATGGAGGCCGTCATCAGGCTCAGTGACCAAATTTCTGGCAGTTCCTCAGCATTCTTAAACAAATCCGTCACATCCCAATGCCGCCAGTTCACCATGCTAACGAATTCCAGATCTGCCACATCCAGCATCTCAAAAATATCCGGAATCTTGTAGCCTGTGTCCCCCACAAACAGCAGGTTCATGGCCAGCCGTTGGCTCAAATCTTCCCTTGGTAAGCTTTCATACTCATTATTGAGCCAGGTTTGCGCCTTCAGTTTGACGTGATCTTTCAATGACTTCATTGTGTCAATCACGGCATCTTCTTCAAAGGCTTGGGGGGCATTGTCCATTAGCCCCATGAAACGGAAAAGTTCCTGGGCCCGAAAGAAGTTGGCCCGTTGATAGGCACTGTGCAAATTGGCTCGAATTAGGCCGTCTGGCTGTAGAACTGCTTTCATTGCTGCTAACCCAGCTGCCGGATCAGGCAGTAAATACAGCACTTCATCGCAGTTAATATAGTCAAATTTCATTCCCAGGCTGGGCAATTCCTCAATTCGCAGAACATGAAACTCGGCGTTTGTGAAGCCATGATGCTCCAACCGTTGCCGTGCCAGCTTCACCGACTCCTCAGACAAATCAATCCCAACAATTTTGGCTCCGGGGTTTGCCTCTGCTAAGATCAACGCCTTAAACCCACTGCCACAACCCGCATCTAAGATGACTTTTCCTTGGGTTTCTGGAACCCTCCGATGCCGCAGATAGTAGCTTGTGACAAAGCTATGAAGGTACAGCATTTCATAGGCATCCTTCGGCGATTCGTCTAGCGGGACTCTGGGATAGGGCCCATAGTTAAACTGTTGGCGAATTTTGTCGATTTCGGTCAGGTCGGGTTCAGTCAGGTTGAAGTCAGCCAGATTGAAGACAGAATCATCCATTGTGTTGAGACTCCTGGAGGTGGAAAAGGGCGGTTTGCCAAGATAGTTTGCAAAGGGAAGATTGGAGTGCTAGCGAATTGCGAATTCTTTCATGCTCAGGATGCCCCTTTTCCCCAAGGAAGATAAACCGAACTTTGAATCTTGAGTGTCTTCTCTGGCTTCCTCCGAAGTCAAAACGCTTCTTGCTTGCGCTCTTTTGCCCCTCCCCCTCATCTCTGCACGAATAAGCTATCCTATTTATTTAACTAGCACAGTATTTTCCCCGATCGACGTAAGAAAGACTCATCTCGCAAAAATTGTCCATCGTTTAGGAATCAACGACATTGGTTGTACTTCTTAGAACAGATTCCCACGCTAACGCGTCCCCAGTTGGCGGTTTTTTGGCACAGCGGTTTCAGCTAGACAATGGGTTAACTCTGATTCACCAGCAAGTTCCGGCGGCTCCGGTGGTGACGGTTGATGTGTGGGTTAAGGCTGGGGCGATCGTGGAGCCAGAACCCTGGGCAGGGATGGCGCACTTTTTGGAGCATATGGTCTTCAAAGGCACAGACCAGCTACCTCCTGGCAGTTTTGATTATGTAATTGAAAGTCGAGGCGGCATGGCAAACGCTGCAACCAGCCATGACTATGCTCACTTTTTTATTAATACGGCTGCTGTTGATCTACCTGAAACCTTGCCTTATTTGGCTGAGCTGCTTCTGAATGCGGCCATTCCTGATGGTGAATTTGAATTGGAGCGAGACGTTGTTTTAGAGGAGATTCGCCAGTCATTAGATGATCCGGATATGCTGGGCTTTCAGGCATTACTGGAAACGGCTTATTTGCGTCATCCGTATGGTCGTCCGGTGTTGGGAGATGCTGCTGGGCTGTTGGAACGATCGCCTGAGGAAATGCGCCAGTTTCACCGCACTTACTACCAGCCAGAAAACATGACCATTGTCCTCGTGGGGGATGTCGATTGTGAATTGACCCTGGAACTGGTCGCTCGATATTTTAATGCCTTTGCCCCGCGTGCTGCCTGCCCCTGTCCCATGGTTGAACCTGAACATTCCCTCACCGAAATTCGCCGCCAAGAGTTTTGTCTACCCGACTTGGGGCTGGCTCGTTTAATGATGGCGTGGGTTTGCCCTGGTGTGGACTCGCTACGATCGGCTTATGGGCTGGATTTGCTGTCGGTCATTCTGTCAGGAGGGCGTACTGCTCGGCTAGTGCGAGAACTGCGAGAAGAACGGCAACTGGTTCAAGATATTAGCAGTGGGTTTTCCCTTCAAAAGGACTCTAGTCTATTTACGCTGACGGCTTGGCTTGACCCCGATCATCTGGATGCGGTTGAAGCCATTATTGGCGATCGGCTGACTGAGCTTGCTCATGTACCCGTTGCTGATGCAGAGCTTGCCCGCTACAAGCGGCTCCTCCAAAACGATTACGCCTTTTCCACCGAAACCACCAGCCAACTCGCTGGACTCTACGGCTACTACAATACGATCGCCGATGCAGAACTGTCTGCCCAATATCCCACCACGATTCAGTCTTTTGATACGGCTGAACTGCAAGATCTCGCCCGTCAACACCTGTCACCACTGCGCTACGCTGTTACTGTTATGAAGCCTTGCTGAACATTGCCAAATTCGATCGCTTTTGTTTGAGGTGGGCGTTCTGAGCCAAATAGCCACTTGGATGTTTACTCTATAAGCGTTTGACCATTTTAATTTTTCTCCCGTAAGCCGTTGTTGAACAAGTCCTTTATTTTTTTAGAGTCATTCTACTTAGACCCTTCATGCCAATTCATCAGTCTTCTCTCCATACTCTGCAAAACCGAACGATTCATCGTGCTGTTCTGAGCAATGGCATGGTTATTCTGGTCGTGGAAAACCCGACAGCCGACATCATTGCAACCCGAATGTTTGTTCAGGCAGGCAGCCGCTACGAGCCTTTAGAGCAAGCAGGATTATCCCACCTGTGGGCGGCAGTTTTTACCAAAGGCACAGAACGCCTGACCTCCCAGCAGATTGCAGAACGGGTGGAAACAATGGGAGCAAGTTTGGGAGCTGATTCTGCGGCAGACTATTGTCTTTTAAGTCTCAAGACGGTTTCAGCCGACTACCCTGCCATGCTGGAACTGGCTGCCGAACTGTTGCGATCGCCCTCTTTCCCAGAAGCCGAGGTTGAGCTAGAACGCCGCCTTGCCCTTCAAGGAATTCGCTCAATGAAAGAACAACCCTTTGCGGTGGCCAATAGCCAGCTTCGGCAGGCAATGTACCAAAATCATCCCTATGCGTTGCCAAACCTGGGGACTGAAGAAACGGTGCTACGACTCGATCGGGCGGCTCTCCAGCAGTATCACCAAACGTATTTTCGTCCCGATAATATTGTGGTCAGCATTACCGGACGGATTACGCCGGAGGTTGCCGTGCAACTCGTGGAGCAGCATTTTGGAGACTGGCTTCCCCCCCAACAGGATGGGCAGATTTTGCCATTCCCGTCCCTGCACTCTCCTGCCCTTACATCCCGTCCGGAGCGGATTGTTACTCAGCGCAACACCCAGCAGGCGATCGTCATGTTGGGCTACCTCACGGGGTCGGTCAAGCAGGATGGTCATATTGCCTTAAAGCTCCTGAGTACTTACCTGGGAAATGGGTTGTCTAGTCGTCTGTTTGTAGAACTGCGTGAAAAACGGGGTCTGGCCTACGAAGTTTCAGCGTTTTACCCCACCCGCATTGAGACATCCCATTTTGTAGCATACATGGGCACGGCTCCTGAAAATGCTGCAATCGCCCAGGCTGGTCTACGCCATGAGGTCGATCGGCTTTGCCATACGCTATTAACCCCTGACGAGCTTCAAACTGCCAAAAACAAACTTCTGGGACAATATGCCCTTGGCAAACAAACCAACGCCCAGATTGCTCAGGTCTATGGCTGGTATGAAATGATGGGGCTTGGCATTGAGCATGATGAAATTTTCCCCCAAGCTGTTGCGGCGGTTACGGCTGAAGAGATTCAGCAGGTTGCCCAACAATATTTCACTGAGCCTTACCTTTCCCTGGTGGGGCCAGAAGCGGCAGTCAACCTACTGGAAACGCCGATCGCCAGTTAATTTTTACACCCCAAATAAACAAAAAAATCTGTAGAGATGTAGCTCACATCCCTACAGACTAACCCTAGGTGTTTGTCACCGTTAACGAATCAATTGGATTTCAATGCGATCGACTTTGAGTAATTCTCGACGTTTGAATCAATCGAATCAACTGATTCAATACCAGTGAAAGGAACTTCGCCAAGGTTAACCCTGTTAACCCAACCTACCTTCTCACACCGAGTTTAAGGCTGTTTTATTGTTGGCATCAAAACCAATTAAGTTTGGATTAAATTCTATCGTTGGGCAGAAGACATCAACCATTTCCGAAATGAGGAATTTGAGCGTGTATCTCAAAAAATGGGCTACAGGTCTTTTGGCAATAAGTCCGTTAGAATGTAGCTACATCAATCTTTTCAGGTGACTGCTCAGAACATTGATTCAAGCTGAAACATTAGACCTTCTAGAATGGTCGCGCCTCTGCCAACACCTTGCGACCTTTGCCGCCACTAAGTTAGGGGCAACTGCTGCTCGTAGCATTCCCATTCCAAAAACGATCGCCGCCAGCCAAGCATTACTCGCCCAAACCCAGGAGGTCTATCGCTTAGAGAGTGACTTGCCAACCGGGCTTTCCTTTGATGGCATTCAGGATATTGGTGATTCACTCGAACGGGCAGTACGGCAGGGCATCCTGTCTGGGCATGAATTATTAGACATCGCCACTACGCTAGCTGGGGCCAGGCAACTCCGTCGGGTGATTGATAACCAGGAGGATTTGCCCGTCCTTACCGAACTGGTTTCTGAACTGCGTACCTATCCAGAACTTGAACAAGAAATTCACCGTTGTATCGACGATCGCGGTAGAGTAACCGATCGCGCTAACCCCAAGCTGGAAAGCGTCCGGGAGCAAATTCGCCAAGTCCGCGATCGAATTTATAGTGCCCTCCAACGCCTCATCCAACGCCACAGCAATGCGGTTCAAGAAACGGTGATCACTCAACGGGGCGATCGGTTTGTGATTCCGGTGAAAGCCACCCATAAGGATGTGATTCCCGGTATTGTGCATGATGCTTCATCTAGCGGCTGTCTCTTATACACATCT
>PVWD01000510.1 GCA_003003615.1 filamentous cyanobacterium CCP2 | reverse complement strand
TCATGGAACTTAGGTAGATCAGTCGGCGAACACCTGCTTTTTGAGCAGCATAATAGGCGGGTGCAATACTGCCTCTAATCAAGCCAGCACTTCCAAGCACGGAATGGATGACTACATCACAGCCTTGAAATGCTTTTTCTAATGCTTTTTGGTCAAAGGCGTTAGCAACATGTCCTTCCAAATCCATATTTCTAAAACATAATAGAGCAGCGGGTTGCCGTACAATGGAACAAATTGTGAATCCATCCTTGTGCAGCATCTCAACCGCCCTTCTACCAACGAAGCCACTGGCTCCAACAATACCTATCTTGACCATATCAGTATGTTCCTATTTCAGATGCGTTGTTTTAGGCAACGCCATTTAGTGCAGGAGTGCCTTAATGTGATCAGCAAGACGTAGAGAAAGGGCAATTGCGGTAAGCGTTGGATTGGAGTATCCAGCAGTTGGAAATACTGAACACCCAGCAATAAATAAGTTAGCAATGCCATGCACTTTGCAATGGGCATCTACGACACCCTGTTTGGGATCGTTGTGCATGCGAGTGCTACCCAGATGATGATGCATTGCTGTTTTCTCAAACTTCTGCTCAGCCCAATTGCGAGTAAACTGTAACTGGCCGATCCCTGACTGCTCAAATTCTTCTGCCCATATTTCTTGGACGCGGATAGCATTTTGAATATCGATATCATTCAGCCGCCAGTGAATTTCTGTTTTAGGTAAACCCAGGCGATCGCATTCCCGACTCAACGTAATTCGATTGTTTGGATCGGGGACCTGCTCAATTTGGTAAAAGATTTCAAACAATGAAAACCGATGCTTCTCACCTGGTAGATACGACCAATCTCCACGGCGAAATGCTGGAATACCGCGAATTGCTGACCAAAAGCTCGCGGATGCGATATAGTCACTACCACGACCGATAAGGGCTAAGCGTTTCGCTAAATCTTGGGGAATTTTGCCATGCTGTATGGTTGAGAGAATTTCACGCAGCGCTAGTGTAGCTTCCCGTTGGTGGGGAAGAGGACGGGGGAAGATTTGTGCCCCATTGTTTAATAGCTTTTCCTGCCTCAGAACAGTCTCTGATAATTTGATGTGTGCCATCACAGGACCCTGTTTTGTAGGGTAAATGTCATACAAATTGGTTTGGTTGAAAACGGTACGACTGTACGGAACCAACATACAACTCAAGATGGGACGATCCATAAAATATCGACCCACAACATCATATTGATTCCCTACCCCAGCAGCTTGTTGCCGATTAGATGCCAACAGTAAACGAGCATTTTCCATCCCTCCTGCTGCGAGGATAAATACGTTGGCTTTTAACCAAATCTGTTTTCCCTGTAAGGTAGCTATACGAAGCCGCGTTACCCGTTGCCCAAGTTCATCTGTCTCGATTTCTACCACATTGGCATAGAGTAAAGTCGTAATATTGGATGCTTGCCGCAGCAGATTGGGATATTCTGTCGTGAAGGGATCGCGTAAACCATATTGGCTTATCCCTGTTATTAAGCGATCGCTCTTAAACATTAACTGTTTTGCCCGTTTGTCTTGCCACCCTTCAGGATCATAGGCATAAGGACCAATTTGACAAATTGCCTGTGCTCGTATATAAAACGGAGTTAAATCTGCCTTTGTGAAGGGCCACCCGCTATAGGGCACCCAATCACGGGGCTCAAAATCAATAGCATCTAATGGTAGACAACGCCAACCATATTTCTGATATCCACTTTGCCCTTCCCAGGCATGAGAAGTACCCCCCAATTGGCGGCGGCGAGTCTCTCTCACAACTGGATACGGATCACCGACAACATGCCCCTCGCTCAACGTTTGAGTCTCTTCATCGTACTCAATACCACCACTTTCAAGGATGTAAACCTTAATGTTTTGGTTGGCAAACTCACGAGCGATGGTCAAACCCGCAGGGCCTGCCCCAATGATACAGATTTGAGTTTCTAAGACCTCATCGGTTGACAGAGTTCTAGCATCAAGCATTGATTCTAGTTCCTTTAAAGTTAGGAATTCTTCATTTCGCTAGCGCTAGGGCTAGAATAATATTTGCAGCATTGGGACAGTGAAGGTAACAGAAGAGAAAGATCAGAAAGGAATTCTTCAATCTTGCAAAGGTGCTAGATTTTCTGATTTTCAGAATATTTCTGAGTTATTGGGTGCTTTATTGCCTAATTTGGAAAACCATCTTTCAGCTAAAACCCGTTTGAAGAATTGGATTCCGCTCCAAACAAGGGTACCTCCTACTAG
>PVWD01000198.1 GCA_003003615.1 filamentous cyanobacterium CCP2 | reverse complement strand
CCCGGTTGGGGTTGAGCAAACCAATCACTTCATGCAAATTTTCCAGGTGGCACGGCGAGCAGGCTGGCTCACGGAGGATGTGCAGTTTATTCACTTGCCACTGGGTCACATTTTGGGCGAAGACGGCAAAAAGCTGAAAAGCCGATCGGGGGAAGCTCCACGTATGGTGGATTTGTTGACCGATGCGATCGACCATGCCCGTGCCGATTTAGAAAAGCGGCTCCAGGAAGAAGGACGGCAAGAATCGGAGGAGTTCATTGCCCATGAAGCCAAAGTCGTGGGGATTAGCGCAATCAAGTACGCCGACCTGAGCCAAAACCCAACTAATGGCTATATTTTTAGCTACGACAAAATGCTGGCTCTCCAGGGCAACACGGCTCCTTACATGCTTTATGCCTACGTGCGGGTGCAGGGAATTAGCCGGAAGGGGGGCATTGATTTCACCACGTTAGGGCAAGATGCACCCGTTGTTTTACAGGAAGAAGAGGAGCTTATCCTTGCGAAACATCTGCTTCAGTTAGATGAAGTGTTGGCGATCGTGGAAGCGGATCTTTACCCCAATCGCCTCTGTGAATATTTGTTTGAACTGAGCCAAAAGTTCAATCGGTTTTACGATCGCCTGCCGATTTTGCAAGCCGAAGAACCCGATCGGACTTCACGATTGATCTTGGCAAACATCACGGCTCAGACACTCAAATTAGGACTGTCACTATTAGGAATCTCTGTCTTAGAGCGGATGTAACCAATTCACAAATAAGCTAGAAAATCAGACAAAATGTGAATAAATGGGCGATTTTGACCATTCATTAACGTCTGTTGGAAGATTTTTGTCTAAATTTCACTGATTTCAGTTTCTCGAACCGGACAGGAGGAGTATGATTAATTTGATTAAGAAAAGGTTATGGAAAAATTAGGATCAAAGAGTGAGTCAGTCAGAGCGGATTCGAGTCGGCGATAGAGTGAAAATTCTTCAGCCAGACTATGTTGCTGAGCGAATGGGAGTTGTGGTGAGTCCAGAAGAATTGCCCGGTGGACAAACGACCGGGCGATGGATTATTCAAGTAGACGCAGAAGATATACTCCTATCTCTTACGCCCCAAGAATTTGAAGTACTTAGCTAACGATCGGATTAATCCATGTCCTGTGTAGGCGGCGGATTTTCACCAATCCCCAACTCCTTTTTGCTTGTTTTCAACTGCTTATACAGTTTTTTAATTTCATCATAGGCTTGCGATGGAGTCAGTTTACCATTGGTTTCCAGCCCACAAATCAAAGAAATGCGCTGGGCAAACTCCTGGAGGTTGGCATCAAACACCAAATTTTCTGGCGTAAACTCTCCACGATAGGATGCGCGAGGATAAAAGAAGTTCTCTTTGTTTTTGCTCTGATCTTCGGGATTAGAATGGGTCATATGAAAAAACCTGGAGAATGAGCAAGTACGGCAAAAAAGCCAGAAAATGAGCTATCAATCTCATTTATACTATCGGGTTTCTCCAGATGGTGAATCCACAATTCGCTTTAAATACTCTTGGTCGGTGATAACATCTTGAACACTTTCCAAACGATCGAGAAACACCAGCCCATTCAGGTGGTCAAGCTCGTGTTGAAAAATGCGGGCAACAAAATCCGTTAGCTGTTGTTGTTGAAGCTTCCCTTCGGCTGTCGTATATTCAACCTCGATCGCAGTATACCGGGGAACCAGACCGCGAATTCCCGGAACGCTAAGGCAACCTTCCCAATCCTTCGCCATCTCATTGGAGTGCTTTAAGATGTGAGGGTTGATCATCACCGTAGGCTGCATTTCTGGAGCATTAGGATACCGGGCATTAGGACGAGATGCCACAATCAGCAGGCGGTAAGGCTGACCCACCTGAGGAGCTGCAATCCCAACGCCATTCGATTCCCTCAGTGTAGTTAACAGGTCGCCAATGAGAGTTTGTACCCAACCGTCTTGAATCTGATAAATCGGCTGGGAAGTCTGACGAAGGACAGGATCTCCCAATTGTGAGATTTGCAGTAGTTTCGTCATCGTTTACCCTTTTGCTAAAGGACACGGAATTCTACTCTGACTCTAGCTCATTCAAATTCAGTTATGAAAACCCCTACAAAACTCCTAGATCCAATGGCCTCATCACACCGCATTTTGAGCAACGAATCAGAACTAACCCTCAATGCCATTGTTTTGGCAGGTGGGCAAAGTTCTCGGATGGGACAAGACAAAGCTTTCGTGCAGGTTGATCATATGCCTATGCTGCTGCACGTTTGTACCGTTGCTCGGCAGTGTACTGACACCGTATATGTTGTAACACCTTGGGTGGAACGATATCAAAATCTTGTGGGCGATTTGGTGCAGTTCATTCCAGAACAAACCTCATCCGATGAATTTTTGGCGCAGCATGGCCCGCTTGTAGGGTTTGCTCAAGGCTTGGCCCATGTTCAGTCAGAATGGGTGCTGCTTCTTGCCTGTGACTTGCCTTACCTACAGGCAGAGGTTTTACAAGAGTGGATGACCTTTTTGCCTGAGGTTGATGAAACCACTGTTGCGCTGCTCCCTCGCCATCCCCAAGGCTGGTGGGAAGCGTTGTGTGGCTTTTACCGTCGTCGCTGTCTAGAATCACTGGAAGCCTTTATTCCTGAGGGTGGGCGATCGTTTCAGCGATGGCTCTCCCATCAACCAATACAAGAAATCCCTCTTTTTGATCCGCAAATGTTGTTTAACTGCAATACGCCAAATGACATTAAAAAAGCAGAGGAACAACTCGCAAATTAAGTCAAATTAAACCAATCAAATTAGATCAAGCCCTTAGTAAATAAAAAGCTCCCAGCGTCAACCAGGAGCTTTCAAATCAGGGTGCATCTACTACTTTTTGATACACAGATTGCATTCTTTGATCCGGAATCTTACAGAATTCAATTAGATGAATTTCGATCGTCTAATTCGTCAAAGAACCTAGCAGCAGGCAGCGACCAGGTTATTGCTTCTTTGTCAGGGCATGTATCCGCATCATCCATCATCCCGTAAGGATGCATCGCACAAACAAACATCACGCCATTGTAAGATTGCCCATGATAATGCCGACAGCCCACGCAAACTGGGTGCTGGTTGAGCATCGGCTCTACGGTATGGGCCATTGGCTCCACTGCCTGGTCGATCGAACTTCCCAGCCCAGAAAGTGCAAACAGAATGGGGTCAATCCACTCGTCAATCTGGCGATCGAGCTGATTTAGCCCTGGTGAAACGGCGCGTTCCACTTCTTCAGCCATTTCATCGGTTAGCTCAATCAAGGCATCAACCGTTTCCTCCATGCCCTTACCTACATCCTGAAAAAATTGCCCAATGTCATTTGCAACCGTTTCCAGGGTCTTCATCCACTCGTCTTGCCAATCGTCCATGATCTGATTTAGGTTCTGAATTTTGATTTACTGCTCACGCTTGAGCCGTCGCAACTCGTCTTGCAAGTTCGCAATCTGTTCCCGCATATTTTCAACTGCCTGGGCTTCTGGGTCAGTTTCCGGCTCGTCTTCTAAAATTTCAATTCGTCGAGGTTGGGTCGGTTGGGGATTTGTGGGAGTTTCGGTGGGTTGCTGCGCTCGTGCTACCATCTCATCGACCATGCGGCGGGCATCTTCAGCCGTCATTTCACCCCGTGCCACCAGTTCATCCGCTAGTTTTTGGGCTTGCCCTCTCAATTCAGTTAAGGTTGTTCCGGCTCGTTCTGCCGCATAGGAAGCAACCCCAACCCCTAAGTAGAAAGCCTTCTGCACTAAATCATTAAAACCCGCCATTCTTTTTTAAACTCCTTATGCTCCACAGCCTTAACTGTCTCCAATGCCTCGAAGAAAGGCTATTGTTTTTAGCATAGGAGCAAATCTACTAAACTGCCCATTGCGGCTTAACATCTGTTTAGCGGATTGAATGGGTTCGTTAACAAAAATAGGGTTTAAAACAAAAAAGTGACCCGGAGTCCACGCCTATTGCAAGCATCCCGTATTGCTGCTGCCTTCCGGCCCTGACAAGATTTGGGCGTTGTAATCGCATGAATCCGAGTCTTTTCCAAGATAACACGAATCATGAGTGTTGTAAGAAGAACGATCGCCCACAGAGGGATCAATCTGCTTCAAAAAGCGTGCCGCCTCGGACGATGAACGGATATCCATCCACGCTAACCGAGCCATGCACAAAGACAACAGGATACCCATTAACAAAGGTATGGAGCGTATAGCTATCTAAAATGGTGCAGGGAAAGATATCACCTGAAATGAAATATCCAGCTTCGCCATCATCGTAGAGAAACTCTAGGCGGTTAGATAATGCTTGACAAGTATAAATATCCGTGGCGGTTGCTTGGGGAGTTACAAATCCGCTCAGGTTAACGGTTGTCAAGGCGATCGTCGTTGCGGTGAGTCGCTTCAAATTCATCATCAAAGTTCCTTTCAGTCAAATCGGTAGGTCAATGAATGCAGATTGATTCAGGTCGCAATTTCCTTTCCTTTGATTAGGATGGGAAAGGGCCTAAATGCATACCCTATATGGATTCACTGGCTTCGCCACACACTCCAGACTGGTTGCTGGAAAAATGCTTAAAATTCCACGTTGCCCCTTCATCCCCCTATGAACTGCCCCGACTATTCGATCGCCCTTGCCACGCTCAAGCAATCTGATCCGCTACTAGGTGCGGTGATCGATCGGATTGGAGACTGTCGCTTAGGAGAAAGCCAGCAAACGGGCGACTTACTGCACTCATTGTGTGAATCAATCATCTATCAGCAGCTTTCAGGAAAGGCGGCTGCCGCCATTCATCGTCGGTTTCTAGCACTGTATGCCGATCGATCGAGTTTGACGGCAACGGATATTCTGAATACACCAGACGAACGTCTCCGGGAAGCGGGATTGTCGCGATCGAAAGTCACCTATCTCAAAGATTTGGCGCAGAAAGTGTTGGAGGGGTTGCCGACGTTGGCAGAACTGGAAGCAATGGAGGATGAGGCAATTATTCAAGCCTTAATCCCAGTCAAGGGAGTTGGGCGATGGACGGCCCAAATGCTGTTGATGTTTCGGCTGCATCGGTGGGACGTTCTCCCTGTCGATGATTTGGGAATTCGGGCAGGAATTCAGCGTTTGTATGGGCTGGCAGAACTCCCCAATAAAAAAGCTGTAGAGCAAATTGCCGTACCCTGGCAACCCTACCGGACGATCGCCTGTTGGTATATCTGGCAAAGCCTGGAAGAGGTTTAACAAACAAATGCTCAAGGCGGACGATCGGAACTACGACAAACTGGTTAAATCAGTCCCAGCATTATGAAGCATTTCCAACTTCATCAAGATGTGGGGCTTCATTTTTTCCAAGGCTCCCCGCAAATGATCTTTCGTAACGCCAGGATTAGGGCTAAGAGGAGAAATTTGACCGATCGTGGCCCAGTCTTGCAGAAGCTTGCCTTGATTGGGGGGGATCGACGAAGTTTGTACGGTAAAGCAATGACGGGGATTTTCTTGGGAAAAGAATAAAATTCGATATTGTTTGGCTTGTCCCAGAAGGCGGGCCATTTGCCGACCTTGAGAACTTTTCATGTCCAGATAGCAAGGAAGCCAACGGGGTTCGTGTTCTTGGTTATAAAGCACCGTCAGCCACAACGCCATTGGGTGCGGATCTTCCATAAACAGAAACCAGTTGTAGCGGCTACACCGCATTCGCTTTTGAATTTCCCGCATGGGCAGCATCACCCACAAGGTGGGAATCATGCCTTCCCCACAACTCAGAGGTTTAGGAAACACAATTTCCGCGATCGGCATATTGCTAGGCCAGGTCGCCACCTTACAGGCAGCATCGGCCGACAGTGCGTTTGGGTCTTGGAGGCTTGCCGGAACGGACATTCGCGACAAGGATGCTCCAATCCGTTGGGCAATTTGGCGACCTGTGCCGTAGCGTTGTTCCAGTGGCTCAAAGGCTTGCAAAATTTCTTCAACACTTTGTGGCCGATCGCCCGGAGCCTTTGCCAAACAACTCATGACAATACTCTCCAGGTTTTTAGGAATTTTTAGGCTGGAGTTGACTGCATCAAACGATCGCGGCGGCTGAAAATGGTGCGCTTTATACCATCCGCCAAAACTATGGGTATCGGCATAGAGCGGCATCCGTCCGGTGAGCATCTGATACATCATGACACCCAGGCTGTAGATGTCGGAGCGGGCATCTAGTTCATGTCCTTCCATTTGCTCTGGCGAGGAGTAGGCCAGGGTTCCCATGAAGCAGTTGGTTTGGTTGGCTTCGGCTTGTAAAACTTTGGCAATACCAAAATCAAGAATTTTGACTAATTCACCGAGGCTGTCGCTATAGCTCACCAGAATATTGCTCGGCTTAATGTCCCGATGGACGATCGGATAGAGATCACCATCAATTTGAATTCCTTCATGGGCACACTGTAGACCCATACAAATTTGGCGAGTGAAATCTAAAAAGCGAGGAATGGTCAAGGGTTGACGGTTCACCAGTTCGCTCAGATTTTCTCCTTTGAGGTATTCCATCACATAAAACGGAATCCCTTCATCATCCACGCCATAATCCGTGACGCGAACAATATGAATGCTACGCTGACCCAATTGGGCACAGGTTTTGGCCTCTCGCTCAAAGCGAGTTTTCATTCTGCCATTTAACAACGTTTGGGAAAGAAACTTAACCGCTACAGGAACGCCGCCCAAGGTGACATCATCTGCTCCATAGACACGCCCCATTGAGCCTTGTCCGAGGAGCCGAACGAGTTGATAGCGATTGCTTAAAATACGACCAACGTTAGGGTCTGTCATCATCTCGACCCCCTTAAGCCAGATAACCCATAGAAGTAGGTTTGTGAGGGTGAACAGGTTGCCATCCCAACCCAACGAATATACTCAGGTCAAGCTCTGAATCTGTTGCACAAATCAGGTATGAAGGCAGGTTCAAGTCCAGTTCCAAAGTGGCTTTCAATCCCAAGGGGAGTGGATACTCTGGAATCACAACCAATTCTATGGGCATCGATTCGGTCTGATCTGAATGGGGAATTTTAAAGGTGTTTTGAAAGAATTGTCCCTCACGGTTCATTCTAACGGTTTACCTCTTACAGAGGGCCAGGATTGGCATTGAGGGGCGGCAGTGCAACGTCCCAGTGAAAGTTCTCCCGGATGGAACACTGTCTCCCTGGTGGAACACTGTCTCCCTGGTGGAACACTACAGTTCGATCGCTGGCAACTCCTGATTCTGCCTTTGACATTACATTGCCTGATTAGAGATTGCCCAAATTGAGCCGGATTAGCAACATCTGAAGGTTACTGTCCTAAATATGCTTCCAACACTTGGGGATTTTGCTGAATTTCTGTAGGAGTGCCAACGGCTAAATTTTGCCCTTCTGCCATCACCCAAACCCGATCGCACAACGACATAACCACATCCATATTGTGTTCAATGATGAGAAACGTTAAGCCATCTCGATTCCATTGAAGAATGTGTTCACAAATTTGATTAATTAAAGTCGGGTTCACTCCGGCGGCCGGTTCATCGAGCAAGACGAGCTTTGGGCGCACCATCAATGCTCTGGCAATTTCCAAGAGTTTGCGTTGTCCCCCCGACAAAGCACCTGCATAGGATTGGGCCATGTGGACAAGACCAACAGATTCTAAAATTTCGCTGGCATACTCTCGCTGTTGTCGTTCTTCTTTGATGGTTTGTCCAGGACGGAACCAAACATTCCAAAAGTTTTCCCCGGTCTGGTTTTGGGCGGCTAGCAGCATATTTTCCATCACCGACAGCCGTGACAAGACCCGTGCCACCTGAAACGTGCGAACCATTCCCTGTTGGGCAATTTGGTGTGGCTGAAGGTGATGAATGGGCTGTCCGTTAAAAATGACTTCACCGCGATCGGGTTGGATAAAGTTTGACAGCAGGTTAAACAAAGTTGTTTTTCCGGCTCCATTGGGGCCAATGAGGCCAGTAATGCTGCCTTGGGGAACATCGATTGAAACCCGATCGACCGCCCGAATGCCGCCAAAACTTTTACACAGCTCACGAGCGACTAATAGCTGCGGTATTGAAGCGGGTTGTTCCCCGAAAGGTTCTGCCTCAGCCTTTAGCCCTTTTGCCTCAGTCCTTTGTTCATCGACCAAGGGTAAGTTCCTCCTTCTTGCCCAAAATGCCTTGGGGTCGCCACATCATTAAAACAATTAGAATCAGTCCAATCACCATAATCCGAAATGCACCCAGGCGGGAGTCTTCCAGGGGCACAATGTCTCGTAGGACAAATCGCGTTATGGTGTCGTAGGCCCAAAAAATGGCTGAACCGAGTAGAGTACCAGCATTACTGCCTGCCCCCCCTAAGACCACGATCGTCCAGGCATTGAACGTTACCAGGGGTTGGAAGTTGTCGGGGAAGACGGTGGTGAGTTGCCAAGCGTAAAGCGCACCCGCAATTCCAGCAATGACTCCCCCCAGCATCAACGACTGTAGCTTGTACCAAAAGACATTTTTGCCCAGAGCCTTCGTAACGTCTTCGTCTTCCCGGATGGCTTTGAGGATTCTTCCCCAAGGCGATCGAACTAATTTTTCCAGGGCCCAGTAGATTAGCCCGACCAGCAGCACCGCAACAAACATCAAACCCGTTTTAGCAGGATTGCGATCGTATTGGTAAATTGCAGTAATAGCAAAGCGGGCGATCCACAGCCCTAAAAGCGCGAGAATTAAGTTACAAACTACCGTAAGACCCGCAGACCATTCCGCTACCTTGGGTAGAACAGTTCGCGCCAGCCAGACATAAAGGGCAATAAAGGCGATCGTTGCGGTGAATAGTCCGAATCCTAAGCCGAGGGGCGGGAGAGCGTTGGTTTGCTTCAGGTGTCGTGCAGTCGCTCCGATCCCATAAACCAGTAAGGCTCCAGAACCCACATAGGCAAAGGCGACGATCGAACTTTTGACCAAGCTTTTTCTGGGAACCTGCCGAATATGCTGTTTTAGCCACCGCCACCACTGCCAATACCCTAACCCCAACACCCCCGCAAACAGAACAATCATCCCCACGCGGATGGGAATTGCTGGATTGAAGGTGGCCAACGGTAAGGGAAAACGCTGGATGCCAAATGTGCCGCGAGTCAACCAGGCTTCATTCACCGCAATTAGGCGGATCATTTCCGATACCCCAATGGTGACGATCGCCAAATAGTCTGTCCGCAAGCGCAAGGTTGAAATTCCAATTAGCAAACCCATCGCCGCCGCCACCATTGCCCCACCCAGCACTGAAATCACCAGGGGAACGCCTTGCAAGCTCAGCAGCACCGTTGTGTAGGCTCCTAAAGACATGAAGGCAACATGCCCAAAGTTGATAAGTCCCGTGAAGCCCCATTGTAGATTCAGCCCTAAACCAAACACTGCAAAAATTGCTGTGAAAATCACCAGGGAAACGACATAGCCTTGCATGGATTTATTGCCACTCTGCCGATGAATACCAATAACCCATTATCCATTATCGTCCGTGCATCAGATCCCGGAATGGTTCTGCGTCTCGAATCGTGTCAAAGGCGGAATCAGTTTGAGCCATGACTCTGTAAAGATTTGGGCTAAGAAGGATGGCCCGATGCAAATTTTTAACTGCCTGCTCAACATCACCCTGGGCAGCATAAGAACAGGCTTTACCGTACCAGGCATTGGGGTTGTCCGATCGATAGCGTAAGGATTTTTCAAAGCTCGCGATCGCCTCTGGGTAACGTTCTAGCTTAGTTAAAACTAACCCCCGATAATTCCAGGCATAGTAACAACTGCGTTTGAGGGTAAGGGTTGTGTCTAAACAGGTAAGGGCATCGTCATAGCGACGTAAAGATGCGAGGGCAACGGCCCGACTGTACCAAGCGCGATAGTTGTCAGGTTTCAGTTCGATCGCCTTTTCAAAACAGTGCGCTGATTCCTTATAGCGATACAGATGCAGGTAGGTGTGCCCCTGGTTATACCAAATTTTGGGGTCGGTTGAGTCGTATTTCAAGGCACGGTTAAAGCTGCCGATCGCATCTTCATGCCGTCCTAGCTTTGCCAGGGCAATGCCTTTCCCATGCCATGCCACTGCATACTTTGGCTTAATGCGAATGGCCTTCTCAAAGCTGAGAATTGCTTCCTGGTGAAATCCCAATTCGTAAAGGGCACAGCCCCGTTCGCTCCAGGCTTCATAGTGGTCTGGTTTCAGGTCAAGAAATTTATCAAAGCGGGCAACTGCGCCTTCATATCGTCCAACTTTATAAAGGGCGTGCCCTTGTTCGTACCAGGTTTGTAGCTTTTGATTTTGACTCATAGCAATTTTGAGTCCAAGGTAAATCTTGGTGGGTCTAAAAAAATATTCAGCCGATGTGCCGATAAGATGAAAATTTTGCGGAAATCGTAATTTCCGCCCTTCGTTTGGTAAATGCAGACCCCTGGATTAAGGGACTGAATGCTGTGGATGCCCCTGACTGATTTGGGTTCAGTATGCCCACATCAAAGGATTTAGATGAAATCCCGCCTGAAAACGATCGGGTGTTAGCCCCTTTATAGCTCTGATTAACAAATTCAATCCTAGGACGGATCTCCGAATTTATTGTTTATCCCCCTTGCGCTTAACTCGTCTTTACTGGCTAGAATAGTAAGCGAGTCTCACTACAGCGTTGGTGACTGCCAATAACGTTTTATGATCTATGCTGTTTCTATAAGGGAATCACGAAGTCTTGGTGGCAGTAGACCGAGCTTGTACTCGGAAACTTAAAGCCAGGAGAGCGATACCCACCTGGAGTATTCCAGGTCAGAAACTGAGGTAAGACGGCGTTGCGGTGAGCTTGTAATTTTTCAAAAGTTGAAGCAATAGAGCGAAGGCGATCGAAGGACAGAAAGAGCAGGCTAAGGATTTGGCTAATCTCTCTGAACGCTTCCAGGCTTTCGCTCTTTGCTTTTTAGCCAGGAACTGCTAGCTTTCTCAGGAGCGGTGCTGCTCCCAATAAAGTTTTTGTATAGGGATGCTGCGGGTTGTTAAAAAGCTGGGCTGTTTCCCCCAGTTCCACAATTTTGCCCGAATTCATCACGGCAATTCGATCGCACAAAAATCTTGCCACCCAAAGATCATGGGTAATGAACAGGTAAGTCAGGTCAAATTCTCGCTTCAGTTCCAGCATCAAGTCTAAAACCTGGGCCTGAACGCTGGCATCTAGCATACTCACAGGCTCATCACACACCAGCAGTTTAGGACGGGTAATCAGGGCACGGGCGATCGCCACTCGCTGCTGTTGTCCGCCAGACAGTTCCTTTGGGTAGCGGTGATAAAACTCTTTGGCAGGGGTTAGCCCTACCCGTTCCAGCATTTCCTGTGCTTGAAGCTGAGCCGCTTCAGGACTGGCAAGCTGATGAATCAGCAAAGGATCGGCAATGCTTTCACCAACGGTCATCATGGGATTTAGGCAAGCGTGAGGGTCTTGAAACACCATCTGCATTTGCCGTCGCTGTTGCCGGATTGCCTGCTGGGAAAGGCTGGTTAACTCTTGCCCCAGAAACTCAACCCGTCCACTGGTTGGCCGAATCAACTGCAACACCGTCCGAGATAGCGTACTCTTACCACAACCCGACTCACCCACCAACCCCAAAATCTCACCCGAATACAGCTCCAACGACACCCCATCAACCGCCTTAATCGTTGGGTCTTTTGTCTGAGAGAGCAAACGCGCCACAAAGTTTTGCTCTAGGCTGTAGTGCTGGTAAAGATTATCAATTTTTAAAAGCGGCTGGGGAAGGAGATGTGAAGAAATAGCCTGATCCGTTTGCCTTTCATTTTCAGTTTCCCAATTACTGACTCCTGGCTCCTGGCTTCTGGCTTCTAGCCCTATCGCGTTGCCAATCCCCTTCGCACCTGCCTGTAAATGCAACGCCGATCGCAGGAGAGACTGGGTATATTCATGCTGAGGCTGCGTCAAAACCGTTTGAACCGTACCCTCTTCTACAACCTTGCCCTGATACATTACAGCAATCCGATCGCAATATTCTCCCACCATTGCTAAATCGTGAGAAATCAGCATCAATGCCATCTGGCGTGCCTGGCAGAGGCGAGTTAATTCATCAAGAATCTGGGCAGAAACGGTGACATCAAGACTCGTGGTTGGTTCATCTGCCACAATGAGCTTCGGTTCCAAGAGCAATGCTAGGGCGATCGCCACTCGCTGCCGCATCCCCCCACTAAACTCATGGGGATACTGTGCCCAACGGCTCGCCGGAATCTTGACGGCTTCTAAGGGACGAAT